>JAZSLM010000092.1:0-52077 GCA_045535375.1 Eubacteriales bacterium
TGTTGTTTGATTATTTCAAATATTCCAACCATTCTGCCTTCAAGGCTTCATAGTCTTTGCCGAATATCATTGATACATTCTGCGTTTTATATGTTTCAAGAAGCTTTTCGATTCCGTAATTATCAACCAGATACATCATCAAAGAGGTAGTCTGATCGTAGGAGAGTTCCTCGCCAACCGAATTACACTCTTTTTTGTTTGCCGCCTTATACGCTTGTCCGAGTGTCACGTAATTACCCGTTTCAAGTTCGATGCCGGCGGCGATATCGTAATACAGCCGCAGGTCGAATGAATCGACCGAATCGAGCTTTCCTCCTCGCTCGCTATATTTTTCATAAACGCTTTTAGACATAATCGCGTGTTCGTCGCCCGCCTTTGCACGTTCATCAAAGTATCCCATTTTCGCCATTGAGAGAATCTGCATATACGATAATGCGATCTGATCGTTAAACCCGAGAGCTTTTCCAAAATAATTACATATTCCCTCGCTAAGCCAAATATTATCATACGTTACTATTCCCATTGCGTGAACGGCTTCATGTAATCCGGAATTTGAATCGTTGATATACATATTACCGGTGGCAGTGATTGTTTTTGAGTATCCACTACCGTCAAATGTCATATAGAAGTCATAATTGCGTTCGGTATCGAATATTCCGCCCGGTACATTTTCATTGATATACTCAACCATCTTGTTTAAACCGCGAGTATTATAGAACAAAAATCCATGATACTGCGACGGCGTTCCGCTGCCGAAATCTTTGAAATAATATGTAATGCTATCAAATGAAATAATGTATTTATAATTTTTGTTCGATGAAAAATCCATCGATACCAGCAATGCCTCTATCTCTGCAGGCTGTGTATATTCTATATCAAGTCCAAGCGACTTCAAAAATGCGGTCTTATATTCGATACGTTTATCAATATCGAGAAGCGCATCGATGCCGTATTCGTCGAGGATAAAGCAAAAGAGTGCTTCCGCTGTGGGAACCGACTTTTCTTCATCAAATGTAAACATATGATCATAAAGCGTCAGATAGCTGAGATTCGCGTTTTCGGAAAAGAAATCCTTGAGATCGCTCGGCTCTTTTCCGCTCTCATACGCAGACAAACCGTATTTCAACCACTCTTCCCCGCTCTCGCGTACCGCTGAAAAAGGATCTTCCGGTTCGGAGGTCGTTTCTGTTTGCGCTGCTTCGGTTGATTCGGTTTGTGCGCCGGTCTGCTCCGTTACATCCTCGTTGTTGCAAGCGCAAAGAATCATAATTGCAGTCAAGAGCATAAAAACCGCAGTAATAGCTTTTTTCACATCGTCACCTCATAAGTTCAAGTACGGCGTCAACGTCCTCGTAAAACGCCGCGAGATTTTTGTCCTTTTTCATACTATTCAGTATTTTTTCGCAATTTATTATTGGGTCTGCACTGTTTTCCCGAAAAGCACTGTAAAGCAGTTCGGAAATGTCTTTTTCAGCATTTTGAGATATGTGTCGCTTTATCATATTAATTATCCGCTCAACGTACAGACGCGCTTCATAAGATTCACCGAGCTCACACAGAAGTGACGCGATCTCTTTGTAATTGCAAAGAAGCGGAACGTCATAAAAACCTCCGAATTTACCGTCAAGCAGAATTTCATAAAAATCCGCCGCTTTTTTATAATAAAAAAGCTTTTCGCTTGCTCCCGCTCCCTCCGGGATCAACTGTCTTACTGAACATTCTGCAAGATCGACGAGATATGCGATATTCTTTTTGATCTGATCGCGTAACTCCTCTCCATCCAGAACGTATCCGGCATAAACCTCTCTGCTGTGGCGAAGCATCGGAAGTTTATTGTAAAATGCAATTGCCTTTTTATTGATTTTGGGATCGCAAGATGATGAACAGATTGCTATCATCAGTCGGTTTATCTCGTTTCTTATATCGTCCTCGGTACAGCATTTCTCCGCGTGCTCTGCCAAGGACAACATTTTTGTGATACATTCACCATCGAATCTCTTATTTCGAATCACGAAAAGCATCAGATCCGTATAATTGGAATAGTTATCGGGATTCAATTCAATTTCAACAAGCCAAGCTTTATAAATACCGTCGTAATCTTTTTTGGCGTACAATTGTCTGATATTCTCCATAAATTCGCGTCTGTGCTCAATTCCCCACGCGGACTCCATATCGAACAGATAATCTATTGAGCATCGGAACAGCAGCGCTATCTTGGGCAAAAGCGAAATATCGGGACACAGTAAACCTCGTTCCCATTTAGAAACCGTCTGCGAAGAAACGTCGAGATGCTCTGCAACAGACTCCTGAGTCATATTCCGCGAAGTGCGTAATTCTTTGATCTTATCTTTCAGTACCATTTTATATCCCCATTTTCTTTGTTGACATTATTATACCACACTCGTTATCAATTGTAAAGAGACAATTTGGCACATATTATTGTCTGTTTTGTATCAAATCAATCGATATAATAAATAGGTTATTTACTCACATTCAGTAAAAACATATTTCTATCTCTTCAAGACTTTTGTAACAATGCAAATGCTTTGTTACTGTTAATAAATTTACCAAGCATTGAACATAATAAAATCATCGTACTCTGAAAA
The DNA here is from genome assembly GCA_045535375.1 of Eubacteriales bacterium. Lineage (GTDB taxonomy): Bacteria > Bacillota > Clostridia > Oscillospirales > CAG-272 > CAG-390. The sequence continues at coordinate 2,607 of JAZSLM010000092.1, forward strand.
AACATAAGTCGGGATTCCTTGTCGAAGATATCGAAAAAATGGCTCTTATTGCGATGAAAAGTCTGCTTTTTTCTTTTTCGGTACTTGAAAACCACGCGCAAATATAGTATAATATTAGGGTATTATTTTTGAAGAGGAGAACTTGAATGTCATCCGAAAGATACTTGAATGATTATAAAAGATGGCTCTCTTTCCCGGGGCTTGACGCTTCGCTTAAGAATGAGCTGATCTCGATAGAGGGCGATGAGCGCGCGATTGCAGAACGTTTTGCCGCCGAGCTTGAATTCGGCACGGGCGGTATGCGCGGTATTCTCGGCGCGGGAATCGGCAGAATGAACATTTACACCGTTATGCGCGTCAGCCTCGGCTTTGCCGAATATATCAAGAGCCTCGGTGCCGATGCCGCAGAAAAGGGCGTTGTTATCTCGCACGATAACCGCCGCTGTTCGCGTGAATTTGCGCTTGCGACTGCCGGTGTTTTTGCCGCCGCGGGTGTTAAGGCTTATATCTTTGATTCGCTTCGTCCCACGCCCATGCTTTCCTTCTCCGTCCGCAAGATGCGCGCGGCGGGAGGTGTTATGATAACCGCTTCGCACAATCCGCCCGAGTACAACGGCTACAAGATCTACGACTCTGAAGGCTGTCAGCTTTCTCTTGAAGAAAGTGAAAAGGTCATCCGTCTTGTCGGAGAAGTTAAAGATGAGCTTGCTGTTCCCTGCCTCTCCCTTGAAGAAGCTGGCGACAGAATCGTTATGCTCGACTCCTCGATCGACGACGAATACGCTATGCGCGTTGAAAACATCTCGATCTCCCGCGACAGAGAAAGCGCGGGCAAACTGAAGGTCGTTTATTCGCCCCAGCACGGCACGGGCAACGTACCCGTACGCCGCGTGCTTTCGGATTGCGGTTACGAGGTGATCCCCGTCCTTTCACAGTGCGATCCCGATCCCGATTTTTCGGGTACCGAATCCCCCAATCCCGAGTCTCCCAAGGCTTACACCAAGGCGCTCAAGATCGCAAAGGAAACGGGCGCCGACATCGTCATCACCACGGACCCCGACTGCGACCGTCTCGGCGTTGCGGCGCTTAACAAGAACGGAGAAATGGTGCTTATGACAGGCAACCAGTCCGCCGCTGTACTTCTTGAATATATCCTTTCCCGACGCACCGACGGAAGTTCGCTTCCCGCGGATGCTTATATGGTAACCACCATCGTAACCTCCGACCTTGGTGACCGCATCTGCGGGCGCTACGGTGTTAAGGTTGAAAAGACGCTGACGGGATTCAAATTTATCGGTGAGAAGATCGCACGCCACCGTGCCGAGGGCAATTACGGCTTCGTTTTCGGCTATGAGGAAAGCTACGGCTGTCTGGTTTCCGATTTTGTTCGCGACAAGGATGGCGTTCAGGCATCGCTCATGCTTTGCGAGGCAGCCGCTTATTATAAGAACTACGGTCTGACTCTCATTGATATTCTTGCTGCTATTCACGAGAAATACGGTTACTTCCTTGATTCTCAGTCGAATTTCTACTTCCCCGGACTTGACGGCAAAGCAAAGATCGCGGCTCTTACTGCAGGTCTGCGTGCCAATTCTCCTGCAGAGGTCGGCGGAGTGAAGGTAGTAAAAGTCGAGGATTACCTTTCGGACGAAATGAAAGCCGCAGGTTTCCCCGCTTCCGACGTTCTTCGATTCATCTTTGAGGACGGTTGTTGGGTAGCCGTTCGTCCCAGCGGAACCGAGCCGAAATGCAAATTCTACTATTGCGTTTGCGCTCCGGACAAAGTAAGCGCGGAAGATAAATACGAAGCACTTAAAACATCTTTTGAGCCTAATAATTAAATAATCCAGCCCCGTTGACAAGTTTTTTCGCTATTTTGCAAAAGCGCTTGACAACGGGGTAAAAAAATGGTATTATATATTATAAAATAATTTATGAAAGGAACTATTCCAATGAAAAAGATCCGTTTTTCGGCACTTTTTATGGCGCTTCTGACTGTACTTCTCTGCTTTGCTTCCTGTGCAAATACGCCCGCTGAACAGGGTGATGGCACAACCGCAAGCACTCCGGACGCAACAGAGGCTCCCGTAGCTGCAACCACCGAAACTCCCGAAACCACTTATCCCGTTGACGAAAACGGCTACGAGCTCGACAGACTCCCCGAGCTTAATTACAACAACGAAGAATTCGTTATCTTCACCTGGTCCAACCAGATGATGTGGGAATGGAACGAAGATGACGTTACCAACGGCGAAAAGATCCACGACGCTATTTACGACCGTCAGGTTCGTGCAGAAGAACGCCTTGGTATTGATCTCGTTTTTGTTAAGCAGACCGGTGACTGGGACAACAGAAACTCCTTCATCGTTACCGTTGAGGCAAACGTTAATGCAGGTCAGCAGGATGCGTTCGACCTTGTCGGTCAGTACACTCCCGCCGCTCCCATCGGTGCAATGAAGAACCTTTACCTTGACCTTGGCGAGATCCAGTATCTCGATTGGGAAAGACCCTGGTGGCCTTCCGATATTCAGGAATCCTGCCATATCAACAACAATGTATACTTCATAACCGGTGATATTACCGGTACTCTCGTCCGTAACATCCACGCTATCATCTGCAACCTCGATCTTGCCGAGAATCACAATCTCCCCAACGTTTACGAGCTTGTAGAAAACAAAGAGTGGACCATGGAGAAGTTCTCCGAGATCGCTGTCGGCACCATTCAGGGTATCAATCCCGACGGTTCTGCGGCTTACAGCGTAACGTTCCCCAACAACGTTGAATACGACAGCCTTTTCTACGGCGCAGGCTTCCGTTTTGTTGAGTACGATGCTGACAATAAGCTCGTTATGTCCGAAGAGCTCGCAGGCGACAGACTTGAAACATGGTTCCAGACCTGCCGCGCGTTCCTGTTCGACAATGCTGACGTTGAGATACTTGCGATCAACGCTGCAAACGGATTCACCTCCGGTAACGTTCTCTTCCACTGCGGCGGCGTTTCCGATGTTCAGAACTCTCTCCAGGACGTAAACTTCGACTTTGCGATCCTTCCCTTCCCGCTTTATGACAAGAACCAGGAAGACTATTACACCATTACAAGCTACTGGGTAAGTATGTACTCCATCCCCACCAACGCTCCCGATCCCACCAAGTCCGCAGCAGTTCTTGAATGCCTTTCCTCTTACGGTTATCGCTACTTGACTCCCGTTATCTATCAGGAAGCATTCCAGTACCGTTATCTTGACACTCTTGAAAACGCAAGAATGTTCGACCTTCTTCACGATACTCTCGTATTCGACCCCGGCCGTCTGTTTGCAGACCAGCTCAACAACTGTTTCTCCGCATTCCGTCAGGCGGCTCAGGAAACAGGAAGTTCCTCCTGGAGCAGCTACTATGCAAGCCAGAAGATGGGTTGGAGCAAAGCTCTCACAAAGATCATTAACACTCTCGGTTAATTACATAAAAATAACACCTGCATATGCGGGTGTTATTTTTACTATAAAATCCCATTCCTTACTGTTGTAAAATAAGCAAAACGCCGATTTTTCAAAAACCATATTGAAATCACTCAAGATTTGTAGTATAATATATGAGGAAAAATTTTTAATAAAGGAAGATACAAAATGAAAAACAAGTCTCAGCACCCCATTATTACAGTTATCGGCTGTGGCATGATGGGCTCCTCTATCACTTGGCCTGCCGCTTACAACGGCTGCAAGATCCGTTACGTTGGTTCTCCCCTTGACGGCGAGATCATCGCACACGCACGTGCTACCGGTGAGCACCTCACTCTCAAGCGCCCCATTCCCGCAGGAACCGAATTTTACACCGTTGACGAGATGGACAAGGCTCTCGAGGGAGCAGATCTCTCCATCTGCGGCGTTTCCAGCTTCGGTCTTGACTGGTATCTCGATTACGTAATTCCGCGCCTTCCCGACGGAGTTCCGGTGCTCTCCATTTCCAAGGGTATGATCCACCTTGGCGAAGGTAAGATGATCTCCTACCCCGAGAGAATGGAAGAGGTTGCTGCGGCTTGCGGCAAGAAGAACATTGATTTCTGCGCAGTCGGCGGTCCTTGCACCAGCTATGAGCTTGCAGACCTTGACCCCTCTTGCGTAACCTTCTGCGGACGCAAGATCGAGCTTCTCCGCGAGATCCGTGATCTCTTCGAGGCTCCTTACTACCACGTAAGCCTTTCCACCGACGTTCGCGGTGTTGAGTGCGCAGTTGCTCTCAAGAACGCATACGCTCTCGGCGTATCTCTTGCGATCGGTATGTCCTACAAGCGCGAGGGTCGTGAGTTTGAGCATTACAACTCCCAGGCTGCTCTCTTCGGTCAGGCAGTTCGCGAGATGAGAATCCTTCTTAACCTTTGCGGCGGTCACCCCGATAACATTGAGCTCGGCGCAGGTGACCTCTACGTTACCGTATTCGGCGGCAGAACCCGTAAGATCGGTACTCTCCTTGGAACCGGCATGAGCTTCAAGGATGCTATGGAAGCTCTCAAGGGCGTTACCCTCGAGTCCATCGCTATCGCAGGCAGAACCGTTGAGGCGGCTAAGACTCTCGAGTCCATGGGCGTTATCAAGGCTGACGATCTTCCCCTTCTCTACCACATCGGCAGACTTCTCGACAACGAGACCGGCATCGACGTTCCGTGGAAGAAGTTCGAAAAGGAAGTATATTAATTTTATACATAAAAATCCGAGGTCTTTCGACCTCATATTTTTATTGTTGTTTAGTCTTCAAACGCTTCTATTTGATTTATCAGCCTACGTAGATGGGGAACTTAGCACAAAGCTCAGCAACACCCTCTGCAATAGACGCCTTCTTGCCTTCGAAATCATAAACCGTATCAGCAATGAAACCGGCGATCTTGTCCATTTCCTCAAGACCGAAGCCGCGGGTGGTAACTGCGGGAGTACCTACGCGGAGACCCGAAGTATATGCGGGCTTCTGGGGGTCGTTGGGGATGGCGTTCTTGTTTGCGGTAATGTGAACTGCATCGAGGTTTACTTCAAGCTCACGGCCGGTCATACCGGTGTCACGGAGGTCGAGAAGCATGAGGTGGTTCTCGGTACCGCCCGAAACAAGCTTGATTCCGCGCTCGTTGAGACCCTTTGCAAGGCGTGCTGCATTCGCAACGACCTGCTTCTGATAGTCAACGAATTCGGGACGGAGTGCTTCGCCGAGAGCAACTGCCTTTGCGGCGATGATATGCATAAGGGGACCGCCCTGGGTTCCGGGGAATATTGCCTTGTCGATTGCTGTTGCAAACTGTTCGCGGCAGAGGATAAGACCGCCACGGGGACCGCGGAGAGTCTTGTGAGTGGTGGTAGTTACGATATCTGCGTAAGGAACGGGCGAGGGATGAACACCTGCCGCAACAAGACCTGCGATATGAGCCATATCTACCATAAGATATGCACCAACCTCATCGGCGATCTCGCGGAACTTTGCAAAATCAATAATTCTGGGGTATGCGCTTGCGCCCGCAAGGATCATCTTGGGACGGCATTCGAGTGCCATACGGCGAACCTCGTCGTAATCTATAAGACCTGTTTCGGCATCAACGCCGTACTGGTAAATGCTGAAGTACTTACCCGAAATGTTGATGGGCAGACCGTGAGAGATATGTCCTCCGTGAGCAAGATTCATAGAAAGAACTTTATCACCGGGCTGAAGAAGTGCAAAGAAAGCTGCGAGGTTTGCATTCGCGCCGGAATGAGGCTGAACGTTTGCATGATCAGCGCCCCAAAGCTTGCAAGCGCGTTCGCGGGCAATATTCTCTACCTCGTCAACAAACTCGCATCCACCGTAATAACGCTTACCGGGATAACCTTCCGCATACTTGTTGGTAAGAACGCCGCCTGCTGCAAGCAGAACTGCCTCGGAAACGATGTTTTCAGACGCGATAAGCTCAATGTTACCGCACTGACGTGCAAATTCTCTGCCGCACGCCGCGCCGACTTCCGCGTCAAAATCCTTTACTCTTTCAAAAAACATATCAATGTCCTCCAAAATAAAATATGCTTTATTTTATCACATTTTGAACGCTATGTCAATAGGAAATTGCAAAAAAACAACCGCTTGCCCCATATATTTTGAGGCAAGCGGTAAAATTATGCAATTTAGTTTTCGTAGCCCTTCATAATTTCCTTGATCTTGTTATTGATAACTCTTTCACTCTTCTTGAGAGCTGAGAGGAATCCCGAGGGGTTACCGGAGAGACATGTATCGCTGAATACCTTTGCGGGAAGCTTTTCGGTTGCGTAGTAGTAAAGCTGACCAACGTCAAAGGATACGTTATTCTTGAGAATGTCAAACATTTCTGCAACCTGAGGGTCATCTGTGTATCTTACCTTCATAGCTACCTCGAATACCGCGGGAGTTACGCTGCGGTGGTTTTCAGATGCCATAGCCTCGAGAGTGGTAGCGGTAGCCTCAAGCTCCTTGGACTGTGCATTGATAGCATACATAGTGTAGGGGTTACCAAGGTTGGTCTTGAACTCTTCCTGAGATTCATCGAACTTAGGAACGGGAACTACTCCAACGCTGAATTCATAAGGTGTTGGGTCGCCATTATCGACACCGCAAATGTTGAATACACGGTCCATATGGAATACGGACTGCTGTGTACGGAAGGTGGATCTGTCGTCATTACAGATGATACCACGGAGCTTCATAGCCTCACCAACAGTTTCACAAATGTCAGCACAACGCTGGCTGTTCCACTTTTCGGAGATACGAAGACTGCCATCCTCTGCCTTTTCAAGGGAAGTAATGCCCGCGCCAATCATAAACGCAGTGATATCGGTGGAGTAGATAGAAGCGCCATAGAAGTCGGTAACGTCCTTCTGACCGTTGTTATCGGAGTCAACATAAACATCCTGAACCATAGCAAGGAAGTTCTGGAGGGTCCATTCATCATTCTGAACCATATCCATAGGAGTCTTTTCTTCGCCGAAATAATCCTTGTAAAGATCCTTGTTATACATAAATGCTACCATGTACCAAAGCATACTGGTTGCAATGTCACCGGTTGCGAAGAAGAGCTTGTCGTTGATTGTGCACTCGGTGGTAAGAGCCTCGGGCCACCAGGGCTTTTCAACGCTGAAAGCCTGCTGAGCGAGAAGGTTTGCGGACATATTCTTGAGAGTCAGAAGCGGAACGGTACGGCTGTAGCCGGCATAGATATCAAATTCGTTATCTGCTGCCCAGTCGTTTTCTGCCTTTGCGATCCAAGCACTATAGTCGCCCGAATCGCCGGGAGCCTCTACCCACTCAAAGGTAACGCCGAGTCTGGTCTGAACTCTTTCGTTACGGTGATAGATTGCATCATCGATAAGGTCGCCGGTCTCGTCGGAGTAGAACTCCATCATACGCCAGTCATCCCAGATAAAGAAGGTGATGGTCTGACCAAAGTTATAAGTTTCATCGAGATCGTCGGGTACGTAAAGAGTTTCCTCTGCTGTCGTTTCATCGATAGCGGCGGTGGTGGTTGCTCCTGCGCCCGCATCGGTGGTTTCTTCAGGTGTGCCTGTATTGGCACAGGAAACCGCAACACCAAGCACGGTAATAAGTGCGAGCATCATTGCGATCAGTCTGACAAACTTTTTCATAGTAAGCCTCCATTTTTTATTTAGGTTGCAATAATTATATCATAATCGAATTGATTTGTCAACCAATTTGCACAAAAAAAGAGTAGAAACGATTAATTATTGCCGGAAATTATTATAAAACAGTTACAAGGAAAAGCAGGCTCACCTTTCGGTGAACCTGCAAAATATGGAATTATATTGTTTACTTATAAATATCCATAAGATCAGTAAGTGCTCTGTTTATAATTCTTTCACTCGCCTTGAGCTGAGAAAGGAATGAGGAATAGTTTGCGGAGTTTGCGGTATTCGGGAAGAGGTTAGAGGTTACGTCGCCAAAGCTGGTGCCGTAAAGCTTGCCAAGGTCGAAGGAAACGCCTTCCTTGAGGATATCAAAGACCTGAGAGGTCTGAGCATCGTCACTGTATCTTACCTTCATTGCTACTTCGAATACAGCAGGAGTTACGCTGCGGTAGTTTTCGGAGCCCATAGCCTCGAGAGTGGTTACGGCTGCCTCAACCTTCTTGGAGGTGTTGTTAACAGCATATATAGTGTAGGGGTTACCGAGGTTGGTTCTGTACTTTTCCTGAGTGTTATCATACTTAGGTACCGGAACAACGCCGCAAACGAACTCAACCTTATCGGTGGAGCTACCGTTATCTACGCCCTTGATAAGGAAGATTCTGTCCATATGGAAGATAGAGGTCTGATTAAAGAAAGGAGTTCTGGATGCGGAGGTTGCAGAGTATACGCCGGGCTGCTGAATATAGCTGCCGAGGAGCGCACAAATGTCAGCGCAACGCTGGCTGTTCCACTGCTCGGAAATTCTGAGACCGCCGTCCTCTGTCTTTTCGAGAGAGGTGATACCTGCACCGATCTGGAATGCACCGAGGTCGGTGGAGTACATTGTTGCACCAAAGAAGTCAGTATCGTCCTTAGCTCCGTTCTGGTTGTTGTCAACGTAAAGGTCTTTGACCATACCGAAGAAAATATCCATGGTCCATTCATTATCAAGAACCATGTCCATAGGAGTTCTTTCGGAGGAAATATGATCCTTATAAAGCTCCTTGTTGTACATAAAGCCATTCATGTACCAAAGCATACTGGTTGCGATATCACCGGTTGCAAAGAAGAGCTTGCCGTTAACGGTACACTCGGAGGTAAGAGCCTCGGGCCACCAGGGCTTTTCAACGTTGAATGCATCATAATCAAGAAGGTTTGCGGTCATTCCCTTCAGAGCCATAAGGGGAGCAGAGCGGCTATAACCTGCATAGATATCGAAGAAGTTGTCCGAAGATCTGTCATTTTCGGCCTTCTGAACCCACTGCTTATAGTCGCCGGAGTCGCCAGGTTCTTCAACGAACTCAAGAGTAATACCGAGTCTGTCGCAGACCTTGATATTACGGTGGTAGATGGAATCGGCAATAAGGTCGCCGGTTTCGTCAGAGTAGAATTCGGTCATGCGGTAGTCGTCCCACATAAGGATTGTAATCGTTTCGTTGAACTCATACTTTTCCTTAAGATCATCGGGAGCAAAAAGGGTTTCCTCTGCAGTTGTTTCCGCTTCGGTGGAATTAGCATCACCGGAAGGTGCGTTGGTTTCTGCGGTTGCCTCGGTGGTTTCTTCACCGCCACTTGTTTCAGCACATGCAACTGCAGTTCCGACAAGCATAACAAGAGCAAGAAGGAATGCGATTAAATTGACATACTTTTTCATAGTGAGCCTCCGCTTTTTATTTGGTTGAACAATTATAGCATGTTTTTGTTAAAATGTCAACACTTCAATAAAAGAATGTCAATATTTCAATAAAAAATACAAAAAGCACGCTCATCTTGCGATGAGCATGCTTCAATAATGAAATTATTTACCGTAGAAATCCATAATGGTGGTGATACCTTTTTCGATTACCTTAACGTTCTTCTTGATATTGGAAAGAAGTCCGGAGGGGTTACCGGAAAGAGCGGTGGTACGGAAAAGGTTTGCGGTTCCGTTCTGGAAGGTGGAAGCATAAAGACGTCCGATATCAAAGGAGATACCTTCGCGGAGGAGGTCATACATACCGGAAGTCTGGGGGTCGTCGGTATATCTTACCTTCATTGCAACCTCAAATACCGCGGGAGTAACGGTGCGGTGGTTTGCGGAACCGATAGCTTCAAGAGTGGTTACGGCAGCTTCGAGAATCTTGGACTGGGAGTTTGCAGCATACATAGTGAAGGGATGGCCTACGTTTGTAAGGAACATCTCCTGGTCGGTGGTGAACTTGGGCTGAGGAACAAGGCCGTAGGAGAACTCGATCTTGCCGGTTTCCTGCTTATCCTTACCTGCAACGATAAAGAGACGGTCGGTAATGAAGATTCCGCGCTCTTCATAGAAGATATTTCTGATGGAGGTGCTGTCGTTATAGATAACACCTTCGGAAGCAAGGAATTCGCCAACGAGTGCGCAAGCATCGGCACATCTCTGGCTGTTCCAATCCTCGGAAATTCTGAGACCTTTTTCTGCATCCTTTTCGATAGAAATGATTCCGGCAGAAGTCTGGAATGCGTCTGCGTTGGTCTGATAAAGGATGTATCCGTAGAAGTCAGAATCATCCTTCTTTGAGTTACCGTCATCAACGTAGATATCCTGAACCATCGAGAAGAACTTCTCCATTGTCCACTCGTTATCTTCTACCATATCCATGGGGGACTTTTCGCCGCCGAAATACTGATCGTAAAGGTCCTTATTATAGAAGGTACCGATCATCATCCAAAGAAGGTTGGTAGAAATATCGCCGGAGCAGAAATAGAGCTTATCGTTGATGGTACACTCGGTGGTAAGAGCAGCAGGCCACCAAGGCTTTTCAACGCTGAATGCCTCGTAATCAAGAAGATTTGCGGTCATGCCCTTGAGGGTCATGAGAGGAGCGGAACGGCTGTAGCCTGCATAGATATCATATGTATTATCAGACTGCCAATCGTTTTCTGCCTTCTGGATCCACTGGGTATAGTTAGAGGAAGCACCCTTCTCTTCAATGTATTCGAACTCAATACCGAGTCTTTCCTCAACAGCAACGTTACGGTTGAAGATAGCGTCATCAATAATGTCACCGGTCTCTTCTGCGTAGAACTCCATCATGGTGTAGTCCGACCACATGAAGATGGTGATGGTTTCATTGAAATTATAGGATTCCAGAAGATCGTCGGGAGCGTAAAGAGTTTCCTCAGCAGTAGTGTCGGCAACGGGAGCCTGGGTTGCAGCATCGCCGCCCTCGGTGGTGGTCTCGGTCGTACCGGTTTCAGCACAAGCGGCAACCATGCCGGAGAGAGTGAGGAGCGCCATAATAAACGCGATAATTCTCAAAAACTTTTTCATATTCATTACCTCAAATGTAGGTGATACCGATATTACTTTCTCTTCTTAAATACAACTGCAGAACCGAGAAGTGCGATAACTGCAACACCTGCGGTGATCATACCGCCGCATCCGCCCTCTGCCTTAGGCGCTTCGGTAGTGGGAGCCTCGGTAGTGGGAGCTTCGGTTGCAGGAGCCTCGGTAGCGGGAGCCTCGGTGGTGGGAGCTTCGGTTACGGGAGCCTCGGTGGTGGGAGCCTCAGTTACGGGAGCCTCGGTGGTCGCCTCTTCGGTAGTTTCTTCAGCGTTTTCTACGTAGTAGTCAACGTATGCGGGCTCATTTGCGAGAAGAGCTTCAACATCGATAACGGGATGGCCTGCAACAATGTCGTCAACCCAAACCTTGGTGGAGTTACCCTTGTTGAGTTTTTCAGCGGTGAGCTCGGAAACTGCGTTAATCTCCATGAAGGGCCATTCTGCATAGTAAGCATCAGCACCGAAGGACGCAAGACCCGATTCGGGAACATAATATACATCGTTGAAGTAAATGGAGTCTGCAACAAGACCGATAAGGACACCGTTGTTTACAGAGCAGGTATTGCTAATGGTAACGTCAGCAACAAAGTTGTTATAAATATTGTACTCTGTGTTGGGATCGCCGAAGGCAACTGCAACGTGAGCACCCTTACCGATAAGTCCACCGAGAGATGTCTTTTCGGGATGACAACCTTCGTGAGCAGTAAGATTTACTCCTACAACGTAACAGTTGGTAACATCGCTGCTCTGGGAGTCTGCACCGAGAACGCCTACAATACCGCCCGCGGGAGCAAATCCGGTACCGTAAATATCAGCTGTAATATTCTTTGCGAAACATCCTGAGATGGTGGTCGCGCCTGCACCGCCAACGATACCGCCGACAAAGTGGTTGCCATCGGTAGTTCCGAAATCATCGGCAGTCATGAAACCAAGAGTGATATTGGTAGCGGAACAGCCGAGGATCTGGAGCTGATCCTTGGCGCACTTTTTCTGGCTGGTACGACCTACAATGCCGCCGATCTGAACGCCTCTGACGTTGATATTGGTTGCATGGCAGTTAACGATCGAGGAAGATCCGCCTTCTGCTGTACAGTTGAGAACACCCGCAATAGCACCTCCGTACTTGAGGCTCACGATAGTTGCGCCGTCAACGTTGAGGTTCTTTACTGAACCGTCGAAGATACGTCCGAAAACGCCGCCGTAAAGAGCGTTGGAGTCATCGATGGTCTTAACGTTGAGGTTGGAGATGGTGTGTCCGTCGCCGTCAAAGTGACCCGAGAAGTAGTTTGCCTTGATCTGGCCAATGGGAGCCCAGGGCTTATTGCCGAGGTCGAGGTCTACGGTAAGCTTGAAGTACTCACCCGCATAGGTGGTAACAGCATCGTTGACCTGCTTTGCGAGGAAAGCGAGATCATTTTCACTCATAATGAGATAGGGATCGAACTCTGTACCCGAACCGATAAGACCGGCGGATACGGAGGAGCCGTCCCAAGCGGCTGAAGCCGTGGGGATCATGATGACCGTCATTGCTGCAAGCATTGCAAGAGCAAGAAGGATGGAGGTAAATTTCTTCATTTGAAATACCTTGCCTTTCATTATTGAAATATTATATTTTATTTTCAGCCGCGGAGCGCGCGGCAAAAAAACTTAAAGATTCACGAGATATTCAGCAACCTTGTAAGCATACTCGACAGCGGGTTGCTTGAGCTCGTCGGGCAGTTTCTTGGTTGTGGAAAGCTCGTAGATAAATCCGCCCTTGTATTCAATATCCTTGAGAGCCTGCATAACTTTAGGCCACGGGACAGTTCCCATATAGGGCAGCTGGTGTAGGTCTACGGTGCCGACGTTATCGTCGATATGCGTGCAGACAAGGTCCTTTCCTACTCTGCGAAGAGGTGCAATACCGTCGTTGTATATACGGTTTGCATGGCCGGTGTCCCAGCAGATACCTACTTTGCGGTCACCAAAAGCATTAAGGATCATCTTGAGCTCATCGGGTGTTACACCGAATCGACGTCTGCCGTCAACGTCACACATATTCTCGAATGCGAATCCAAGTCCCTTGTGTGCGTACTTTTCATAGAAGGGGCCGTATACATCAAGATTATACTTGGTATTGAATTCGAGATTGTATTCGCCCTCAATTGCTTCCTCAAGGGGATGCATGACAGCCCACGGGATTCCGAGGCGGGAAGCGATATCGAGAGAGCGATCAAGCATCTTAAGAAAGAACTCGTTCTTCTCGCATCCGTCCTCGTCAGCCGACTTGCGGCGGCAAAGAGGTTTTGCATATACGGGGTGACACTGAACGAAGGTGATGCCGAGCTTTGCAGCCTCGTTACCGATATTGTCAGTGAATTTCTCCCAGTTTTCGTCCTCGCAAAGCTCGAACTTGTTTCTCTGCATGGGGCACATATTGAGGTCCATTACCTCAAATCCGATCTCGCGCAGACGGCGCATGGATTCAACTACGTTTTCTTCCCCGGGTCTGTATGTATAAAACAGATTGGTCATAGTTCCCGGCTTCAAAATAGCCATAATTTTTACCTCATATAAATAAACATATATAAAAATTATACAACAAACCCTGAAGTTTGTCAACCACTTTATGTAAAATTCAGTCTCTGCAGTTTATTTTTTATCAACCCTCTGTTAAAAAGAACACTGAACTCCAAGTTTTTTACAAAAAATGCCTTATTAATATAATAATATATTTAATCAAATTATGTGGTAAAATGAACTTGCTTTTTCGACAATTCTGTGATATAATATTCAACAAGAATATTTTACTTATCGAGGCAAAAGATGGTATCAGCAAAAAAGCTCGGATTCGGCAAAAAGGAAACTATGGATATGACGCAGGGCGGCATCGCAAAGAATATTCTGCTCTTTGCTCTTCCCCTCCTCGTCGGCAATCTTTTTCAACAGCTTTACAACCTTGTTGACACCTGGGTGATCGGTCAGACAGGCAATACGGCAGCATTTGCGGCAGTCGGAAGTGTTGGACAGATCATTAATATCCTGATCGGATTTTTCCTTGGTCTTTCAAGCGGAGCCGGCGTAATCATCTCGCAGTATTTCGGTGCCAAAGACGAAGAAAAGGCTAATAAGACCGTGCACACTGCAATGGCGCTGACTCTCGTTATGGCGGTAATATTTACAATAGTCGGCATACTTATGACTCCGTTTGCACTTGATCTGATGCTTCAAGCGGATGGTGCGGGTGATGCGAATCCCGTTTTCAAAGAGGCGAAAACCTACCTTACCATCTATTTTGCGGGCGTTACTTCGCTTATGATATATAATATGGGCGCCGGTTTCCTTCGTGCGATCGGTGACTCCCAAAGACCTTTTTATTTCCTTATCGCTGCTGCGGTTACCAATACTCTGCTTGATCTGCTCTTTGTATTCTATTTTGATATGGGCGTTGCCGGAGTTGCTCTTGCAACGGTCATCGCGCAGACGCTTTCGGCCATCCTTACTCTTGTCGCTCTTTTCAGAAGCGACACATGTGTAAAGCTTGCACTCAAAAAGATAAAATTCGAAGCGTTTTATCTCAAAAAGATCGTGAAAGTCGGTTTTCCCGCGGCAATACAAATGGCGATCACTTCTTTCTCGAACGTATTCGTTCAGTATTACATTGCAAGCGCTGTCATCCCCGGCAGACTGACCTCGGGTGTTGATATGCAAACTGTAGTTCTCGCATCCTGGACGGCATACTCAAAGATCGACCAATTTATCTTCCTGCCCATTCAATCGATCGGTCTTGCAGTCACCACATTCGTCGGTCAAAACCTCGGAGTCAACGATACCAAGCGCGCCAAGAAGGGCACTTATCTCGCACTCGGTATGGCAGTAATTTCTGCAATTGCGATCATAATTCCTATTATGATCTGGGCGCCGTTCTGGACCTCGATATTCAACGATAATCCCGATGTTGTAACAAATTCCGCGATCCTTTTGCGCTTTATCTCACCCTTCTACGTTTGCTGTTGCGTAAATCAGGTCGTTGCAGCGGCTCTGCGCGGATCGGGCAACACCACTGCACCGATGATAATAATGCTTTCCACCTTCGTCGGTTTCAGACAGATAATGCTCTTTGTGATCTCGAATTACATATCCGGCAATCTTGTGCCGATCGGCATGGCTTATCCTCTCGGATGGCTCGCGTGTGCCACTACTCTTCTGATATATTTCAGCAAATTCAATATGTCAAAAACAAGGATCGTTTCAAAATAAAAAATCACCGCCGGGCATTTTGCCCGGCGGTTTGTGATTTTACTTGTTCTCGATATGAGTGTGGGATACGACCCAGTTATAGAGTCTGGGAGCTACCCAGAAACCGTAGATACCGCAAGTAATGATGCAAAGCAGGAACCACTTGATCCAGTTGCCGAAGAGCTGTCCTCCGGTACCGTCAAAAGAAAGTCTCTTGCCGTCTACAACCGCGTGCTTGATGATGAACTTCCACATATAGCAGATCGCCCAAGGAGTACCGATACCGCAAGTGATAGATATAATAAGGCTTGCTACGATAGAATTTACAACGGTATCCAGAACGCCGCCGTCCCAATGGGAAGCGGAAGCCGCGGGTGCTGCAGCAGGCTGAGGTGCAGGCTGGGGAG
Source organism: Eubacteriales bacterium (assembly GCA_045535375.1). GTDB lineage: Bacteria > Bacillota > Clostridia > Oscillospirales > CAG-272 > CAG-390. The sequence continues at coordinate 18,199 of JAZSLM010000092.1, forward strand.
TGGGCTGGGGTGCAGCCTGAGGTGCGGGAGCCTCTGTCTTTTGTCCGCAATTAGCGCAGAAAGCTACGCCGTCGGCGAGCTGTGCGCCGCAATTCTTACAAAATGCCATAATTGACATCTCCTTTCAAAATATTATACATAATATACCACAAACATTTCCGTTTGTCAATACTTTTGACACAAAAAATTCAAATTATAGGTAAAAATTCAACCGGCCCGTCCGAGAAAGGATGAGCCGGTATTCTTATATTACTTTTTTGAGACCTTCGCAAAGACCTTCCATCCGTAAGTTTCGGAATAGCAAGCGAAGATGCCTGTGGAAGCGTTTGAGATAGAGGAATAGTGGAAAGGGATCACGACTGTTCCGGTAGTATCTATAACACCCAGATTACCATCCACACCCAATACTGCAAGACCTTCGATGAAAGGAGCCGCGTATGTGTAGATAGGCTGTGTTACCCAATAACCGTCGCGGTGATAATAACCGTATCTTCCGTTACGTTCAACGAGAAGGATGCTGTCTGAATAAGAAACAAGATTGTATCCTTCGGGAACTACTGCGGCGCGCTTTCCGTTTTTGTCGAGTAGCACCTCATAGTCGTTCTCGTAAATATTGAGCTTATATGGAAGTCTTTCAACAACGCGCATACGGATGAGTCCGTCGTCATAGTAGAAATGACCGAGCATATATTCGTCGCGCTCAAAAGGCTCTGTGTAATACTCAGTATGATAGAAGGAGCCTGCTACGCTATCTGCCTTAAAAGTGTTGTTAAGATATGCCGCGGAGTTGCCGCTGGTATTGATGATCTTTACGATGCCGTTGGCATCAACGGTGTATGCGCGGTTTTCGCTGAAATTATACGCTCTGGCATACTTGAAATCGGTATCCCAGCTAATCGTCTGATCGATGTATATATCATACGTATACTTATTCGAAGTCGTCTTTGAATGATCCGCCTGGGGCTTCGATGAACGGTATGTAAATCTGAGATCATTGTAAGTAATATCGAGAACGATCTCATCGGGGACTTGGTTTCCGTCCTTGTCCTCGGACTCCGAAATGATAGTTCTCGGTTCGGGCGGAAGTGCTACCGTTTCCTCTGTGATAACGTGTGTGATCTCGGCTTCCGACGAAGTTTCGGGTTCAACCGCAACTTCGGGTTCTACCGTGGTCTCGGGTTCGACCGTAGTTTCCGGTTCAACCGTAGTTTCGGGTTCTTCCGTTGTTGTTTCGGGAGGTCTTGTTATCGCGCCCGACTGAACGCCTTTGATGACCTCTTCAAGCTTTTCGGCAAAAAGCAGGTTGTAGTATTTTGTTTTTCCGCTGTCTTTCCATGTGGTTGCGATCTGATTTGCAAACTTGGGATAGTAAAGATATATCTGCTCCGCCAATCTGCTGTCTACACCGTATCGGGTATAATTGCTGGTCGTATCAATGGTAAAGGTTTCGGTTACCGTAACCTCTGTGCTGTAGATCTTATACTGACAGTCGGATTTACCGAAATCGGGATTGTAGTCAAAATAAAGTCCGCGGCTGTCGGTATCGGGATTGAAATCGGAAATTTCAAACTTTCCGGTTGACTCATTGAGGTAATAATAAACGTTGTTATACCAGAATACCGGTCTGTCCTTGCTGTCGCGGGTGTAAGCGGGAATGACCTCGTTGCTGGGATAAATACCTATAAATTTGCCCGCGGAGGAATAAATGCTTACGCGCGGTTCAAGCTCGTGAAGCTTGTCGTTTATTCCCGAGATAACGTTACCGATATCGGAATCCACTATAATATAACCCATATATACTTCGAGCGTAGGACGCTCTTCGGTCTTAAGGGTATAATAAGATATCTCGCGGTGGTTTTCGCCGTAATCCTTTTTGAGCTGTATTCTTACGCGCTTGGAGTTGCCCTGTGTATATTGATCAAGTCCGTTTGCAGAAATGACTACTTCAGCAAATTCCATCTTGGGGTCAAAATCTGCCCAGGTTATCGAATAACCTGCCGCAAGATAATCGGAAAGCGGGTTTGGCCCCTCAAATTGGGGCGGTTCCACCGGTTTAGTGGTATTATCAGAAACAGTCGTATCGCCCATTGAAGGCAGAGTTGTTACCTCTGCAGATGTAGTATCATTTGAGATCTGTTCGGAAGTACCCGGTGCATTCGTATCAGGTGCAGTCGAAGGAGCATAGGTAATGTCACTCGTATCTCCGTTAAAGTTGGTGATATTATCACCGGGTTTGAGGGTTTCGAGAATATCCTTTATCTGCTCATCGTTAAAATTTCTGTCGGGACGGTCTATAAAAGCCAAGTCATAAACTCCGAGCGAATAAGCAATAGAAGCAAAAGCGGTGGCTGCCAGTAAAAGCACGGCAACGCCTCTTTTTGCAATTTCATTAAGTAAACTCATATCGTTCTCCAAATCTATATCAAAATATCATTTGTGATATTTGGTTCCTTTGATTATGTTGAAAGCGCGGTAGACGCATTCAAGAAGCATAACTCGGAAAAGCTGATGCGGAAAAGTCATTTTTGACAGCGAAAGCTTATAGTCCGCCGCGCGTTTTACCTTATCCGAAAGCCCGTGCGAGCTTCCGATTATAAAGCATATGTTTGACGCGGTCTGCGCCACGTTTTCAATATGAGCCGCAAAATCCTCGGAGGACATCTGCTTGCCCTCGACGGCAAGCGCTACCACGTGAGAGCGCGGAGGGATGGCGGCAAGTATGCGGGAAGCCTCGTCCTCAAGAGCGGCATCAATATGGCTCTGAGAAGGATTATCGGGGAGTCTTGCCTCCTTAAGCTCGCAAAGCTCGACCTTCGCAAATGCGGAAAGGCGTTTGATATATTCTGCCGCCGCATCGCGCAGGAAGGATTCCTTTATATTTCCGAGGACGATAAATTTAAGATTGATCAATTTTGTCACCTCAAAAGCTGAAGAGTACGGGAACCGCCGGTTCGGACACGGCAAGTTCTACCTTTTCACGGATATCGGCAAGAGCCGTCACGGATGCGCGGTAGGCAAGCTCGGGGGTATTGTTGATCTCCGAGATATGCGCAAGCATAAGCCGCGAGGTTCCGTTGTCGGCAAGATATCTTGCAAAATCCGCGCCGCTTTCGTTGGAAAGATGTCCGTAACGCGAAAGGATACGCTGTTTGAGATCGGGCGGATAGGGTCCGCGCAGAAGCATATCTACGTCGTGATTCGATTCGATAACAGCCGCAGCACAGCCCGAGAGACCTTCGCGTACGCGGTCGGTCACATGACCGAGGTCGGTTGCGATCCCGACCGAAGTATCACCGAGAGTAAATCTGTATCCGACAGAACCGAAGGAATCGTGGTCTGTGGGAAAGCTTTTTACGGCAATATCACCGACAGTCTCTTCGAATTCGATCGAGTGGGAGTGCAACACGTCCGCACCGCAATTTCTTTCGACGGCAGAGCAAACGGCTACGCTTGCGTGGATCGGAGTGTGAAAATTCGACGTCCACACTTTGAGTGCCGAGGTATGGTCGCTGTGCGAATGCGTGAGAAATATCGCGCTGATCTCCTCGGGGAGAATACCAACCGACGCGAGCGCGCTCTTTATGTATTTGGTTGAACGTCCGGCGTCGACAAGTATGGCGGTGTCGCGGTATTTCACAAGGGTGCAATTACCCTTTGAGCCCGAGCAAAGCGTGCCGATAAGAATATCGCTCATCAGTTACCGAAAAATCCGTCAAGGACGAAAAGGCGGAAAAGATCGACAAGAAGAGTGACTATCACGGGGAAGATCACCATAAGCATGGGTCTTGAACGGCGTTCGCGATCCGCTACGTCGGCAAGATACTCTTCCTTTTCTTTGTGTGTCATCGTATCGGGGAGCATTTCATAGGTCACGCCGCTGCCGGTAAACGCACGGTTGACGATGAAATACGCGATGATAAGCGCCGATGCGACGGCAATATACGCAATGACGGCAAACTTCCAAAGCGGAGTGGTGGTAAGGAAGAAATAAAGTCCCATCGCACAAGCGGTCGAGATAAAGAGAGTAAGCGCGCGCTTCCAGTTGAAAGCATTGACGGCTTCCTGAACGCTCTGATGTCCGCCGTTATTGTTCTGTCCCTTTTTCATAATGGGAGTTCCTTTCGATTAAAATACTTTAACTGCTCCGGAGAGTCTGATGTGAAGCAGGTAGCAGGAGCCCTCTCCGAATACACTCTCGAGAAGCTTTACAAAATCCTCGGAATTCTCGGTGGGAACGTAAGCCTGAACGGTACCTGCGAATCCTCCGCCGTGGACTCTCCACGCGGTGGGCTTATCGAGCTTCGAAAGGAAGCTCTCGCAGAGGTTGAGCGCGAGCGAGATCCCCTGTTCTGATACGTTTGAGGTGGTGTATACATTCTGCAAGTAGCAGAAGGAAGATCTTCCCGAAGCGAGAACGCCCGAGAAATATTTAGCAACGTCACCAGACTTCAGCGCAGACTTCTGCTCTGCAACGCGGTCATTCTCAGCAAAGAAATGAAGCGCACGAAGGATAGCGCGGTCGCCTACCTTCTCACGGAGAGCGGCAATATTCTTCATGAGCTCTTCTCTGCTCGTTTCGCGAAGAACGGGAGCACCGAGCTCCGCTGCGACTGCCTTCATTTCGGCGGGTACAGCGGCGTAGTCGGGAGTGAGGTCTGCGTGGTTTCCGCCCGTGTTGACGATGCAGAGGCAGTAGCCCGCGCCCGTGAGGTCGAAATCGACCTTTTCAACGATGGGAGCGGAGGTGTCGGCAAAATCGATGGAAACGATGCCGCCTGCGGCGCATGCGACCTGATCCATAAGTCCGCAGGGCTTGCCGAAGAACCTGTTCTCGGAATACTGCGAGATCTGAGCAAGGGTTACGAAATCAACGCTTCCCTCGTTGTAGAAATGCGAAAGCATAAGTCCGACCATATTCTCGAAGGCAGCGGACGAGGAAAGTCCCGAGCCCTTGAGAACGCTCGAGGTGGTGCAGGCATCGTAACCGCCGACCTTAAAGCCGCGCGCGCGGAAACCGTCGGCAACGCCTGCGATAAGAGCATCCGACTTGCCGAAGCGAGCCTCATCGGGAGTGTTGAAAGCATCGATATCAACAACGTCCTCGGGAAAGCCTTCGCTCTTGATGCGAACGGTGCTGTCCTTGTTCTTTGCCGCTACCGCGATGATGTCGAGGTCGATGCTGCCCGCGATAACGCAGCCGTGGTTGTGGTCGGTGTGGTTGCCGGAAAGCTCGCTTCTGCCGGGAACCGAGAAGAGTGAGATCTCGCGGTCTGCGCCGTAGCGCGATGCGAATTCGTCGATCAGAGCCGCGTATCTTGCTCTCTGCGCGGCTAAAACGATCTCATCCGAGCCGTAAAGCTTAGAGAAACGCACGTCAAGCGCGCCCGAAAGTATATTTTCTTTTAATGTCTGTGCATTCATTGTGTTTTTCTCCTTTAGTCAAAGTTAGAAAAGTTCAATTTATTATATCACTCAAGTGTTTTGTTCGGATAAATATTTTGTGTATCAATTCTTAATATTTATTAACGGAAAATATTGTCGAAAAAAGGAACAAGCGGAATTTCACGTACTATAAGGAACTGCTTTTATCAGATGCAACAAAAAAGCCGTTATGGAAAATAAGCATAACGGCTTTTTTGTTATTTCTTAATCAAACTAAACGTCAAAAACTTCAGTATCAGAAATTCTCAAGCAGATATTGTTCTGCTTCCGCACACCACAATCCGCCGTGTTCCCGGACCAGTGCCGCAAGTGCAGCAAAACGGGCGTCATTGTTACCAAGCTTTGCAAAATCCGAGATTGCTGTCAACGGGAGATTTATATGTGTATAGATCAGCTTCTTTCCTCCTTTAATGTGCGGTAAATTCAATGTAGTCTCTATTGCGGCATCGATACCGCCGATGTGCGTAACCATTACCGCGGGATCTATGCGCTCTTCTCCGATCAGTTTGACTATATCCTTCATATCGTCGGGCGTGCTTCCGCTTGTACCGGCATAGTGATGCTGTGCGTAATGCACGTTGTAAAAATTGACCGGCGCGCCGAACGCTTTATCGAGCGGTCCTGCAAAGAAATTAAGACATCCGTCAAAAGCAAGAATAGAATCGCCAAGCTCAACGACCGAAGATACCGGCGCATATACGAATACGTCATCGTATCCCGTTCCGCCGCTGATCTCCATAAACTCGTCTTTCGAGGTCGTGTTAACAAATACAAGTTTAATGCCGCTCTTTGCCGCCTCGGAAGGATCGTAAATCTGTTCCGCACGGAGCAGTCTGTCTTCGTCAATATCGCTTACCACAACAAGCGAGGGCTTGATATCTCCGTGAAGTGCGATATCTATGGCAACGAGTCCCATAGGTCCGCAACCCGCAAGTATCGCAACCTTTCCGCCTTCCTTGATATTCATCGTCGGTGTATCTACATCAAGGTGGTAGCTTGCCTTGTATCCGCGAAGCACACAGGATGCAGGTTCTATAAGAGAGCCTTTGAAAAAGGCATTGCTTTGCAGCTTAATCAAAAAGCCGTTGCGGATAATATGCTCATAAACGACTGAGTACGTGGAAACGCCGCCAATTTCGCCGAAGGAATATCCGACCGTTTGATTTCCTCCGAGATAACCGAGAACGGGAGGCATAACGACTTTCTCACCTACCGAATAATCCTTCTCCCACTTTTTGCCCACCGAAACGATCTCGGCGCAAAATTCGTGCCCGATAATGATAGGATTTTCTGCAACATTGTCGGGAACCCTGAGATGCTTTGCACCCTGAATTGCCGTTTTATACGTTGACATACAAACGCTATCCGACACGATCTTAATGAGAATTTCTCCTTCATTGATCGCGGGGAGTTCAAATTCTTCCAAACGAAGGTCTTTTTCTCCGTATAAGCGTACTGCTTTAGTTTTCATAATACACCTCACACTCTGTCAAAGCTTCCAAATACATGGATCTTTGCGCGAATTGCCGCTCTCATGGCTTCACGCGCATCTTCAAAAACAAACGCGGGCCAAGTTGAGGGGTTCTGAATCGTATTCAGCTTGTTTTTGAGACCTGCATTGAGAGCTCCTACCACATCGGAATAGATATTGATCTTTGTTATTCCGTGCTCAATAGCCATCTTCATCTGATCATCGGGCGTTCCGCTTCCGCCGTGCAAAACAAGAGGACGGTCACAGACTGCGGTGATTTCTTTCAAACGGTCTATACGCAACGTAGGTGTTTTCAAATATACGCCGTGTGCCGTCCCGATTGCAATGGCGAGCGCATCAACATCGGTCATTTCAACAAATCTGACAACTTCATCGGGAAGTGTCAAGGTGTCCTCGGGATCCTCGTTCTTAACAGAATCGTTTACATTGCCGACCATGGCATTTCCCACATGGCCAAGCTCCGCTTCAACAGTCACACCGTGGGCATGTGCAAACGCCGTTACCTCAGCGGTCTTTTTGGCATTGTCTTCGAAAGGAAGTACAGAACCGTCAAACATTACAGAACTAAAGCCGGCAGCGATCGCGGCCTTGATCGACTCAAGATCTGTTGCGTGGTCAAGGTGAAAACAGACAGGGACTGTGTAAAAGTCAGAGGCGGAACGGACCATCGAGGTGAGCAGAGGAAGTCCTTTTCCCACAAGATCAACGCCCAGCCCCATCAAAAGCGCCGGTGAACGTTCTTCCTCGCACACATCGAGAACAGCTTTCATCATTTCATAGTTACTTACGTCAAACGCAGGGATTGCATAATGGTTTGCTTTTGCATCTGCCAGCATTTCTTTCATTGAAACCAACATATTCAAACTCCTATAAAATAAATTGACTTATAAGCATTGACTTTTAACGCTTATACCTGTATAATTATATCATACGAACATTTCGAAGTCAATAAATGTTCGAAATGTTTGAAAATGAGCATTATATCGAACATTTGAATAAAAAGGAGTATTGACTGATATGAACGAAAGGCAAAAAGAAATTTTAGAAATTCTCTATCAAAAAGGAAAGGTCTCGGTCAGGGAGCTTTCTCAAACACTTTATGTAACCGAAATGACGGTGCGACGTGATATTTCGGAAATGGAAAAGGGAGGCTTTTTGCGCCGTTATCGAGGGGGAGCCATATTAAAAATCAACATGGGAGAAATGCCGATCGGTGAACGGCTGCTGTTGGATAGGCAAGAAAAGGAAGAGCTTGCGAAAAAATGTACCGCTTATTTGAGTGATAACATAACAGTTTTCATCGACAGCTCATCTACCTGTCAGTATATCCTTCCATACCTTTCGCAATATAAGAACCTTACCGTCGTAACCAATTCCATCAGTGCGCTTTTGACTTTAGGAAAACTGCATATCTTCTGTATTCTTATTGGCGGAGAATATTACGAACAAGACATGTGTACGGTTGGTTCTCTTGCGGAACGCTATGTCAATGAGCTAAATGTAGATGTTGCGTTTTTTACAACTGCGGCGATTTCGCATGACGGGGTAATATCGGATTTTGATTTGAAGCAAACTATGATTCGAAAACTTGTGATGAAAAATGCAAATAAAAACATCTTTCTTTTTGAAAAAGAGAAATTTGGCAGAAAGAATCTCTACACTCTCTGCACCGCGAAAGATGCCACCGCCATTATAACAGTAGATCAAGAATAAAAAACTATACCATATAAGCTTCTGCGGACACAGAAGCGTTGCTTATAAAAATAAAGGACAGAGAATGCAGCTTTTCTCTGTCCTTTATATATTAAAGTTCAACGCCTCTTGCGGTGAGGACCTTGCGGACCTCTGCGGGATCGAGGTCGCGGGGCTGACAGCCTATAGAGGAGCACTTGGATGCCGCAACGCCTGCGGCTTCGCCCATTGCCATGCAGATCGCCATGACTCTCCACGATGCGTGTGCGCGGTGGGTTCCCGAGATGGGACGTCCCGCGATGAGAAGTCCGTCGGTGGCTATCGGAACGAGTGCGCCGTAGGGGATGTCGTAGGGCTGTGCGGGTCTTGAATAACCCTCTGCCTGTCCTCCGCCCTTGGGGTTGTGGATGTCGATGAGGAACCAGGCGTTATGAACGATGCCGTCCTCGCGCATTCTACCGTTTTCAACGTCGCTGTCAACGATGTATTCGATTCCGCGTACTCTTCTCGACTCACGGACACCGACTGTGTCAGCCGAGGTCTTGATCGAGCAATTCTCAAATCCGGGGATATATTTCTGCAGGAAGTCCACGCACTTCTTGATCTGATCGCGAAGCTCAAGCTCTGCCTTGCCCATATCGGCGGGATCAAGGGGAGAGAGATAGTTGATCTGCGTTGCGTTTACCGAGCGCTCGCCGGGCTTGGAGGTTCTGTGCAGACGGACGATCGACACGAATTCGGGAAGCTCGCCCTCGCGGTTCTTCTGCTTGCAGAGCTCGCGGTATTCCATACCCGCAAATTCACCCGCGGGTATCTTGATGGGATCGGAGCCTCCCCAAACGCTGATTCCGATGCTCTCGTCAACGCCCGTGATAGTAAATTCGAGCGTCATCGGCTGAAGTCCGCCGTCGCTCTCGCGACCGATCTCGATCTCCGCGCCCGCCGCAGCCGCCACGCAAGCATCACCTGTGGAGTCAACCGTAACCTTTGCGCGGATCGCTTTAAGTCCGCTCTGTGTTGCAAAAATCGCACCGGTAACCTTGCCCTCCTCAACGAGAGCGTCAACGAATGCCGCGCTTACCCAAAGCTCAACGCCCGCCTCGGAGATCATACTGTCAAGAACGATCTTTGCCGCTTCGCGGTTAACGGGGATCTCGCGTCCGATCCTTGTTCCAGTGGTGGGAACGGTGCCTTTATCTATTTCCGCAAGTCTACTTACTACTTCGTCATAATAAGTTCCGCCCGCGACCTCGCCGAGTATGGGATCGACGTTGCCCATCGTCAGCATACCGCCGACAGATCCGTATCGCTCGCAAAGAATTACCTTCGCTCCCTCTCTTGCCGCGGAAACAGCGGCGCAAACGCCTGCAGGTCCCGCGCCGACGACAAGAACGTCGCACTCGCGGACTACCGGAACATTACTCTGATACAAAATACATTCTGCCATTTGTTTTCTCCCTTTGAAGCATATTTCAACATAATAATTATACCACCAAAAAAAGAAATTGTCAATAATTGCTTGACAAAATCGTAGCTTTAAGATATAATAACATTAATTCAAACAAGGACGGCAGTAAAATGCAACGCAAATCAATTATTTTCTTTATTCTGTTTTCTCTCCTCTGCTCACTTTTGGTATCCTGCGACAGCTCCGAGCCTACGGAAACAACTCTGCCCGAAACAGAAGCTCCGGTGGCGGAAGTGCCTGCAGAAACCACCGAAGAAGCAACAACAGAAGAGATTACAACAGCCGAACCCGAAACTACTCAGGAGGAAGTAAAAATGCCCAAGACCATCAGAATCGGAAGCTACAACATCAAGCACGCCGCAGACGCAAAGCTCAATCTCAAGACAATAGCTAAAGTGATCACCGACGCCAACCTCGATATCGTAGGCGTTCAGGAGGTCGACCTCAGAACTACGCGTTCGAACGGCATCGACCAGCCCCGTATGCTTGCAGATGCGGCAAATATGCCCTACTACGTTTTCGTCCGCGGTATCGACTACCAGGGCGGACAGTACGGCACACTGATCCTTTCAAAATACCCCATCGTCTCGAGCGAGGTCATTCCGCTTGAATCCTGGGATAAGGAAGCCCGTTCTCTCGGCCACGCAGTTATCGACATTGACGGCAGACAGATCGACTTCTTCAACACCCATCTTTCCTTTGAAGACAGAACTCTTCGCCAGCAGCAGTTCTTCGAGGTATCCGAAAAGACCGATCTTTGCAAGGATTTCATCCTCACCGGCGACTTCAACACCGCTGATTTCAGCGAGTTCACCATCCTCGGCGGAAATCTTATCAACAATGCCACACGCAAGTACCCCACCTTCCCCGGTAGCATGAGTTCGATAGATAACATCGTTTACTCCGATTCTTTCAAGGAGATCGCTTCGGGTACGGTGACACAGAGCTATTCGGACCACTATATGCTTTGGGCGGAGTTCGAAATTAATTAATACGTTAATACGTAACCCAATACAAACAGGACAGAGATCGCAAAACGTTCTCTGTCCTGTCTATTTATGAAATACTATTCGATCACATCGTGCTTGATGAGTTCTTTTACCTCGCCGTCTATCTCAATAGTGGCAAGATTTACACCATCCGCGGCGCTTTGACTTATGTTTTTAAGCACCAGGCGGTCGATGACCGTGTCGCCGCTGATCTTCAAAAGAGGCGCTGCCGTGGCTTGCTCCTCGCGGCGGTAAATATCACGTATGACCACGTTTCCGCAACGCGCGCCGCACTCAAACTGAATGATCGCGCGGGAATCCACGTTCTTCTCCCACATACGGAAGCAGCCCTCGCCAAGAGGAGTGTAGCTCTTGCGCGCGCCAAAATTTTCAAGCGTGACGTTGTCAAACCACACCGCGCCCGGGCGCTTGTTGTGATTGGAAATGACTATGGCATTATGGCGGTAATCACCGTAAACGCCGTCAACGCGAACGTTGCGCAGCTTATAGCCTTCACCGGAGAGTAATCTGACTCCCGAAAAGCCGTTGATAGCGGTGATATTGTGAATATAAACGTTCTCAATATCGCCGAGAGATATTTCGGCGTGCGGCTCGTCATATGTGGTGAGCGATACCATATCGTCATTTGTAGTACCGCAAAGATTTTCGATTACGCCGTCCCGCGCGGGACCGTTGATGTGAACGCCGTCGGTCGTGCCGAAATGCCAGTTGTAGTCAAAGAAGATATCGCGGGTCACAAAGCCTCGGACGTCGCCGATCTGCACGCCGTAACTGACGGGATTTCGCACGGTCAGACCTGTCAGCATAATGCGATCAACGTGTGCAAAGCGCATCAGCTTGCCCTTGAAGAGCTCGGGACCGTACGGGTCGTCAAGGCGGTGACGGGCTTCGTATTCCCCGTCAAGCCCCATCTCGTCGCAATTTCCGTCCCAGATGCCGCCAACGATCTCGATGTTCTCATCGCGGCCGCCTCCGGCAAAATGTTCGTTCTCAATAAGAGCGCAACGTGAAAGCGGGGTGGCGAGGAGCCTTGCGCCGGGAGAAAGGATGAAGCGGGTGTTGGAATGAATGATCAGAGTTTGGCTGATGAGATACGTACCGGGCTTGTCGATGGTGACGATACCGCATCCGTCAAGCATCTCCTGTATGGAGCGGGTATCATTGTGCTTACCGTCTCCGTAAATCATAATTTCACTTTGCAAGTGCAGCTTTCTTCGCCTCAACCTCATCCGCGAGGTAGCGCGCTACCTTTGCGGCGTGGCAAAGAGCGGACTGCATAAGGTCGTGGTCCTTGAAGCGGTCGTAGAAGTGAAGAACTTCAAGGTTGAAGTTGCTGTCGTAGCCGATCTCCGCGAGAGCGGATGTGATCGAATCCCAATCGTGCTTGCCCATGTAGGGGAGCCAGTGTTTGTCGCTCTTGCAGTCGGTATCCTGAACGTGGAGCATCGTCAGCTTGTCCTTCGACATTCCGCGGATAAACTCTGCGGGGTCAACGCCAACGACTGCGGCGTGGCCGATGTCACAGCAGGTTACGAAAACGTCGGTATTGAAGGAATCGCGGTATGCGTTCATCTCCTCAGCGGTGCCGAGAACGCCGACGTAGTTATAGTTTCCGTTGGGCTTCTTGTGGAAAAGGTTTTCCATACCGATCTTGAGGTTCAGCTTCTCCGCGATCGGAATGAGATCCGAGAAGAAGGGGCGGTTGTATTCGTAAACGTCGAAATCGTCATCCTCGGGGATGCCGTATTTTACGGTATGAACAACGATCTGGGGTACGCCCATCCAGGAAGCAAATTCAAGACTGCGGAGGAGATTATGGTAATGGATGTGATCCTTGCCCTCGCCGTATCTGAGCTCGAAATCAGAGTGCGCCTGAGGGAAGGAGATGCCTATCTTTTCCGCATAGTTGCGAAGCTCATATGCGAGCGCCTTGCGCTCCTCATCGGGAAGATTGAGGATGTCATTTTCGGGCTGCATCTTGAAAAGCGAGTAGTCGATACCGTCAAAGCCCGCTTCTTTGCACATTCTGATGGATTCCTTGTCGCCAAAGGCATAGCGCATTACGCTGTTATCTGTTGAAATGATCATTGATCTGCTCCTTTGAAATAATTATTGTGATAATTATAGCATTTTCGGGAGCGATTGTCAATATAAATGATAATTATTCTTCCTCGAACGGCTCGGCGCGTACGGTCACGAAAAGTGCGCAGACGTCATCCGAGCTTCCCGCCTGCCTTGCGGCATTGACGGTTCGCTTGGCGGCTGCCGCCACACTTTCGTTCCTCCCCGGATCCACGCTTTCGAGGATGTCGAGCAGCCAGACCTCGTCGCCGCTGACGATGCGACCGTCGGGATCAATGCCGTCAGAACCCATCAGTACGACGTCGCCGTCCGAAAGCACAAGATCGGTCCGAGTTGCGTTCGTTTGTTTAAGAATACCGATTGGAAATCCTTCGGATTCGATGGGAAACACATCTCTTCCGCGGCGTAAAAAACTCGGTGCTGCACCGCTTTTGTATATCGTACTCTTGCCGGTTAGCAGGTCGACCTTCAGGATATCGATGCTGACCGAGCATTCCTCACGGTCGGCGCGGAGCCAGGCGTTGAGCACCGAAAGCGAGGTCTCAACGCTCATTTTCGCTTCAAGCATCTGTTTGAGAAAGCCTATAGACGCGCCCGAAGCAAATGCGGCACGGCTTCCCTGCCCCATACCGTCGCAGATAACCGCGTAAAAATAATCGTCACCGTTATCAACGGTACAGATATTATCACCGCACGGATCGCCCTGCTGTGCCGACGACCGCGCCGCACCGAAACTCACGGCAAATCTGCGGCGGCTGTAAAATTCAAGGGAAATACCCGATCCCGACGGGGTAAGGGTAGGTGGGCTCAACACGCAGTCAAGCGCTCTTTCAAGTTCTTTTCTCAGCTCCGCCGCTTTAAGAGAAGCACGCGAAAGATTGACGTTTTCGGCTTTGATAACTATGCGTCTTTTTCCGAGAACGCTTACCGAAGAATATTTTACTCCCGCGGATGCGAGTATCCTTCCGACCCTTTCCGTACGTTCAAGATCCTCACTGTTTTCCCTCGTATCCTCGGCTACGGCTTCCGCAAGTGCCGCGGACACTGCGCGGTAATCGGCGGAAAATCCCGAAAGTCTGCCGTCCTCGAGGCATTCGCGGATGAGATCGGTCGCGGCGCGGTTGACACCGTCGGTTATCTCGTCAATCGAGGGGCATCTGCGCAGCATATATTCGGGAAGATCGGAGGCTTCGACAAAGCCGCGGGAGGAAACGGACGAGCATATTTTGGTTATTATATCGAGTGTTGAGGCATATTCGAGATTCCAGCAAAGATTTCGGTTCGGGCATTTAAGGCAGACTCTGTCGCACACTGCGTCGCAAGCGGCGCGAAGCTCGCCCTCGGTAGGACGGCGTCTTTTCAACGCAAGCTCGGAAAAACTTTCTGCAAGGCTTGAAAAGGCAGCGGAAAGCTCGCGCATACGTTCTCTGCTGTCTGCGGGGCTTGCGGGCGTTAAGCCGGCTGATTCTGTCTTACTGTGAAAAAAATCCATCCTTTCGCAAAAAAGAGATATCAGACAAAAGAGCGCCAGTCCCGCTACCTGCGACGGAAAGAGCAGAATAAATCCCTCGGCGTCCGAAACGAACAGAGAGCGCAAAGCACCGCATATCGGAATAGCAACGCCTGCGGCAAGAACCGAAAGATTCATAAAAAGAGCCGCACCCGCACCTCCGAGCGCATAGGTAATGAAATATTCAAAACCGCCGATTGCTCCGCATAAAGCGCCGGCAATTATTCCTCTCGCGGCACCTCTTGTTCGCACGGTATATAAAATCGACGCCGTGACCGCTATATGAAGCGGCGAAAGACCCGCGAATTCGATACCTCTCGCGGCAAGAGTAAGTGAAAACAATAGGGCAAAGTAGGAAGATTCGGAAAGAAGCTTGCCCGCCGTGCTGTCCGACTCGGGCAGTTGGTCTTCGTTTTTATCAAACTGCGGCATATAAAGCGCAGTCGCAACGGGAGCGATGACCGTTGCCGCAATACATCCGCAGAGATCGTAAACGTAAAATCCGCCGACGAATATTCTGTAAAATCCGACGGCGAATGCCGAGACCGCCGAGGTAGCCATCCTGAGATATACGCTTTCCGTAAAGAGCGCTTCGGACAGCTTTCCTTCTTTCGGCGGTTCTATGGCGCATCTGACCACGACTCTCAGCGCCACGGCAAAGACCGCGCTCAAAGAAAACACAAGTGCTTCCTCTCCGCGAAGAAATGCGGAAAGAAGCACACCCGTGAGAATATAGGGGATCCCATCCGGCGCGGCACATATCCATGCCACGCCAAGCGGCGAAGCTGAAAAATAAAGCTCCGCACCGCCCAGCATGAATCCCGCCGCGCCGAGGGCAAGTCCTCTCAAAAAGAGTCTTGGGCTGTATTCCTTTTTTACCGCGCGTAATCTTGTGCGCCAAGCAGCTGTCCGTTCACCAAAGTTGGCTTCGAAGCGCTGTGAGGCGCTCATCTTGTCTCGCGGTATCCTTCTGTTTTTCATATTTTCACATCCTTTGAAGTTGCTGAAAAAATGATAACATACCGCGCGCGAAAAAAAGGTCGAAGTTGGACATACGGGAAAAATTATCCAATTATTCTCCGCATCTGTTTCCCGCGTGATCTTTTTGTGAAGAAAATTATTCACTTTTTACCATTTGTTCACACCTTATGATTTGGAATGATGTATAATAATTCTATCCCATTTTTCATTACGGAGGAAAAATTATGACTAAAAAGCTTACAGCGTTTCTGCTGGCAATGATTATGGTCTTCGGACTTGTCGGATGTACCGGCGGCACCGGTGAGGAGACCACGGCACCCGAAAATCAGGAATCTCTTTCCGTTGAGACGGAGGCACCCGAGGTTAAGATCGAGCTCACTGCAGAACTTCTGGCACAGTATCAGATTCTCAGACCCGAAAAGGCAGCAAAGGGAGAGACCATAGATGCAACCATCGAAGCTGCAAAGAATCTCAAGGATGCACTCAACAGCACCTTTGGTACAGATCTCAAGCTTGCTGACGACTGGTACAGAGCAGCGGACGGACTTCCCGAGACCGCAAAAGAGATCCTCGTCGGTAAGACCAACCGTACCGAGACCGCAAACGTACTCGCTCAGATCAAGGCAAAGGATTACGCTATCGCATTTGAGAATGAGCGCATCATCATCACCGCAGGCACCGACAGCGGTGTGGTAGATGCAGTTAACTACTTCATCGAAAATTACATCAATGCAACTGATAAGAAGATCGTTCTCAACGAGCATCATCTTGAGGTCGTAGCATATCAGTACCCCATGGGAAGCATCTCTATCGGCGGCGTTGCGCTCACCGAATACAAGATCGTTTACCCAAAGAACGGCGACCTTGTTACATATTACACCGCATATGCTATATCTGATTATCTCTATGACAATGCGGGAATTCAGCTTGAAGTCGTTGACGACTCCAAGGCTGAAACTCAGTACGAGATCCTCCTCGGCAACACCAGCCGTGCACAGTCGAACATCGGTATCGATCTCGGCACCGACAAGTATTCTCTTTCCGTAAACGGCACCAAGATCGTTCTTCAGGGCGATCACCGCATGGTTGCGGGCGCGGCAGGCGTACTTATCAACGACTATCTTAAGGCAGACGGCAAGGCAGTTGACGTAACAAACCTTCCCACTGCTCCCGCAGCAGCTTCCTACACCTTCAAGAAGGCTACCTCGGGTATCATGATGATCGGTGACGGCATGAGCGCAGTTCACTTCGCTGCAGCAGTTGACACCGGCGTTATCAAGGAGTTCGTCGCTGACACTCTTCCCTACAAGGCAGAATGTACCACCGCTTCCTACTCGGTTCTTCACAGCGGTAAGGCTTACACCGACTCCGCAGCTTCCGCAACCGCACTTTCGAGCGGTTACAAGACCATCAACGGTTATGTCGGCGTAGATACCAAGAAAAAGGAACAGCAGAACATCCGTGAGCTTGCTCACTCCACCGGAGCGAAGACCGCAGTAGTCACCACCGACAAGATCACGGGCGCTACCCCCGGCGGCTACCTCTGCCACTATCCCGACCGTGACGCAACCGCACAGCTCCAGAGCCAGATCGATAAGCTCATCAAGAACGGTGAGGTTGATTACACCTACGGCGCAGGCAAGAACAACGGAGTAGACCTTGCGGAATATACCCGCGAGGCGCTTTCGGTCATCTCTTCCGATAACAGCAGCTTCTTCATTATGATCGAGGAGGCTTACATCGATAAGAACTCCCACAACAACGATCTCAAGAAGACCACTGCAAGCGTTCAGAATTACGACAAGTCTATCGCATACGCAATCGCTTACACCATGATCCGCGGCGACGTTATGCTCGTTATCACCGCTGACCACGACTGCGGAAACCTCAGCCAGAAGGCAAACGGCGACTACATTTACAATTCTGATAACCACACCAACAAGAACGTTCCCGTCTTCGCTCTCGGCGACGGCGCGGCTGAACTCCTCAACAAGGCAGTTATCGACAACACCGATATCCCCAAGGCATTCGCAAAGATCTTCGGAAGCAACGATTTCGGTTCGTAAATCAAATATAAAAGACCAAGCCGGCTCGTCTGAGCCGGCTTGGTCTTTTATATTTATCCGTTTATCTTGTATCCGAAATACTCTCGCGCACATGCGGAATATTCGGCAATAGCCTGACAAAGGCGGTCGATATCCTCGGTTACTCCGTCTTCGATCTTATCGGCACAGTAAGACGTGACGCTGTAAGAGAAAACGTAATCGTAAAGGACCTTGTTGCCCTCTGTCTGGCAAAGTCTGAAATAATAGGTATCCGCGAACTTCTTGACGGGAATATCGTCAAGAGTAAAAGAACCTTCCTCATCGGCAAGCGAATAGGTTTCGTTGCCCTTGACAAGATAGTCCGAAATAAGCTTACCTGCCTTGTCTGCCTTTTGCTGAAGGGCAAGATAATCTGCTTCGCTCCATACAAGAAGGGATAGTTTTGCGTTGCCCGAATCACCGCTTGAATGGAGTCTGAGCGCAACGTTATCAAGGAGAACAAGCTGAGCAGAGGTGATATGCGCCGTGGAATTGTATTCAACAACGGGAGCCGCATTTGCGCGCACAAGCACGGAAGCATCATCAGAAAGATTACGTTTATCCGCGGGAAGAATAGTATTTACCGGCGAGGAAGCGTTGTAATTAAAATACTTCTGCGCTTCGCTGCCGTAATTGAGCATCGATGCAAGCAGATTATCAAATCTTTCTCCACTACCATAACTCGCCTTGACATAATCGACGGGAGAGCAAATGAACGCCGCACTTCTGATCTCACCCGCGCTGCCGAGGGAATTCGATCTTACGCATATCTGAAGTATAAGAGGCTCGCCCATTTTACGGGCGGGAATACCGTTTGTGGTGAATACGAATTCGCCGTTCTTTGAAGACTCGGAAGCGTGCTCGTACGAAACTCCCGTGCTGTCGGTCACGATCATATAAACCTTCGGATCTTTCATATTCGAAAGTCCGTCCACTTTTGCGGTCATGCGCAGAGCTATATTATCGCCGAGAACCAGACGCATTGCGGTGAATGCCATATCGACTGTATGAGCGGTATAGATATATTCTCCCCCGCTGACGGTCTCACTGATCATTCCGCTGTTTTTAAGCTCCGTGAGTGACTTGGTTGCACGAACCGTGCCTCCGCTTAAAACGCAGGAATATTTGCCGAGCTCGAACGAATACGATCCGAGAGAAAGCGTCACTCCCGAAACGAGAATTATATTGGAAGCAAGCTTTACATCTGTTGTTGCAATAACAGTATAATTATATTTCGACGGATTATTGGCAATTGCGATGGCGGAACCAA
Source organism: Eubacteriales bacterium (assembly GCA_045535375.1). Lineage (GTDB taxonomy): Bacteria > Bacillota > Clostridia > Oscillospirales > CAG-272 > CAG-390. The sequence continues at coordinate 37,230 of JAZSLM010000092.1, forward strand.
GAGATGCGCTTGCCGTTCTTGCGATAATCGAATCCCCTTCATAGGTATCCACTAAAAACTGCGGGAGATCACCTTTTCGCCTCGTATACGAGGGCAGGCAGACCCAACCGAGCTTTCCGTCATAAAAGGTGTAGCCCCAGTCGCCGCTCACCTCCGTAACGTAGATATCCGCGCCGACGGGAACGTATCCGATCTGAGTATATCCCGTTCCGGGGCCGCCTCTCAGACGCATACCCGCGCTGTAAGTAATGTTATAAACACCTGCGCTTTCTCCGACCACGATCGGAGTATCGTCGCCGGAATAACCGCCCATAGCGGCAGTCAGAGCCTCATCCTCGAACCAGATAAGTCCCTCGAGGGTATAGGCACTGTCCCTTCCGTAATAAGCAACAAGCTCGTCAATGGTGCACTTTATTGCGTCGCCTTCTTTATAATACTTACCGCCGATGGTAAGATTGAAGCTGTCAGAGAAATAAACGTACCCGTCAATGATACCGTGGATAAGGAATGAGTGACCGTATTTCTTTCCCGCCGTGGTGCTCGTCCATTGAAAACCGACCAGAACGTCGGTAACAACATCGCCCATCGAGGCTATCTTTTCAAGAGTTCTCTTGAAAGTGGAATTGGTCGCGGGATAATTGTGTATCTTTCTGCCTCCGCCGGTATAGGAGAGATCCTTGTAATTGTCATATTCGTCGTTGCCGTTTCCGCCGACGTATCTCGTATTGATACCGAGAAGCAACAGCTGAGTGTTAACGTAATGCGCACAATAGTTTTTGAATGTGGTATAACCGGTATATCTTTTTGCCCATGCATAGGTAAATTCGATCTGATCGATGATATCGGCTGCCGTGGGGATCTCAACCGCAGCATCGGTGGAGATACTAACGGCAGGCAAAAGAGTGCAAATGCAAAGAGCTATGCAAAGGAATTTTTTCAATATATTTTTATATGTTCTTTTCGTAATCACAAATGATCCTCCGTTCGGGGGGCGTAAAAATCAAATACAATTAATTTTATCATCTTTTTACATATCTTGTCAAGGGGTAAATCTAAAATTTTCATACAGCGCCATTAAGTGTTTACAAGCGGCAAATATTTTTGGATAAAAAAACCTCGGAGGGACAGGCAAAAAGTAAAAATCGCTCGAATAGAATGAACTATATCTTTTTCAAGGAGAGCTGTTATGTTCAATCTTCTTTCGGTTCTTTCGCGCCTGCTTCACGCAATGCTCGGCATTTCGACTCCGAACAACTTCCCGCCGCCGCTGACAGGAGCAGAGGAGGACGAGGCTTTTATTCTTGCCAAAAAGGGCGACGCCGCGGCAAGAGAAAAGCTGATCGTTCACAATCTTCGGCTGGTATCGCACATAGTCAGAAAATACTATTCAAGTGCCAAAAACCAGGAAGATCTCGTTTCACTCGGAACCATAGGACTTATAAAAGCAGTTGATTCCTATGACAACGCTCATAAAACGCGCTTTGCTACTTATGCAGCCAAATGCATACAAAACGAGATCCTGATGCACTTTCGCAGTCAGCGCAAGTTGCAGAATGAGGTTTCGATAAGCGATGCCATCGATACCGACCGCGACGGTAATCCGCTGACTTACGAGGATATCATCAGCACGGACGAGAATATGGCTGAAGATCTTGACAGAAGAATACTCGCAGAAAGGGCACTTGCTTTCATCGATACGATTTTAAGTTCAAGGGAAAGACAGGTTATTTTCCTGAGATACGGTCTGACGGGAAGAAAGCCTAAAACTCAAAAGCAGACGGCGGAAATATTGGGAATATCGCGTTCGTACGTCAGCAGAATAGAAAAAAGTGCGCTTGATAAGCTCCGCGAAGCTTTGGGATCCGAATAGTTGTTTTCCATCGCATTTTTGTATGAAGGATTTGTGAAAATTTTCATAAAGGTGTTGAATTACTTATAAAAAAATGGTATAATTGACAAAAGAAAAAATACCCGAAAAGAAAGGAAAATTTCAGATGAAACTTAATATTCGTCTTATTTCTCTTCTCCTCTCGCTTCTTATGGTTCTCGGCATGTTTGCTTCCTGTGCAAACGTTGGCACAGAGCAGACCGGTGAGCCCACGGAGCAGGAAACCGAGGCTCCCGCAGTTTCCGAAGAGGATACCTCCGCGCTTGATGCCCCCAAAACCTATGACATCATCGTAAACAGCGAAGCAATGACGACCATCATCCGCCCCAAGGATCTTGGTTCCGAGGAAGCTCCCGTTGTTGCCGCAGTCAAAGTCCGTAACGGAATCGAAGACGCTACCAAAGTAAAATTCAAAATGGCAGACGACTTCAAGAAGGCTACCGAAGAATTCGATGCTTCCACTCTTGAAATTCTCGTCGGTCCCACCGCTCATCCTCAGGTTGCTGAAGCGATCAGCGGACTCTCGTACGGCGACTACGCCATCAAAGCAGTGGGCAACAAGATCGTCGTTTTCGGATTTACCTATGACGCACTCTCCTATGCGGCAAAGGAATTCGCAAATATCGTTGAGCAGTACACTGTCGAAACCGCAGACGGAAAAGTAAACGTTTCCATTCCCGCCGAGGCACTTAATATCACCGCACAGCACAAGGGGTCGAAAGTTTATTCCGATATTCCCGTATTTGACGGAGCAACATTCTCCGCTACTTATGAATCCAACACCGATTGCGATGAGATCATCCTCGAAGACGTAACAGTTGAAGGATACAACGCTTATATCGCAAAGCTTGAAGCCAACGGATACACCAAGTACACCGGCAGCGACTTCAGCGGAAACCTCTTCACCACTCTTTACAACAAGGATTATACACTCAACGTCGGTTACTACAAGCCCTATGACGAGTGCCGTATCATTATGGAACCCTTCTCGGAGAAAACTCTCATCGGTCTTGAAGCAGACAACAACCGTCCTACTGTTACCACCTCGCAGGTCACTATGCTCGGATGCGAGTATCAGAAATCCGACAAGAGCTATGTAGGTAACGGACTTTCCCTTCTCTTCAGACTTTCCGACGGTTCCTTCGTTATCGTTGACGGCGGTCACTCCGGAAACAGCTCCTGGTGGGCAGATAACCTCGTCAAGGCTATCGAAGAGCAGGCAAAGGATTATGCAACCGGCAAGGACATCCGCATTGCCGCTTGGTTCGTTTCGCACTGTCACGGCGACCACAACGGTATGCTTAACAGCCAGGCCGCTACATTCGGCAGAAAATTCACAGTTGAACGCGTTATCGCAAACTTTATGACCGATGCGGAACGCACCAAGTCGATCAACTCCTCCTACAGTGGCAACTGGTCAAGCACCGAGGGTTCGGGAGATGATGCCACCAGATCTGCCGCAGCTACAATGGGTGCAGACTTCATCGTTTGCCACACCGGTCAGCGTTTCTTCTTCGGCGACACGGTATTCGAGATCCTTTACACAGTTGAAAGCTACGGTCCCACCATCGTTAACGCTCTAAACACCTCCACGATTCTCGTTCGTGCCATCACCACCGATGCTTCGGGCAAATCGAGCACCACTATGGTAATGGGCGACGTTACCGGTCCCGCAATGGCTATCTGTAACAAGATGTACGGCAACGACTTGAGAGCCGAGGTCGTTCAGGTAGCTCACCACGGTTACACCACCTGGGGTAACGACTCCGCTATGGCGTCCGCTTATAAGTTCATGGCTCCCGAGATCGTTCTGTGGCCGCAGGGTACCAATGCATTCCCGAGCTACAAGGAAAAATCCTACAACAAGGTTCTTTGGGACGGTTCAAACAAGAACTTCCAGCAGCTCTTTGTCGGCGGATGGAACAACACCAAGCACACTGTTCCTCTGCCCTACAACGGAGATCCCAATTCCGTTATCGCCGTAGTTACCAAGCCGTAATCTATACCGTTTTAAGCGGAAGTCCTTTCGGGCTTCCGCTTTTATAATACCAAAATTTACGCAAACTGTTGAATTCGGAACAAAAATGTGGTATAATGTTCTCATCTCGCATTGCCGAAACGGATCACTTTCATATCCGATATTCGCGATTTTGTAAACAAAAACACAGAAAGGAATTTTTTAATGAAAAAGAACATCCGTCTTATTTCTCTTATTCTTTCGCTGATCATGCTTCTTGGTATCTTTGCCGCATGCGAGCAGGGAAATGAAGAAACGTCCGCACAGGAAACCGAATTGATCCAGACCCCCGATACTTCCGCGGAAGAAACCGAGGGAAATCCCGCACCTACTAATTTTGATCTTATTCTGAACGGGGAGACCACCGTCAGGATCATCCGCCCTATGGATCTGCCCTCCGACGATCCCGCAGTCGCTTCCGCAGTAGCGATCCGCAACGCTATCAAGGATTCCACCGGCGTTCAGATTCCCATGGGCGACGACTTCAAAAAAGCTACCGAAGAATTTGATGCCTCCACTCTCGAGATCCTCGTCGGCAAAACGCAGCATCCCCAGGTAACGGAAGCTACAAATAGCCTCGGGTACGCAGATTACACCGTCAAACTCGTCGGCAACAAGATCGTTATCTACGGTTTTACCGAAGCTTCGATCTCAGCAGCCGTTGATACCTTCAAAAAGATCATTGAAGATCACACTGTAACCGAAAACGGCAACGTAACAGTATCGATCCCAGCGGAGGCACTGAACGTCACAGGAACGGACGATACTTCCGAAATGCTCACAAAGCTTCCCGTTTTTGACGGCGCCGATTTCTATGCATTCTCCTATTCCGATCTTTCCGGCGAACAGGTCATTCTCGAAAATGCTACCGCAGAAGAATACAACGCATACATTTCGAAGCTCGAAGCAAACGGATATAAGAAATACGCATCCAATGATATAAACAACAATCTCTTCAACACTCTTTATAACGATGAGTATACCCTCAACGTCGGTTTCTATAACCCCTATAAGGAATGCAGGATCGTTATGGAGCCCTTCTCCGAAAAGACTCTGATCGGTCTTGAATCGGATAATAAATACACCGCGGTCACCACCTCGCAGATCACAATGCTCGGTTGCGAATATAAGGAAAGCAGCGGTTCCTACAAGGGCAACGGTCTTTCCCTCCTCTTCAGACTTGCGGACGGTTCTTTCGTAATCGTTGACGGCGGACATACCACCAACAGTGCATGGTGGGCAGATAACCTTATCAAGGCTATCGAAGAGCAGGCAAAGGGATATGCGAGCGGAAAGGATATCCGCATCGCGGCTTGGTTCGTTTCTCACGCGCACGGCGACCATATGGGTATGATGAGAAAAGAAGCCGCTAAATTTGCAAACAAATTTACCGTTGAACGCGTTATCGCAAACCTTATGAGTGACGAAGAGTTCGCAAAATCTATGGCTTCTTCGTACGGAAGCAACTTCGGCAGCGGCGATGGAACTGCAGCAAACTATGTGCGTCAGGCTGCAAAAACTCTCGGTGCGGAAATGATAAGCTGTCATACCGGTCAACGCTTCTATTTCGGCGATACGGTATTTGAGATCCTTTACACCGTTGACGACTTTGCGCCCGGCATCACAAATGCGCTCAACACCTCCACCATCCTCGTGCGAGCAATCACCACCGATGCATCGGGAAAGTCGAGCACGGTAATGGTCATGGGCGATGTGACCGGTCCCGCAATGGCGATCTGTAACAAGCTTTACGGAAGCAATATGAAATGTGAGATAGTCCAGGTAGCTCACCACGGTTATTCGACCTGGGGTAACGACTCCGCAATAGCCAACTCGTATAGATTGATGTCCCCCGAGATCGTTCTCTGGCCTCAGGGATCGCACGCTTTCCCCAGCTACAAGGAAAAATCCTACAGCAAAGTTCTTTGGGACGGAACCAACAAGAACTTCAAGCAGCTTTACGTTGCGGGATGGAACAACACACAACACATCGTTCCCCTTCCCTATAACGGAGACCCTGCTTCGATCATCTCGAAGATCACTGTTGAATCATAACAAAACAAATAACCGCCGTGCCTTTTGGTACGGCGGTTATTTGTAATTACAGATTTTCATCTTTGTTTTTTGACATATTTACTTATATTTTCTTGATTTTTTCGATTGGGCATGATATAATTAAAATTGAAAAATTGCCATATACTCAGTGGCAAAGCACAATATATCGGTTACAAACGAAAGGAAAACACGGATGAAATTCAAAGCTCGTCTTTTATCTCTTCTGCTTCTGCTCTCCATCATACTCGGATGCTTGATTTCCTGCACTCCCGCAGGGACTGATGCAGATACTCAGACACCCGATCAAGGGAGCGCTACAGAGTCCGAAAACGATCAAACAACAGAAAATCCGATTTTCGACCTCATCGTAAAGGGGCAAACCACGGTAAGGATCGTTCGTCCCCAGGATCTCGGATCTGAGCACGCTTACGTTGCCGGAGCCATCAAGATCAGAGATGAAATTGCAAGCGCGACGGGAGTAAGGCTCTCTATGGGCGATGATTTCAAGAAAGCATCTGATAGCTATGATGACTCAACGATCGAAATCCTTGTAGGCAAAACGCAGCATACGCAGGTAAACGAAGCGATCAAAAACCTCAAGTACAGCGATTATACTGTCAAAGCTGTCGGAAACAAGATCGTTATTTTCGGATATACAGATACAGCGGTTTCTTACGCTGTAAAAGCCTTTACCGAAATAGTATCCGACTACACGACAAAGGAAAACGGTACGGTCAGCGTTTCGATTCCCTCGGAAGCACTCAACGTGGTTGAGACCCACAGCGGATCCAAAGACCTCTCTGCGGTTCCGGTATTTGAAAGCGCAACCTTTGTAGCAACATCGACCTCCGACAAAAAATGCAATCAGATCATTCTTGAAGATACCACGCCTGAAAGCTATAAGGAATATATCTCTCTTCTCGAAACCCAAGGATACAAGAAATATACCGACAATGACATAAGCGGCAACCTTTTCACCACTCTTTACAGCGACGGATACACACTTAACGTCGGCTACTATAAACCATTCGGTGAGTGCCGCATCGTTATCGAACCTTTTGAAAAAAAGACGCTTATCGGTCTTGAATCCGATAACAAATACACGGCTGTAACCACTTCCCAGATCACAATGCTCGGTTGTGAATTCAAGGAAAGCGCGGGAACTTACAAGGGCAACGGTCTTTCCCTTCTCTTCAGACTTGCTGACGGTTCTTTCGTAATCATTGACGGCGGACACGATACCAACAGCTCCTGGTGGGCAGACAACCTTATAAAGGCGATCAAAGATCAGGCAAAAGATTACGCAACCGGAAAAGATATACGCATTGCCGCATGGTTCGTTTCTCATGCACATAACGACCATATGGGCACGCTGAGAACTCAAGCCAAGGAATTTGCCAAGAATTTCACAGTTGAACGCGTTATCGCAAACCTTATGAGCGACAAGGAGATCGAAAAATCCCTCGATTCCTCATACGGAGAAAACTTTGGCGGAGGAGAAGCCAAGGTAACAAATTATGTACGCAACGCTGCCCAAGAGCTCGGCGCGGATCTTATTCAATGTCATACCGGTCAAAAATTTTATTTTGCCGACACGGTATTCGAGATCCTTTATACTGTCGAAACCTTTGCTCCCGCAACCACAAACGCGCTGAACACATCCTCGATACTTGTACGCTCCACAACCACCGATGCTTCGGGTAAATCCACTTCGGTTATGATCATGGGCGACGTCACCGGCCCTGCAATGGCTATCTGTAACAAGATGTACGGCAACGATCTCAGATGTGAAATCGTTCAGGTCGCACATCACGGATACCAGACCTGGGGCAACGATAACGCCATCAGGGAATCTTATAAACTTATGTCACCCGAAATAGTTCTTTGGCCTATGGGTCTCAACGCATTCGCGACTTATAAGCATAAGGCTTACAGCAAAGTTCTTTGGGACGGAACGAACAAGAACTTCCAGGAGCTTTTCGTTGCGGGATGGAATAACACAACGCATACCGTTCCTCTTCCCTACAACGGAGATCCCGCATCCGTCATCTCAAAGATCACCACTCAGTCTTAAATCAAACCGCCGTGCCAAAAAACACGGCGGTTTTTATTATTTTTATTAATTAATAATATTGTTTGAAAACATAAAAGTAGATCAGAACTGCAATTGCAATGACCAGAACGATCGAAACTATTATGAGAACTATGATCATCGGAGATCCTTTATCGGGCTCTGTCGAAGCGGGGATATCGGTGACGGTTTCGCCCTCGGTATCCGAAGACTCGGGAGCCTCAGTTTCGGGGATTTCTTCTCCGACAAGAATGAATATTCCGCTTCTCTGAACAGTGAAGCTGAATTTTGAATCCTCCGAGAAAGGCGTATATCTTCCCATCTCGGTGTCACAGATCATGAAGGAGGAATACTTATCGGTATCAAGAGCATATTCGACAGAATATGTAACATCGCTTGAGGGATAGAATATTTCGCCGTTTTTATCGGTGAATACAAACTCGAACACCTCGAGAATAACGTATCCTTCGGGAATAAACGCCGCGATTTCTTCTGCCGTAACCGACTCGGTTATCTTATCGGCCTTGAACGAAGAATTATAGGGATAGAAGGATGCGGAAGAATTAAGAGTCGCGCTTACACCTTCAGAGTCAAGGTTACGGGTCAGTTTTGCCAATGTGTTGCTCTCTTTATAGGAACAAACCGAACAAATGCGTTCCTCTGTACCTTCAATCTCACCGGTGGGTTCAACAACGACTGCCCACTCGCTGAATGTGTGTCCGAGCGGAGCAAGATCCTCATGCTTGGTCTCGGCGTTGCAAACGGTGCAGTAAGTTTTTGAAATTCCGCTTTCGGTGCATGTGGGGGCGGGAAGGAGCTGTGCCTCACCGTCGCTGTGTCCGTTGGGAGCGATCTCGCTGACCTCAACGATTCCGGAGCAAACCAGACAGTAGGTGGTCATCTCGCCGGGCTCAGTGCACGTCTGCGACTTGGTTTTAACGGGGGAGCTTTGGGCGCCGTGGCCGAGCGCGGCAATCGCTCTTGTGCTGACGGTCTCAAAGCAGATCGAGCAGGTGGTTGCCTCTTCGCCCTCCTCGGTGCAGGTGGGATCCTTGGTTTTAAGGAAAGGACCTTCCTTATGTATGTGTGACTGCGAAACAACAACAGTAACCGTGAAATTCAGCTGATATCCGCCGTAATGAAGTGTGACGGTCTTTTCACCGACGGTATCGGTTTCAAATCCGGAATAAAGGATATTCTCTGTCACTGTTTCAACTTTGCCGTTGTTGTAAGTAACCTTGATGGCAACACCTGTGGGATCGAAGACCTCGTCCTCGGCATATACGGTCTTGTCGGGGTAGGATTCAAAAACAATATTTTTGATCTGAACGTCGGTAACGGTTACGTCGAATGTAGCGGTCTTTTTGACGTCACGTTCGGTGTAAGCAACGGTTATCTTTTTGGTACCCGCAGAACTTAAGTCTCCGCTGACCGTAATTTTCGAAGTTACGTCCGCGGTCTTTCCGTTTTCATAGGAAGCGGTGACCTTGATACCCGAGGTATCAAGCTTTTCACCGAGATAATAGGAAAGCTTGGCAGGCTTTTTCGAGATAGTGATCTTCTGAAGCGCGGGATTGAAAACGCTGATCTTGTAGGTGGCGCTCAGGTCTTTGTATTTGACGGTGATCGTCTTTTCGCCCTCGGAGCTGCTGCTGAAGCCCGACACGGTATAGCCGGATTCGAGTATTGCACTGTCGCCGTTGCTGTAAACCACCGAAACGGTAAGTCCGCTTCTGTCCTCTTTATCGCCGACAAAGTAAGTAAGAGTCTTGGGAGGATTTATCTTCAGCGATTTTTCGGTTACAACTTCTACTTTGAGAGTAGTTTGCGCAGCCGAATCGGGATACTTGATCGTTACTGTCTTTTCGCCGACCTTGGTGGAGCTGAAGCCCGTGCACCAATCGGTCTTGACGGGGGAAGTACCCTTTTCACCGGTATCGTAAGTAAGCTCAAGCACAGCACCGGACATATCGAGCTTTTCGCCGACAACATAGCGCATCTTATAGGGCATTTCTTTGAGAGCGATCGAAACAACGTCGGGCGGATCGATAGGAACGATTGGAGTTTCATCATCCGCAGATACGCCAAGCGCGAAAAACGCCGCAAGCATTATGCAGATAAGTGTAAATATAAATACTTTATTTTTCTTGAACAACATATATTATTCCTTTCGGCAAATTCCTTGAAAAAAGTCGAAAATTGCAAATATTAAACTAATTATATCATAAAGAAATACATTTTTCAAGGAATTTTATCTAAAGGGAAAAACTTTTACATCTTGTTAACGCTTAGGTTTGCTTCTTACACAAAAAGCGGCAATAAGTCCGAAAACAAGTGCCGCCGCGGTGCCGCCCGCAGCCGCCGTGAGGCTTCCGGTCAGCGCTCCGAGAAGACCTCGTTCATCAACTGCCTTACGAACTCCTTCGGAAATAAGATAACCGAATCCCGTCAGGGGAACCGCCGCGCCCGCGCCGCCGAGATCAGCAATATATTTGTAAATTCCGACCGCACCGAGAAGAACGCCTGCAACAACGTATCCGACGAGGATACGCGCGGGGGTCAGACGGGTACGGTCGATCAGCACCTGCGCAACCGCGCAAAAACTGCCTCCGATGACAAATGCCCAAAAGTAAGGTAAAATACCGCTCATCATTTCACTTAACTCCTGCCTCGGGCGAACGGAGATGAATCAAATGTGCAACCGCGGGGATCGAAAGTCCCTGCTTCAGACTGGAAGGACTCATCATCGCGCCCGTACCGTAAAAAAGTATATTCGAAAGTTCACCCTTTTTCAATCGCGGAAGTATATGCGAAGCAAGCACAACTGCCGAGCATCCGCAACCCGAACCGCCCGCGTGAACGTCCTGCGATTCTGCATCGTAGATCATCATACCGCAATCAAAAAGCTTTTCGGATGCCGACACACCCGAAGCCGCCAAAAGCTCACCGAGTATGATCTGTCCCTCCGAGCCGAGGTCTCCGCTGAGAACCATATCGTAATCCTCGGGTGACGTACCGCTCGCATCGAAATAATTCAGCAGCGTATCGCAAGCTGCCGGAGCCATTGCCGCCCCCATATTCGCCGCATCGGTAACTCCCTTTTCAACCACGATGCCCGGGAATGCATCCTCAACTGAAGCAAAAACGCGGTCGGGAGTAACTACTTCCTCGCGTGATATCACAAACGCACCCGCACCGGTGACGGTCCACTGTGCCGTCGGAGTGCGCTGTCCGCCGTATTCAAGTGGATTTCGGTACTGCCTTTCAGCCGCCGCGTTATGAGATGAAGTAACAGCCGCTGCGTAGTCTGCTATTCCTTTGGAAGTGAATACCGAAGCAAGCATAATGCCCTCCGCCGCAGTGGAACAAGCGCCGTACAGACCGAAATAAGGAATATCGTATTCAAGCAATCCGTACGCAGAAGACACACATTGATTAAGCAGGTCTCCCGCAAAAAGAGCTCCGATATCCGACGGAGTCATTGAACATTTACCCAGTGCGCATGCCAGCGTCAGCCTTTGCATCTCGCTTTCGCTCCGCTCAAAAGTCTTTTGACCGAATCGGTCGTCGGGGTCGTGAAAATCAAAGCAAGCACCAAGAGGACCCTCAAATTCTTTGCCTCCCACGGCACTTGCTGACGAAATAATGACGGCGCCCGAAGTATCTATGATTTTTCTGTTCCTTTCCATGAAAAAATCTCCCAAATTTGCTTTTTCTCAACTTATTTTCTCCACGAATACTTGATTTATTCATTATATTATGATAGAATATTGGCGGAGGAAAAAATATGAAAACTTATATTATTAAAAACGATTATATATCGCTTAAGCTTTCCGATGTCGGAGGCGAACCGCTCTCGATCAGGATGGGTGAATACGAGTATCTCTGGCACCGCGATGCAAAATATTGGAAATCGAGCGCACCTTTGCTCTTCCCCACCGTCGGCAGATTGCGCGGTGGCGAATGGAGTGATGGTGATACGGTATATCCTATGGGCAATCACGGATTTGCAAGACATCAGGAAATGAAAACGGTCGCTATGCGCGATTTTGCCGAATTCACTCTTACCGACAATGAAGAAACGCATAAGAGCTACCCTTATTCATTCACTCTCCGCCGCCGTTTCAAGCTTGCAAAGAATTCGATCATCGAAACCGTGACCGTAACGAATACCGACAGCCGCGACATTCTTTTCGGCATGGGACTTCACCCCGGATTCATGATCCCGGAGGGACGCGCGCGCCTTTCGCTCGAGCTTTCCGACGAACCGAGAAGACAGCTTCTCTCGCCCGCATACTTGATGGCTGACAAGGATGAACCCTACGAATTGCGCGACGGAAAGTATATCGATCTTGACAATTCGCTTTTCGACAACGATGCGATCATTCTGACCGGAGTAAAATCCGCGACTCTCGAATCTCCCGATTCGGAAAGAAGCGTGACCGCGATCTTCCCCGATGCAAAATACGTCGGATTCTGGCAGCCCGACCACAGCGATGCGCCCTTCCTTTGCATTGAGCCCTGGCAGTCGCTTCCCGCATCAGATGCACCCGAAGGATCTCCTGCCGATCAGATCTCCGAACGTAAGGGATTCGTCACCCTCGCTCCTGGGGCATCATACAATTTCACTTGTACGTTTATTTTCAACTAAATAAAATCTATAAAGGAGAATAACATGAAAAAACGTATCATCGCATTAATCTGTGCGCTCTTTATGCTTCTTCCTCTCGCTGTAGCATGTGCAGAAACACAGGATCCCAACGAGACCGAAGCGACTGACGCAGCCAACGTTGCTCAGACCACCGCACCCGTCGCAGAAACCACCGAACCCGGACCCGAGTACCCTGTTCCCGTTGCTAAAGACCTCGGCGGTTTTGTTTACCGCAACCTCATCATCGGCAACGAGATGTGGGGTCCCATCTACTACTCCGAAGATGGCGATCAGAACGGCAACATCATCAACGATGCACTTTTCCGCCGCGAAGCTTTCCTTGAGGAGACCTTTAACTGCGAAGTTGAGCATATTGTTGACTCGAATGCGCTTACCACACTTGGAAACCACATCGGTTCCGGACTTGACCTTTGTGAGGTCATGTATCTTTCGGGTACCGACTCTATGAGTGCAGCGCAGAACGGTTACGTTCTTGACGTCAATGATCTTCAGGGGCTCAACCTCGATCAGCCCTGGTGGGATCAGCGTATTCAGAAGGAATACCTTATCGGAAGCCACCTTTTCACTCTTGAAGGCGATATGAATATGCTCGACGAGCTCCGCTCGATCTGCGTTGTATTCAACAAGACTCTTTACAGCGACTATAACTACAACACTCTTTACGGCACCCCCTACGATCTCGTTGAGCAGAACAAGTGGACATACGACACCCTTATGGAAATGATCAAGGGCATAACAGTTGACTCTACCGACGAAAATGGCCGGTGGGGACTGGTTGCAGAGGTTTCCGCCCCCTACTACTTCTTCCTCGGTCTTGGCAACAAGACTCTTGTCAACAACGGCGGCGAATTCATATCCAATATCGAATCCGAGCAGGTTATGAACACGCTCCAGAAGACCATGCAGCTTGTTGTAAACCCCGATGTTATGATCGTTAACAATGGCACTTGGTTCGTCGGCGGTGACGTATGGGCCGAAGCAAGAAACATATTCAAGAGCGGCAATGTACTCTTCCGTTCGAACGCACTTTCTTCCGTAAACGGCTATATTGATATGGCCAACGACTACGGCATCCTTCCCGTTCCGAACAACGGCGAGTCGAACGAGTACTACTGCTACGTTGCAGGAGGAAACCACCGTCCTCTCTCCTTCCCCTCCAACCTCAAGGATGTTGAGAACACTATGCTTCTTGCAGAGGCAACCGCTTACTATTCAAGATTCACCGCTAAGGAAGGCAACGTAAGCCTCCGCGATGCATTCTACTATCAGCTTGCAGACTTCCGTCTTGCACGTTCTCCCGAGGACACCAGAATGCTTGATATCTACTTCGATTCCAAGACCTTTGACGTTGACCAGACCGGTAAGATCACAGGTCTTGAAAGCAACATCTGGTCGCTTGCTAAGGCAGGAAACGTAGACGGCGTATCCTCCGCTATCGCAACCACCAAGAAGACCGCAGGCAAGACTCTCCAAAGATTCCTTGACAATCTTGCTAAAAATTACGATTAATCAATAACATAAAAACAACACAAAAAAGTCAAGGGAGCCGAATTCGACTCCCTTGATTTTCATTTTGCATTTAACATTTTGCATTGTGCATTCAACTCTGCACTCTGCATTCTGCACTCTGCACTTATCAATACATACCGCCGCCTGCGTTCATTGCAGCATTAGCTGCAGCTACAGCCGCGGGGTCTTCCTTCTGATTTGCTACAACAGCCTCGGTGGTGAGGATGGTGGATGCGATGGAAGCTGCGTTCTGGAGTGCGGAACGGGTAACCTTGGTGGGGTCAACGATTCCTGCCTTCATCATGTCGCAGTAGGTCTCGTTGTAAGCGTCGAAGCCCCAGCCTGCCTTGCGGGATGAAACGATCTTGTCAACGATAACGCCGCCGTCGAAGCCTGCATTAGCCGCGATCTGACGAGCGGGAGCTACAAGAGCAGTAAGAACGATCGAAACACCGGTCTTCTCGTCACCGTCAACAGTCTTGAGAAGCTTTGCTACCTCGGAGATAACGTTGAGATATGCGGTTCCGCCACCGGGAACGATACCCTCTTCAACTGCCGCGCGAGTAGCGTTGAGAGCATCCTCAATGCGCAGCTTCTTCTCTTTCATTTCAACTTCGGTAGCCGCACCGACCTTGA
>JAZSLM010000086.1:0-2637 GCA_045535375.1 Eubacteriales bacterium
CCGAATCGATTGTTGCTCGCGCGCAGGGTAACTTCGCACACATCGACCAGATCGCGGCTGACGTCCGCGCAAAATTCCCCGGCGGAGAAGCAGCTATCGTTTTCCCGATCCTTTCGAGAAACCGTTTCTCTATCTGCCTTAAGGGCATTGCAAAGGGACTTAAGTCCATCATTCTTATGCTTTCTTATCCCGCTGACGAGGTAGGAAACCATCTTATCGACCTCGACGTTCTCGATGCATCGGGGGTCAATCCCGTAAGCGACGTTCTCACAGAAGAGAAGTACCGCGAGCTTTTCGGATACCACAAGCATACCTTCACGGGCGTTGACTATATCGAATACTACCGCGAGCTCATCGAGTCCTGTGGATGTGAATGCAAGGTAATTCTCGCTAATGATGTAAGAGCGATCCTTAACTATACAAAGCACGTTCTTTGCTGTGACATCCACACCCGTTTCCGCAACAAGAGACTTCTCAAGGCTGCGGGCGCTGAGACTGTTTACGGTATGGACGATATTCTTTCCGCACCCGTCAACGGCAGCGGATACAATGAGAACTACGGTCTTCTCGGCTCCAATAAGTCCACCGAGGAAGTGGTCAAGCTCTTCCCCAGAGATTGCCAGCCCGTTGTTGACGCTGTAAGAGACAAGATCCTTGCCGCTACCGGTAAGTGCGTTGAAGTTATGGTTTACGGCGACGGTGCATTCAAGGATCCCGTAGGAAAGATCTGGGAGCTTGCAGACCCCTGCGTATCTCCCGCATACACCGCAGGTCTTGAGGGTACTCCCAACGAGATCAAGCTCAAGTATCTTGCAGATAACGAGTACGCTAACCTTTCGGGCGAGGAGCTCAAGGCTGCAATCTCCGAGAGAATCAAGGCAAAGGGTTCTAACCTCTACGGTCAGATGGAGTCTCAGGGAACCACTCCCAGAAGACTTACCGACCTTATCGGTACCCTCTGCGACCTTACCTCCGGCTCCGGTGACAAGGGTACTCCCATCGTTTGGATCCAGGGTTACTTCGATAACTATACCAACTAACAGAATATCAATAAAAAACAAGGTAAACGCAAATGCGTTTACCGTGTTTTTTGCCGCCGATGATCTGAAGCAAGGTTCTCGGCGGTTTCTTTGTTCTACAAAATGTAAAATAATAACAATTCTGATAATAAAAAGGAATTATATCACAAAATAGGAAATATAGCGGCGTAAAACAGCCATGTAAGTAGCTTTTTGCGATATTTTTTTCATAATTCTCAAGAAATTATCATAAAAGACTTGATTTGAGCAGATTAATGTTATATAATAATAGCACCCACAGCGGTGGCGAAAAATGGTTCAAAATACTTAGAATTGTTTGGGATTCCCACGGTGTATTCCCACACAATCCCGTGTACGGAAGCCCCTTCGGAGTGTAAGATCACCGCGCGGGAGGATAAAACCACCAAAGTGGAGCAAAATTACGAGAGGAGAACTGAAAATGGTCGGAACATTGCCGATAATGGGCAGAGCAACCCATAATCTTGATAGCAAGAACCGAATTTTCATCCCCGCGAAGCATCGCGAGGCTCTGGGATCTACTTTTGTTATATTCCCGAATATAAAGGACAGACGTTCTCTCGTGATTTCTTCGGTTGAGTATCTTGAGGAGCTTATGAGAAAGATCAAGGAAGCCCCAAAACTTACCGGAAAAGAAAAAGCTCAAATGATCAATTACCTCAACGGAAACGGCGACACCCTTACTCCCGATGCTCAGGGAAGAGTTGTAATTGCCGCATCGCTCGTTGCATTCGCGGGTCTTGGCGGGGCCACCGTTATCGACGGTTGCTTCGACCACGCAGAGATCTGGCCCGAAAGCGTATTCGTCGGAACAACGCCTGAACAGGCTGATATGTTCGCGCAGCGTTATGAAGAGGCTGATCTGATATGAGTGAAGTAAAAGATATCAATCGTTCGGTTTCCCCTGCGGGCGGAGAATTACCGACGTTTTCGCACAAGCCCGTTTTGCTCGAAGAAGTTCTCGCTGCTCTCTCCTTGCGCGAGGACGGTTGGTTCCTTGACGGAACTGTTGGCGGCGCGGGGCATTCGAGCGCCATCGCCTCAAAGCTTACCACAGGCAAACTGACGTGTCTTGACAGAGATGACACGGCAATTGCCGTAGCCAGGGCAAGGCTATCGTGCTTTGGGGACCGCGCCGAGGTCATCAAATCAAACTTCGCGGATATGGCGAAGGTTTGTGAAGATAAGGGAATCGAAGCTCTTGACGGAATACTCCTCGATCTTGGAGTTTCCTCACATCAGCTTGATACTCCCGAACGCGGCTTTTCCTATATGCACGATGCTCCTCTCGATATGAGAATGGACAGAACGGCACCTCTTGACGCCGCTTTCGTCGTTAACAATTACGAGAAGAGCGAGCTTATCAGGATCATCCGTGACTACGGCGAAGAAAAATTCGCTGCGAAGATCGCGGAAAAGATCTGCAAAAGAAGGGAAGAGTGCCCGATCGAAAGGACCGGCGAACTCGTTGAGATAATCAAGAGCGCTTTCCCGGACGGAGGCAGATACCTCAAACACCATCCCGCCATGAGAACCTTCCAGGCGATACGCATCGAGGTGAACGGCGAGCTTGAAATTA
>JAZSLM010000074.1:0-4037 GCA_045535375.1 Eubacteriales bacterium
GACGAGCCTCTCGGTGCACTTGACCTCAAGCTCCGCAAGGATATGCAGGTCGAGCTCAAGCGTATGCAAAGGCAGACGGGAATTACATTTATTTTCGTAACTCACGATCAGGAGGAAGCCCTCTCGATGTCGGACACCATCGTCGTTATGGCGGACGGCAAGATCCAGCAGATCGGTACCCCCGAAAAGATATACAACGAACCCGAAAACGCTTTCGTTGCCGACTTCATCGGCGAATCGAACATTCTTGACGGTGTTATGCTCGAGGACTACAAGGTCCGCTTCTCGGGTCACACATTTGTCTGTGTTGACAAGGATTTCGCGCCCAAGGAAAAGGTCGATATCGTTGTCCGCCCCGAGGACGTTGACGTTGTGGCGGTGGACAAGGGTATGCTCACGGGCACCGTTTCCTCCGTCACCTTCAAGGGCGATTATTACGAGATAATCGTTGACGTCGGCGGCTTCAAGTGGATGCTCGAGACCTCCGACTACGTTGCGCCCGAGGCAACGATCGGTCTTCATATCGAGCCCGAGGCCATCCACGTTATGAAGAAATCCGAATATTCGGGCAAATTCGGAGACTATTCCTCTTTCAGCGACGAGCTTGAACACCTCGCCGACCCCGAGGAGGAAGAGGAATGAAAAAAGGCTCTCTCTTTCAGAGACTTGCCGCCGCGCCCCACATTCTCTGGGCGATAATGTTCATCGTTTTTCCGATGATCTTCGTCCTCTTCTTTGCTTTCACCGACGCTGACGGCAATTTCTCATTTTCAAACATAACATCGCTTTCGCAATACGGACACGTTTTCGTGCTTTCGATCGCGTTTGCGCTTATTGCAACCGTGGTATGCCTCATCATCGGCTACCCGCTCGCATACTTTATGTCAAAGCAGTCCCCCCGTGCGCAGAAGATCCTTATGGTCCTCGTTATGCTCCCGATGTGGTGCAACCTGCTTATCAGAACATATGCGCTTATGGCTCTGCTTGACAACGGCGGACTGCTCAATTCCCTGCTCGTTTCTCTCGGGCTTGATAAGGTACAGATCGTCGGAACGAATTTCGGCGTAATTCTGGGTATGATCTACGATTTCCTGCCCTATATGGTGCTTCCGATCTTCACTGCTATGACCAAGCTCGACCCCAAGTTCATCGAGGCTTCGCAAGATCTTGGCTGTACCTCGTGGCAGACGATGACAAGAGTCATTATGCCCCTGACTGCATCCGGCGTTATTTCGGGAATTACGATGGTGTTCGTACCCTCGATCAGTACCTTCTACATTTCCCAGAAGCTCGGTGCGGGCAAGATCGACCTTGTCGGCGACACTATCGAGCGACTTTTCCAGAATCCTTCTACCTACAATGTCGGCGCGGCGATCTCGCTCGTTATGATGGTTCTCATCATCATTTCGGTCACGATTATGAACCGTTTCTCCGACGATAAGACCCCCGGCGATCCCAAAGCCGGCAAGGGAGGAGGTATCATGCCTTGAAATTCCTCCAAAGATCATATATCGTTTTAGTATTTTTACTTCTCTATATCCCGATAATAGTGCTTATCGCGTTCTCCTTCAACGAGGCGGGCAGCCTTGCGGAATATTCGGGATTCTCACTTGTCTGGTATGAAGAGCTTTTTGCCGATGAAGAGGCGCTTACTTCTCTGCGCAACTCGCTCGTGCTCGCTGTGTCCTCATCGCTGATAGCAACCGTGATCGGCACTTTTGCTGCTCTCGGACTTCACAGAATGAAGGCAAAGTGGCTGAAGGGTACGGTCAACACCGTCACCAACATCCCCATGATGAACCCCGATATCGTAACCGGCGTTTCGATGATGCTTCTCTTCGTTGCGGTTGCGGGTATTCTCGGCGCGAACGATTTCTTCGGCTTCGGCACGATGCTTATCGCGCACGTGACATTCAACCTTCCCTACGTTATCCTCTCGGTAATGCCCCGATTCAAGGCGCTTGACGTCTCTCTTTCGGAGGCGGCACAGGACCTCGGATGCACTCCCTCGCAGGCGTTCTTCAAGGTCGAGCTCCCCGAGATCGTTCCCGGAATCGTTTCGGGACTTATGCTCGGATTTACGATGTCGCTTGACGATTTCGTTATCAGCCATTTTGTAAGCTCGCCCGATTTCCAGACGCTTCCGCTCTACGTTTACAACCAGACTGCGCACAACGTAAAATTCAGTATGTATGCGCTGTCTGCTCTCATCGTAATCGCCATTCTTATCATCCTGCTCGTGGTCAACTTCGCGGGCTCGGTGGGCAAGAAAGGAGGCGCGAAATGAGAAAGATCCGTTTTTCAGCGTTTATCGCTGCACTTCTTATCGTTCTTCCTCTTCTCTTCTCGGCTTGCGGCGAGGAGGGACTTTCGGGCGGAACGAAAACGCTCTACGTTTACAACTGGGGTGAGTATATCTCGGACGGCTCGGAGGGTTGTCTTGACTCCAACGCGGCATTCGAGGAATGGTACTTTGAGACCTACGGCGAGCGCGTAAGAGTTAATTATTCTACCTTTTCAAGCAACGAAAGCCTCTACGCGAAGCTCAGCTCGGGATCGGTCAGCTACGACGTCGTCGTGCCATCCGACTATATGATCGAGCGCCTTATCGCGGAAGACCTGCTTGCTCCCCTCAACTACGACAACATCCCCGATATCGTCAATATTCTGCCCGAATTCTGGGGAGAAACCAGCGAGCATTCGGCTCACGACCCGGGCAACGTCTATTCGGTCCCCTACCTTTACGGTATGATCGGCATTATCTACAACACCACAATGGTCGATGCGGACGATCCGAGCCTCGGAAGCTGGCGTCTGATGTGGGACGAACGTCACGCGGGCAACATCCTGCAGTTCAACAACTCACGCGACGCATTCGGAAGCGCGCAGTATTTCCTCGGTCTGGACGTAAACTCGGACAGCGAAGCAGATTGGAGAATGGCTCTTGAAAAGCTCAAGGAGCAGAAACCGATCCTTCAGGGTTACGTTATGGACGAGATCTACAACAAGATGGAAAACGGCTCAGCGGGGATCGCGGCGTACTACGCGGGCGACTACCTTGCGATGTACGAAAACAATTCCGATCTTGAGTTCTTCTATCCCGAGGAGGGCACGAACTTCTATCTTGACGCGATGTGCATCCCCAAGTCGAGCAAGAACAAGGAGCTTGCGGAGCGTTACATCAACTTTATGCTGATGGAAGAAGCCGCAATTGCAAACGCGGAATACACCTATTACGCATCCCCGAACAGACTGGTCGTTGAGAGCGAGGAATATATCGAATACATGGGCGAGATCAAGGAAGACGCCTATGAAAAGATGTATGCAACCGACAACGTCACCACCTCGACCTATAAAAATCTCAGCGGCGAAAAGCTCATCCTGATCAATCAGCTTTGGGAGGAGCTAAAATCCGACATCGAGATCAGCGCGGGTATCTACGCAATCTGCGGAGTTATCATCGCGGTGCTCCTCTCGCTCGGAATCTACTTCGGAGTGAGAAATAGGATAAGGAATAACTACTAATTTCCCAGATTAAAGTTTTGATCAAACTTTTTCAAAAGTTTGCAGATTCTTAAGGCGGAGCCTTAAGTCGCCCTCCGCAGAGGGCGAAATATCTTTTGGGCTCCAAACCGGCGGCGCCCCGCCGACGGTTCGGACAAATAATCAGCCTTGCGCCAAGCGCAAGGCTGATTATTTGTCAACATAAATATATAAAAATTTCAAATTATCTATTGCATATTCCACACGATTGTGTTATAATTATATAGTACGCCTGCATAGTTAAATGGATATAATAGCCCCCTCCTAAGCGGCAGCTCGTTCGTTTCCTGGAGGGGCGGAAAACTGAATATTTTTTGAATACGTCCCGGTAGCTCAGTAGGATAGAGCGGTCGCCTCCTAAGCGACAGGCCGTTGGTTCGACTCCAATCCGGGATGCCAAAAACCCTTGCTGCAAGCCCCTTTTCGGGGTTTGCAGCGTTAATTTTTATCTTTGCACCCGATGATGGTCTGTAAATCATCGGGTGCTCTTTTAT
>JAZSLM010000056.1:0-4978 GCA_045535375.1 Eubacteriales bacterium
CGCTTGGCCTCCGACTTCCGCCAGAGAGGTGTGCGGGAAGGCGATTATCGTAGTTTGCTGAAAGCTCGACCCTCTCGCGGACCTTTATAGCCAATTCGGTGGCTTTTTTCTTGGACATTCTTCTCAGATCGAGCGGGTAGCGGATGTTCTCCTGCACGGTCAGGAGCGGGAAGAGGTTGTAATTCTGATAGATAACGCTGACGGCATCGCGGCGAAGGCGGTTGCGGTTCCAATTCTTGGTGGACTTGCCGTCGATGATGACCTCGCCATCGGTGGGGATATCGAGTCCCGCCATCAGCGAGAGCAGAGTGGTCTTTCCCGAACCCGATTTACCGACGATGGCGTAGCACTTGCCGGGCTCGAAATCATAGGACACGCCGTCCACCGCGCGGACGGTCTGATATTTACCTTTATAGCTGTAGGATACGTTTTTTAGTGAAATACTCATTTATTCATCCTCCTTGATGTTTTTGATAAGTTTTTTACTCATAAATATTGTAAGCGCGAGGCTGAGGGCGATGAAGTAGGCGACGGCGAAGATCGCGAGGTTGTTTATCGGGTTCCAATTATAATACGCACCGCCGATCACTATGCCGAGGATTATACAGATCATCTGCTCAAGCGCAAAACCGACGTATACTCTTGCATTTGATTCACCAACCATACGCATCAGCATAATATCTCTCTTACGGCGACGTACCATGAGGAAACCGACGAGGAAGCCCGAAATGACCGAAAGGATCACGACAAACACCGTCACCGTGCGGTTGAATTTGATGCTGTCTTCAAGAATGGCGGAAAGGTCGAACAAATTATTATCGTTGACATCAAGTGCATATGTATAAGATTTCTCAGTATATTTCGTCGCCAAGCCGGTATCAATTTTAGCATTCCAAGAAGTTTTCTTTCCATCCGGCTTAGGCTCCAAGAAGCATACGCTCATTTTTTCGCGGAATTCATCAAGACGTCTATTATCTTTTAGTGTTGCGCTCAGCGAGCGGACTATTATAATTTCCTCAAGCTCGTCATATACTTGCTTAATTATATCAGATGGGCAGTAAATGCTTTTTCCGTCGCCTTCGGTGTATGTTCCGACAATCTTAAGCGTGCAATTATATTCTGTTGTTGGAAAATCAGCAATGTAATGCCCGTCTTTCATCACATATTCACCGTTTTCATCTGTACGAAAAACCGGCTTGCCACTTTTCCCGGTAAGATACAGATCAACCTCACCGCTCTTGTCGTAATTCTCAACCATCCCCTCGGGGACAATACAAAGCAGTTCATCTCCTGAGAATATATTTTCGTCATACCCCTCGTACCACGTGATCTCACATCCGTATTCCGGCAAGAGTTGCTTGTCGCAAGGGATAGAGGTAATTCCGCGCAACATAGTCGTTCCCGAAGCACTGGTATAATTTTTGCCGTTAATAGTGGATATGGGTAGATATGCAAAGACCTGAACGTCTTTTACATATTCACTCAAAGATAATTCAACAGGAACTTCTGTGATAAAAAAATCCCACGGATCATCATAATTTTCGTAATTAGATGCATCATAAATTTTTATGGGTTCCTCTCTTTCAAACAAGTCAAGAACCCAAGAGTCTATCAGGAGCTTACCGTCATTTACCCCTTTGGGATCTGTGACTGTCACCGTGATCGGAACGGATTGCCAGACCTCTTCATAATTCCGAAGTTCAGCCTCGTTTGACGCTTGCAATGCGCAAATGATCATAGTAATCACCGCGGCGAATAACAACACCGCAAAGGCTCGGACAGGCGCGCGTTTTAGAGTTTTCAGTGTTTTTTTGATCATCTTTTTACTTCCTTTCGTGCAGACTCCGCCGTCATTTATTCATCCTCCTTGACGTTTCTGATAAGTTTTTTGCTCATAAATATCGCAAGTGCGAGGCTGAGGGCGACGAAGTAGGTAATGGCGAATATAGCAAGATTATTTATCGGGTTCCACTTATAGTAAGCTCCACCGATGGCTATGCCGAGGATTATGCAGATCATCTGCTCAAGCGCAAAACCGACGTATACTCTCGCGTTTGATTCGCCGACCATTCGCATCAGCAGAATATCGCGTTTGCGGCGGCGAACCATAAGGAATCCGACAAGGAATCCAGCAATTACCGAAAGAGCAACTACGATCAGTGTGACGGTGCGGTTGAATTTGATGCTCTCTTCGAGTATGGCCGACAGATCGAACAGATTCTCATCCGCGATATCCAAAGCATAGTCATAAAATTCATTATACCAATTATTCGCAAAGAAGCCCCAACGGATCTGCTCGGAATGCGGCGAGGGATCTAAGAAGCAAATTTTCGCTTTTTCTCGGAATTCCGAAAGGCGGCTATTATCCGCGAGTGTTGCGCTCATTGAATCAAACTTCAAAAGATCATCACCAAGTCCGGTGCGTACTTGTTCATAAATTGGATACGGGCAATAAATACTTTTCTCGTCTCCTGCGGTATAGGTTCCAACGATCTTAAGCGTGCACTGATATTTATTATTGCGATACGTGAAACTCAAGGTGATCTCGCCGTTGCCATTATCGTAATCTTCAACTGCACTTTCGGGAATAATGCAGACAAGTTCTTCACCCGCAAATATGCTTTCGTCGTATCCCTCTTTCCATGTGATCACGCACCCGTAGTCCGGAAGAAGCTGCTTATCACAGGAAAGAGAGGTCATTCCACACAAAAAAGGAGCATCCCCTCTGAAAGACATATCGCCTACCATTTTTACTTGTCTTGATGCCATAAATTGAACGTCTTTTACATATTCTGACAACGATAGTTCTATGGAATACACATCGTCTGAATGTCTTAGCGCCGCGGCTTCATATATGTTTTCCGCGGCAGACGTGTCTAAAAACTGAACGGGCCCTTCCCCAGTAAATAAGAAAAATACCCAGTCGTTGACCGAAAATGGTGTATCTGTATCTATTCTGGAAGGCTTTGTAACGGTCACTGTTACCGGAACCGATTTCCATGTTTCTTCATAGTTACTCAACTCCGCTTCGTTCGATGCTTGTAAAGCACAAATGATCATAGAAATTACTGCGGCGAACAGTAGCACCGCAACGGCGCGGACGGGGGCTCGTTTGATGGTTTTCAGTGTTTTTTTGATCATCTTTTTACTTCCTTTCGTGCAGATTCCGCCATCATTTATTCATCCTCCTTGACGTTTTTGATAAGTTTTTTGCTCATAAATATTGCAAGTGCGAGGGTTAGGGCTATAAAATAGGTAACAGCGAATATCGCGAGATTATTTATAGGATTCCACTTATAATACGCGCCGCCGATCACTATGCCGAGGATTATGCAGATCATTTGCTCGATGACAAAGCCGACGTATACTCTCGCGTTTGATTCGCCCACCATACGCATCAGCAATATATCACGCTTGCGGCGGCGGATCATAAGGAAGCCGACGAGGAAGCCCGAAATGACCGAAAGGATCACGACAAATACCGTCACCGTGCGGTTGAATTTGATGCTGTCTTCAAGGATGGCTGCGAGGTCGAAAAGATTATTATCGTCTATATCAAGTGCATAGCTATAGGTTTTTTCTGTGATATATGGCAACGTACCGTAATCCACGCTCACACCCCAAGCGGTCTTCTTTGCATTCGGGGAAGGCTCCAAGAAACAATAGCTCATTTTTTCGCGGAATTCGTCAAGGCGGCTGTTGTCTGAAAGCGTTGCGCTCAGTACCCGAATAATTTTATTTTTTCTAAGCTCGTCGTACACTTGATCAATAATGGGATACGGGCAATAAATGCTTTTTTCGTCTCCGGCAGTGTATGTTCCGACGATCTTTAGCGAGCAATTATATTCTACCTTCGGGAACTCTATAACCAATTCGCCGTCTACCAACAGAAATTCGCCGTTTTCATCTCTGTGAATGAGCGGTATATTGCTTCTGCCGGAAAAATACAGATCAGCCTCGCCGCCGTTATCATAACGCTCCACCATCCCCTCGGGAACGATGCAGAGCAGTTCTTCACCGGCAAATATACTTTCGTCATACCCCTCGTACCACGTGATCTCGCACCCGTTTTCAGGAAACAGCTGCTTGTCGCAAGAAAGCGAGGTAATACCGTACAGCATAGTCGTTCCCGATGCGCTTGTATAATTAGTGCCGTTGATCGTGGAAATCGGAGTATACATCATGCTCTGAACGTCTTTCAGATATTCTGCCAATGATAATTCTTCCACCGGATCAGAATATTTTTTCTCAGCCGAATCATCATAAAATTTTACGGGGATGTCATCGGTAAATAAGCTAAGTACCCAGGGACTGATCAAAAGATCACCGCCATTTTTTCCCGAAGGATCTGTAACTGTCACAGTGATCGGAACGGATTGCCAGACCTCTTCATAATTCTGAAGTTCAGCCTCATTTGATGCGTGTAAAGTACAAACGATCATAGAAATTACCGCAGCAAACAGAAGCACAGCAATGGCGCGAACTGGCGCACGTTTCAGAGTCTTTAGTGTTTTTTTAATCATCTTTATATTTCCTTTCGTGCATGAGATGATATTCTTTGATCTTACCGACCGATTAAATTATATCAAAAAAGACGCTCGAATGTCAATATTTTAGCGTAACTACGGCATTTTTAGCGTAACTACGGCATTTTCAGTGCAAATAGAACAGCGGGGAGCAGGATGGACAAGGTTCAAAACGCGATTTTTTTATAATATAACCTCCTGTGAAATATAAAAAAATTGGTCTTTTCGACCAATTTTTTGTAACGTTATGTCATTTTTAACAGAGCACAAAAACTCAAAAAAGGACTTCTTCACCGTTTTATCGATGAAGAAGTCCTCAGACAGCTGACAAACATATATCGTTAATTAACATCTAGCAATATGCACAAAAAGCAGAAAGCTGTGTTCGCACTTGCAAAATGGGGTGCAGGGGCGAAGCCCCTGCAAGAAAAAACGATGTCATCCTGAGGGCG
>JAZSLM010000100.1:0-10727 GCA_045535375.1 Eubacteriales bacterium
TTCAACTCCTTGGCTCACAGAACGACATGGCTACGATCCGACTTGGCATATACGCCCGAAGGATCTCGTGCTGACCGAGTTGTTCCTCGGGCAGCGCGGTGCCTGTACGGTGAAGTTTGATGTGAATAACCGTCAAACTAAAGTCAAACAGCTTTGTTCGCACATTCTATAGGCAACATAAACGAAATCACTGTGTAATTTTGAAACTACACAGTGATTTTTCATTTTCATATACATTTAGTTTTTTTGGTGCAGTGCAGACCACTTCGCCAGCACCGCGACGCGCAAAGAACAATTTGCGCGTCACGAGATCCTTCGGCGGCAAGGCGGCCTGCGGGCGCCGCCTCAGGATGACATCGTAGAGAATGAAGGGGGCTGCGCCCCCTTCACCCCTGCATTGCGAGTGCAAACATAGCTGTTTACTCATTATTTGTGCAATTACTATATGTTAATTTACAATTTGAGTTTGTCAGCAGTCTGATTCCGCGCTTTCGCGCGGAATTTTTACCTTTCACTAGTCACTAATCACTAGCCACTAGTCACTTTTCACAGTTCGGGAGCTGTTTTTACTCCTCAACTATCTCCTCCGCGTCATCCTCCGCTTTTGGAACCGTCGTGAATCCCGCGCAGGTCTGACCCTCGGAGACTCGCATTACGATTACGCCGGCGGCGCTTCTGCCGTAGACGGGGATGCTGTCAACTGCTGTACGGATGATGGTTCCGCTGTCGGTGATGATCATGATATCGTCATCCTCGCCGACTGCCGAAATACCCGCAACGCGGCCGGTTCTTTCGGTGACGTTGTGGCACATTACGCCCATACCGCCGCGGCTCTTCATCAGACGGAAGTCGTCGAATTCTGTTCTCTTACCGTAGCCGAGCTCGGTGAGCGTCAAGAGATGCTTGCCTTCCTCTGCCGCAACTACGCCGACAACTCGGTCGTCGCCGCGAAGCTTGATGCCGATAACACCGCGCGCGGTACGTCCCATCGTTCTCGCGCCTTCCTCGGTGAACTTAACTGCGTTACCCGATGCCGATGCGATGATGATATCCTTGTGACCGTCGGTGAGAAGAACGCCGATAAGCTCATCGCCCTCGTCAAGACCGATAGCGATCTTACCGCCCTTGCGCTGATACTCGAACTCGGAAAGCTTCGTTCTCTTGAGAACGCCGTTCTTCGTGACCATTGTGAGGTATCTCTCGTCCGCGTTGTCGAAGCTGGGAACCTCGATGACCGTTGTGATCTTTTCACCCGGCTGCAGCTCGAGAATGTTGACGATATTCGTTCCCTTTGCGGTTCTGCCCGCCTCGGGGATCATATACGCCTTGCGCATATAGACCTTGCCGTTCGAGGTGAACATCATCAGGTTCGAATGGCTGTGCATAACCATTACCTTTTCGATGAAGTCCTCTTCCTTGGTCGTCATGCCGATAATACCCTTACCGCCGCGGCGCTGCGCGGAGTAAGTGTCGGCATTCTGGCGCTTGATATAACCCGAATGGGTGATGGTGATGACACAATCGTGCTTTTCAATGAGGTCTTCAAGCAGAATATCATCCGCCGCCTCAACGATCTCGGTTCTTCTTGCATCACCGAACTTGCGCTTGATCTCGGAAAGCTCGGTCTTGATGATCTCTCTGACCTTTTCGATATCGCCGAGGATCGCGCGGAGCTCCTCGATAAGCTTATGCAGTCTGTCGAGCTCTTCAAGGATCTTGTCACGCTCCAGACCCGTAAGTCTTCCGAGCGTCATCTCGACGATCGCCTGAGCCTGAATTTCGGTAAGCCCGTATCTCTCACAGAGTCTTGCCTTCGAATCGGGGATCGACTTCGACGTCTTCATAAGCTCGACGATCTCATCGATGTTGTCGAGCGCGATAGCATAACCCTCGAGAATATGAGCGCGTGCAAGAGCGCGGTCGAGCTCGAACTGAGTTCTTCTTGTAACGACCGACTCCTGATGCGCGATATAATGGTCGATGATGCTGACGAGCGGCAGTATCTTCGGCACGCCGTCAACGAGCGCGAGCATATTGACCGCGCAGGTGTCCTCGAGCTGGCTGTATTTATAAAGCTGTTTGAGAATGATCTCGCCGTTCGCGTCGCGGCGGTATTCAACGACGATACGCATTCCCGCACGGCCCGATTCATCGCGGACGTCGGTGATGCCCTCAATTCTCTTATCCTTAACGAGATTTGCGATCGATTCGCAAAGAATGCTCTTGTTTACGCCGTAGGGGATCTCGGTGATGATGATTCGATGCTTGTCCTCCTCGACCTCTGCACGCGCGCGGACCATGATCTTGCCCTTACCCGTCAGATACGCTTCCTTGATGCCGTTTACGCCGTAAATGATCGCGGAAGTCGGGAAATCGGGACCCTTGATATACTCCATCAGCGCAAAAGTGTCGCAATCGGGGTTTTCCATACGGTAAGTGACCGCATCAATGACCTCGCCGAGGTTGTGGGGCGGGATGTTGGTCGCCATACCGACCGCGATACCGACCGAGCCGTTTACAAGCAGGTTCGGGAAGCGCGAGGGGAGAACGCTCGGCTCATCAAGACGGTTGTCGAAGTTTTTGTTCATAATGACAACGTTCTTCTCGATGTCGCGGAGCATTTCGTCGGAAATTCTCGCAAGTCTTGCCTCGGTGTAACGGTAAGCCGCAGGGGGGTCGCCGTCGACCGAACCGAAGTTACCGTGGCCTTCAACCAAAGGATAACGCAGAGAGAAATCCTGCGCCATTCTTGCCATGGTGCCGTAAACTGCGGCGTCGCCGTGAGGATGATAACGTCCGAGAACGTTACCTACGGTAGCCGCCGACTTATGAAAAGCGTGGTCGTGGGTAAGGTGATCCTCGTACATTGCCCAAAGGATACGCCTCTGACCCGGCTTCATACCGTCGCGCACGTCGGGAAGCGCACGCGAAGTGATAACCGACATTGAATACTCGATAAAGGACTTTTTGACCTCGCCCGACATTTCAACGTTAATTATTTTTTGGTTTCTGAATGACAAATCTTCTTTATGTTCCACGGTTCTATACCTTCCAATATTGTTTCTTCTATGGGTATCTCTTTTATTTCCTTACTTTTCGGACGGATAATATCGTCGATCGCCTCGTCGATATCCGTCGCCTCGGGAAGCTCGGTGCCCTCAAGCACGACTTTCGACGCACCCGCCGCAGTCGCGCAGATAAGCGCGTATTCCTCGGTAAATCCCTTGTCGAATCTCGCCGCGATGTAGCCCGAAAGGAACGTGTCGCCCGCGCCCGAAAAACCGAGCAGGCGCACCTTCATCGACTCGCGGAAGATGACTTTTCCATCGGGATCCACGTGCACCGAACCGTCCGCACCGCGAGTGCAGATGACGGTGGTTTTGTACTTTTTTGCGACCTTTACACAAGCCTCTGTGACTTCTTCGAGCCTCTTTTCGGGATCTGTTGAAAACTTTCCGAACAGCCCTGTGGATAAACCGAGATTCTCGAGTTCATACTCATTCGGCTTGATTATATCGGGATTTGCCTCGAGTCCGAGCACGAGCGCTTCACCGTCGCAATCGAGAACGACTCGCTTGCCTGTGGATTTTCCAAACTCGGTAAAGACTTTATACACATCTTTTTCCACACCCTGTGGAATACTTCCGCACAGGCAGATGACGTCCGCATCGGTTGACATAAACATTTCGGTCAGTGCCGAAACCTCGGCGGGAAGAAATACTCCGCCGCGCTCGTTGAGCTCCGTGCACACGCATTCGGAATCTATGACCTTGGTGTTCATTCTGACTCCGCAGATGGTATCCACCGAATGCACCTTGATCCCCTCGCGGGTGAGGAATGAATTTGACAGCTCACCGAACTCGCCGCCGCCAAAAGTGTAATATTCAACGTCGCAGCCGAGCCTATGAAGCATTATCGCCACGTTCGCGCCCTTTGAGCCCTGCGTCGTCACGCTTCTCGCCGCGCGGTTCATAGTTCCCGCCGCCATCGGTGCGGGCAGATAAAGCGCACGGTCGATTCCGGGATTCAGCGAAAGCACGGCGAATTTCTGCCTTTTCGGCATATTTTCGTCAATGCAATCGTCCGGGAGATCGGGAATATCCGAAAAATCCTTTATTTTGAGATCTCTTTGTCTTCTCATATCTTAAATATCGAGGTTTGTCGCGTATTTTGCGTTCTGCTCGATAAATTCACGTCTGGGCTCGACCTTGTCGCCCATCAGAAGCGAGAAGGTCTGGTCGCAGATCATTGCGTCCTCCATCGTAACGCGGAGAAGAACGCGGCGCTCGGGGTCCATCGTGGTCTCCCAAAGCTGCTCGGCATCCATTTCACCAAGACCTTTATATCTGCTGATCTCAACGCCGGGAATGCCTTCGACTTCCTTCATGATCTCGTCACGCTCTTCCTCGGTGTATGCGTATTTATCGAATCCGTTGGTCTTTGCGTGCTTGTAAATATGATAAAGCGGAGGCTGTGCCAGATATACGTGGCCGTCCTCGATCAGCTTCGGCATATGTCTGAAAAGGAAGGTCAGAAGCAGGATACGAATGTGCGAGCCGTCGACGTCGGCATCGGCCATAAGGATGATCTTGCCGTAACGGAGCTTCGAAATATCGAAATCCTCGCCGATTCCGCATCCGAGAGCCTGAACTATCGGGATGACCGAGATCGAGGAATATACCTTGTCAAGACGGCTCTTTTCAACGTTGAGGATCTTACCGCGGAGGGGCAGGATCGCCTGGAATTTTGAATCTCTTCCGCCCTTTGCGGAGCCTCCCGCGGAATCTCCCTCTACGAGGTAGATCTCAGCAAGCGAGGCATCCCTTGTCTGGCAGTCAGCAAGCTTTCCGGGAAGCGACGAGCCTTCAAGAAGACCCTTACGCCTTGTCATCTCGCGAGCCTTACGAGCCGCCTCACGTGCTCTTGATGCCGCGAGAGCCTTATCAAGAATTGCTCTTGCGACCGAGGGGTTTTCCTCAAGAAATTCGGTCAGACGCGCGGTGACGGTGCTGTCAACGAGCGCGCGGATCTCGGAGTTACCGAGCTTTGCCTTGGTCTGGCTCTCGAACTGCGCGTTCTGGAGCTTGACCGAAATGATCGCGCAGATACCCTCGCGGACGTCCTCGCCCGAAAGAGCCTTATCGGAATCCTTGAGAATACCGTTCTTACGCGCGTAATCGTTGAGAACGCGGGTCAGCGCCGCCTTGAAGCCGGTCTCGTGAGTACCGCCCTCGATGGTGTTCATATTATTTGCGAAGGTGAGGATAGTTTCGTTATACGAGGTATTGTACTGAAGCGCGACCTCCGCCTGGCTCGTTCCCTTTTCGCCGTGCATATAGATGACGTTCTCGTGAACGAGATCCGAATGCTTCTGCTCGTTGAGGAAGGAAACGAAGTTGCGGATACCGCCCTCGAACATAAGATCGCTCTCTCTCGGCTCCGGGAGACGCGCGTCGATCAGCTTGATGCGGATGCCGGCATTGAGGAACGCCTGCTCGCGCATACGGGTGAGAAGCATTTCGTAATCAAATATTGTAGTTTCAAAAATCGTGCCGTCGGGCTTGAAGGTGACGGTTACGCCGTGCTGCTTTTCGCCCTCGCCGACGGGACCGTGGCACTGGAAGGGACGGTCGACCGCGCCGTGAACGAATCTTTCGGAATATTTCACTCCGTCAACAACGTCCTCGACCTCGAGCCATTCGGAAAGCGCGTTTACGACAGACGCACCAACGCCGTGCAGACCGCCCGCGATCTTATAGCCCTCGCCGCCGAATTTACCGCCCGCGTGGAGGATGGTGTAAACGACCTCGAGGGTAGGAATGCCCTGTGTCGGGTGAATACCCGCGGGGATGCCTCGGCCGTTGTCCTCGACGGTGATGCTGTTGTCGGGGTTGACGGTGACAACGATGAGGTCACAGTGACCGGCAAGAGCCTCGTCAATGGAGTTGTCAACGATCTCGTTGACAAGGTGGTGCAGACCGCGCGAGGAAGTGGTACCGATATACATACCGGGACGCTTGCGGACAGCTTCAAGTCCCTCGAGGACCTGGATCTGGCTTTCCGTGTAAGCCGCGTCAACGACTGTGGAAAGCTCGCTTCCCTCTGGATCGAGCTCGATAAGCTCCGCCTCGGGAATAACTTCTTCTTCAGCCTCGGATATCACGATCTCCTCAGCCTTTTCTTCTGCATTTGTGATTTTTTCGTCAATCATTTTTATCTTCCTTTCGGATTTATCCGATGTTAATACTGGAGTTTGGTGCTTTTGATATAAAAAGCGGGATTTAAGTGATCAGTGGTCAGTGGTCAGTGATCAGTGAAGGTAACTTTTCGGCAAGCCGAAAAGTATTTTTATATAAATTATAGTGATTTCATTTAATTGAAACTCATTAGTCAGCCCGCTGCGCGAGATCCTTCGACTCCGCTCAGGATGACAGCGTAATATTATTTTTATTTATAATAAAATTTGCGGCTCGTAAAATTATTTCAAACAGTAAATGTGAAAAACTTCATTACGAGGTACTAACAAAAATATAATAATGCGCACTTACCCAGCGTGTCTTACGACCCGGCTGTTCGCCGCAAGGCGAACTATGTCATCCTGAGCGCAGCGAAGCGGAGTCGAAGGATCTCGGCGAAGCCGGGTCAACTTTCAAATCTGCTGTGAATTATAACAAGTGATACTTTTTAATCAAGAATTTATTCAAGTCTACCTAAAAGCGAAGCCGCCGACAGGGTCGAAAAGCAGACCTTTGTATCAAGTCCGACTCGGTAAAGTATGAAAGATTTCGGTATATCGTCGCCCGCGGACTCAACCTCGCCGCGCTTTTGTGCCGTGGAGAGGTATTTTTTCGTAATTGCCGAATTCAGCGTGGCATTGTCCATATCGAAAATGCCGATTATATCCTTTGTGCGGATGTTTTTATTGTTGCCAACGTGTAAGAACATTTTTGTGATTTGTTTATAGTGTGGGAAAAGTGACTGGTGGTTAGTGACTAGTGACTAGTGAAGGTAACTTTTCGGCAAGCCGAAAAGTAATTTTTATATATTATAGTACTTTTTTATTTTGTGTGACTGACAGAATTTTGTCTAAAGATTTGAATTTATACTCCACCGGTGAGCGATATAAGGATACCGGGGAATGATAAATATAATGCGGTATCAATGAAATACCATACAAAATGAAAAATAATTATTTTTTTGCACTCCGTAGTACGTTTTTCAACGTTATCCATATAAGAAATAAAATTAATTACTGCATGAATAAGAGAAACAAGACCTATCGGATTAAATGCAGATATAAGCATAAGCGTAATCCCAAGATTCATTAAGAAAAATAATTTTTGCGGATTACACAAAATAATCAGAGAACAAACAACAGCAATGATAAAAAATAAATGTAATACTGTATGAAGCCCTAACATACCGGCATTGTAATTAATGATTAATCTCTTTATCTTCTTCATTTTCAATAAATCATTATCAAACCATAAGGTTGACAAAGCGCAAAACTTTAACCCAACATTATTTTTTATTTAATTTAATCGAAAATTTTCGAACGAAGTGAGAAAATTCTCCTTCCACTAGTCACTAGTCACTAGCCACTAGTCACTTTCGAAAATCAAAAGCTGTAAGTTCCGTTTTTAACCTCAATTACATTAACACTCTCACTCTGCAGATCCACATCCGAACACGCTGTCATGATCACTTGGCCCCGTTTCATCCTCTCGCAAAGATAGGAACGGCGCTCGGCGTCTAGCTCGGAAAAGACGTCGTCGAGGAGCAGAACGGGGCTTTCCCCGGTATTTGAAGCCGAAATTGCCGCCTCGGAAAGCTTCAGTCCGAGGGCAAGCGATCTCTGTTGCCCCTGTGAGGCGAAATTTCGGGCGTTTTTGCCGTCAAGGCGTATTATCAGGTCATCCTTATGGATTCCCCAAAGCGTCGCTCCCGCGTAAATCTCGCGGTCGTGGGACGACATAAGCTGACTGAAATAGACTTCTTGCGCGCGTTTCGGGTCGGCGGCGTCCTCCGGCTTGATCTTGAAGGAAAAATCATATTCAAGGCTCGGCACCTCGCGCCCGCCCGTCATTTCATCGAAGCAGATCTTAAGTTCGCGCTCAGCCGCCTCGATATAGCGCAGTCTTTGTTTTGTGATATTCGCCGCCTCAGCCGCAAGCTGTGCCGACCAGAATTCGATCGTCGCGTCAAAGCTCTTTCTGTCCTTTTCCGCATTCTTTATCAGCTTGTTTCGCTGCTGAAGGATATGATTGTATCTTTGCAGCGACCGCAGATAAAGCGGGCGAAGCTGGCTGATGGCAACGTCGAGATAGAACCTTCGCATCGAAGGCCCTTCTTTTATGATATTCAGATGCTCGGGGCAGAAGATCACAGCGCGGAAAAGCCCGATTATCTCGCTGATACGCGAGATCTTCATGCCGTTTTGCTCGATATGTCGCGCGTGGTCCTTCGAAAAATCGATCGTGAGATTTCTCTCGCGCACTTTATCCTCAAAATCGAGCGAAAGCTTTGACGTTTTTTTATCAAACGCGATAAATTCCGCGTCCTTCGCGCCGCGGAAAGACTTGCCGAGCGAAAAATAACAGATCGCTTCAAGCAAGTTCGTCTTTCCCTGCGCGTTTGCGCCGAAGAGAAGATTTATACCGTCCGAGAATTCAACCTCGGCGCGTTCGATATTGCGAAAATCCTCGGCACAAATTTTTTTAACCTTCATACGATTTATGAAATTTTAGTGCTTGGTCTTGATGGGAAGCAGGAAGAATACCTCATCGCTACCCTCTTCGAGGTCGAGAGGAATGATATTGATGCTCGAGAACGCAGTGGTCATCTCGATGCGCAGGCGGTCGCACTCGCAGGAGCGGATCGCGTCGATAAGGTACTTGTTGTTGAAGGAAATGAGAAGGTCATCGCCCTCGTGGTCGATCTCGATCTCCTCGTAGGACGAACCCGCGGAGGAATTAGCCATGATCTTAAGCACGTCGCCCTCGGGGGAGAAACGCAGGGGAGTACGGTTGCTTCCCGCGATCCTTTCCTCGGTAACGACAGCGGCACGCTCGAGAGCGCCAAGCAGACGGTCGCGGTCAACGTTGATGAAGATCTTATGTGTTTTGAGAATGATACGGTCGTAATCGATATACTCACCCTCGATAAGGCGGGTATAGAACGTCATGTTCTCAAAGTAGCAGATGAGGTACTTACGGCTCATGTGCATCATTACTCTGTCGTCCTCACCGTCGGGAAGCATGCGGTAGAGCTCCTGAACCGTCTTTGCGGGAACGATATAGGAATATCTGACCTGAGTGTTATCCTCGGACTTATTGACGATGTCGGCTTTTGTGGAGCACTTAGCCATCTTGAAGCCGTCGCAGGCAACGACCATCAGCTTATCCTCCTCGACTCGGAAATAAGCGCCGTTGAGGATGTATCTCTGATCGTTGACACCCATTGCGAAGCTGACCTTTGCGATCATCTTCTTAAGCAGGGGGCAAGAGATCTCATAACGGAGGGACTTATTGTTGATCGCGGGGATCGCGGGGAAGCCCTCTGCAGAAAGCGCGGACATTTTCTGAGTGGATTTACCCGAAACGAGAGTGGTTTCAAGCTTAGCGTTGACGGTAAGGGTGACCTCTTCGCCGTCCATAACCTTGAGCATCATAAAGAGTTTGTTTGCATTGATCGCATAGCAACCAGTTTCAAGGACGGTAGCCTCGCAGGTAACTCTGACAGCCTTTTCAAGGTCGAAGGAAGTGAGAACGACCTCTCCGGGATTTTCCGCATTCATATGAATACACTCGACCTCGGGGAAGGGACCCTTATTGGGAACTGCGCAAAGCAGGGGAGCGATCTTGTTTATAAGTTCCTGGCGGTTAAAGATAATTTTCATCTCGAATACTCCTTAAAAAATTCTTTCTGTGTGGAAAACTTATGTCCGGATTTCCACAAAAGTGATTTTTTTCTCTCTCGCGCGCGCAAGCGCGAAAAAAAGAAAAGAAAATAAGTTAAAAATATATAATATATAATAATTATAACAGTAGAACCTGGGGAAACTGTGGAAAACCCCCGAACTGCCTAAAAACGGCGTTATAGCGTGATTTTTTGGCATTTTCGTCAAATTTTCGACCGAATCTCGGTGTGGAAAACTTTAGGATAACCGATCCCCTTTTCCACAGCCCATTTTGAGCGAAAATTTTCGCAAAAAATCTGGATCTTCTCTTTCCAAACACTCCTAACAACTTTCCCACTGTAGCCTGTTGAAAGTTTTTGAAGATTCTAAAGAAACTTTTTTCAAAAAGTTCCTTTAGTCGCCCTCCGCAGAGGGCGAAATATCCTTGTGCTTTGGAATGGCTGCGCCCCGCAGACATTCCTGAAGGAGTAAAATCTTCCCTTCAGGGGAGATTTTCGCTCCTTCGCACTTTTGCAAAATTTTATTCGGCAAAAGGTGACAGAGAACAAGTACTTGCCTTAGGGAAGCAGCGACTCTGTCTTGTCGGCTCACGCCTCCATTTTCGTTCGGAAAACCGCCAGAGCCGCGCGAATTCTTAAGGCAGAGCGTTAAGTCGCCCTCCGCAGAGAATGTGCAATAATTAAATTATAACGCGTAGGGGACGGCGCCTCGACGTCCCGAGCCCAATGGTAGTTCATTTGTGTGTTAAATCACTGTAATTTAACTTTAGTTTCTGTATTCTATCAGCGCTAAAATTTTATGCGGTAAC
>JAZSLM010000021.1:0-8278 GCA_045535375.1 Eubacteriales bacterium
GAACAGTCGACGAGGCGTCGCCTGTTCGAAGCGCGGGGGTGTTTCGACCTCTGCGGAGGTCGAATTAAGGAACTTTTTGAAAAAAGTTCCTTAAGAATCTTCAAAAACTTTCCCGCTGTTTCTAATAATATAAATCGGAAATTTTCGAGCGCAGCGAAATATTGCAATTTCCCCAAAAATATGATAAAATATTAAAAAGCAGTGTTATTCCCCACCCAAAAGTTGTCTTATAGGATGAAGGACCTTCACAAAGGAGTGCGCAATATGGAAGACAAAAGAATAATCGATCTGTTTTTTGCTCGCTCCGAGGCGGCAATCGCGGAATCGGAGAAGAAATACGGCAAATATCTGCGCTATATTGCGTTTTCCATCCTCGGTGACGAGAGCGACAGCGAGGAGATCGAAAACGATACATATCTCCGCGCGTGGAATTCAATACCGCCCGAAAAACCCTGCTCGCTCAAGGGTTATCTTGCCGCGCTCTGCCGCAATCTTTCCATTAACCGTTACAAGGCGAAAAAGACGCAGAAGCGCGGTGAGCAGGAGCTCGCGCTCGACGAGCTCGGCGAGATATCCGACGGCTCGACCTCTGCCGATCCTGCCGAAAGATTCACCCTGCGCGAGGAGATCGAGAGCTTTCTGCGCTCGCTCGATCAGCGCGACCGCATCGTTTTTCTTCAGAGGTATTTCTACAACTGCTCCATCCGCGATATAGCGGAGCGGCACGGAATGAAGGAAAGCGCGGTGACGATGCTCCTTTTCCGCACCCGCACGAAACTGAAAGACAAACTTACAAAGGAGGGAATCGACTTATGAAAAAGAATGATATTTACGAAGAGATCGGCAACGTTTCGCCCGATCTGATATCCGAGGCAGACCCGACCGCGCCGATCGTGACGCGAAAAACGAAGATATTGCGCGCATTGTCGGCGTTTGCCGCTTGTATTGCGGTCTTGATAATATCGTCAAGCCTGTGGCTTTTCCTGCCTTATTCCACAGAGATACCCGAAGCTCTCGGGGCGCTCAGCGAAAGTGAATATTACGACATCTGGAAGGAGTTGTACCTGTTCGGAGAAAGTCAAAAAGATCGTCCTAAAAATAATTACGAAAAGCATTTGCAGCCCAGGATATACGAATATTTTAAAACCCTGCACAAGGACGAACAAAATCACAGTAATTATGCCGGCGAATATATGAGCGATTCGGTTGCGGGAAGCATCACGTCACCTTATGTTGAAGTGACCGATAATCAGTTCAAGGAAGTGATCGAGCCCGACCGCATCAAGAGGACGGAAAAGCATATTTTCTATCTTGCAGAGGATATGGTATACTGTTATTCTATTGACGGCGATAACAGCGAATGTTGCGGTACTTACGACGGTTTCAAAGACAGAAACGGAAAATACGGTGAATATTTGGCATACGAGTTCTTCCTTTCCGAGGACGGCAGCGAGCTGATCGTCATGGGAAGCCGCAAGGGCTTGATCGTTGTCGTGCTTGATGTTTCCGACCCAAAAAATATGAAAGAAAAAGCAGTTATTCAAACCGATGCGGCGAATTATATCAGCTCGAGGATAAGTAGAGGAAAGCTGATTCTTGCATACAAGTCAAAAACCTCTTTCGATACCTGGGAGAATCCCGAGAGTATGCTTCCGCCAAGTGTATATGTTTACGGTCCGCAGGTTTCTTCCGATATCGTCGAATTTCACCGTGAGGATATCGTCCTTCCTGAAAAAATAGTCAGCTCTTCGTATCTGGTATTTCTGCAGATAGACCTTGCAGAGTTTAAGGTGGAGGAAAAGCTTGCGGTTCTTTCCGAAACGAACGTGTTGACGATCTCGGAGGATTATATTATCACAAGATATGAACGAACAGAATCGGAAAAGAAAATAATTGATACCTATCCGTCGGCGATATCCCGAACCCATGCCCGCCTTTCCGTCATCAGCTACGGAAACGATGGCTTCGGTTACGTTGGAAGCTATGATTTTGACGGTGCTGTTGTAAGCAGATATGCGGTCGACGTTGCCGATAACGTGCTTCGGGTAGTTACAACTTCGGGAGAGACCGTCTTTAACAGAATTACTCTTGAAAGAACGGTGGAGGACGTTTCCTGTGATCTTTGGGTGTATGATTTGAAAAAGGGGAGGATGATAGCGTCGGTTGAAAACTTTGCTCCCGCGGATGAGGATGTGAAATCGGTTCGATTTGACGGGGATATTGCATACATCTGTACCGCCAAGGCGGTCGGAGGCATATATTCTGATCCCGTGTATTATTTTGATCTTTCGAATTATAAGAATATCACCTCAATCGACACGGGTGAGATCGACGGCTACTCGGAAACGCTTAAACCCTTTGGCGAGGGGATACTACTCGGCATTGGCCGTACGCAGGATTCCAAAGGCAATAATTCGACCCTCAAGGTCGAGATATATGCCGATAAGGGGGATAGAGTTGAGCCGATCTGCTCCTATGAAAGAGAGTTCGTTGCCTTTGCACGCTCCTACCATTCCTATCTTTTCGACGTCGGAAAAGGCTACGTCGGTATTGCTTTGACCGATTGGACACGCAAGGATAACTCAGGTTATTATTTGTTGCTTCACTTCGACGGAGAAAAGCTTGTGCCTTTGCTTGAAGAAGAATTCGAAGGTCAAAAGAGCAGGCAAGAATATTCGCGCTCTGTGCTTATCGATGGATATCTATATATAATGTATTACGGCGATTTCCGCGTCATAAAAGTTGACTAACAAATACAATCCCGATCCTCTGCGGATCGGGATTATTATTAATTATTATTAAAAGAAAAATTTCCGCAAAGCGGAAATTTACCGAAACATTCCGCCTCCGCGGAATATATCGCGCCGAAGGTATATCGTATCCGAAGGATATATGCCGCCGAAGGCATATCGCGCGCCCTCCGCAGAGGGCGCAAGCCCCTTGTTTTTTAGGATATTGATTAAATGCAGATTAGGATTCCAGTTTTTTCGGGTATTGCGCCGTCTGCGGACGGCGCGGGGTGAAGGAGCGAAAATCTCCCCGCGGGGAGATTTTACTCCTTCCGAACAGTCGACGGGGCGTCGCCTGTTCGAAGCGCGGAGGTGTTTCGACCTCTGCAGAGGTCGACTTAAGGCGCCGCCTTAAGAAACTGCGAACTTTTG
Organism: Eubacteriales bacterium; assembly: GCA_045535375.1. GTDB lineage: Bacteria > Bacillota > Clostridia > Oscillospirales > CAG-272 > CAG-390. The sequence continues at coordinate 3,162 of JAZSLM010000021.1, forward strand.
AAAAAGTTCGATCAAAACTTTCCCGCTGTTTTTATTAATAAAGATCGGAAATTTTCGAGCTCGGCGAGAAAATTCACCTTCATTTTGCCGCAGGCGAATTATCATTCTGCGAAGCAGATTATCATTCGGCGTAGCCGACTATCATTCGAGCGCAGCGAGATATTGCTTTTTTTCAAAAAATATGCTAAAATATTATAAAATCCCGTGTTACCTGAGTGGAATTTTCTGTTTATTAGGATGAAAGGCCTTTTAGACGGAGAAAGGAGAACGAAAATGGACGACAAACGAATAGTTGAGTTGTTTCTGGCGCGCGCGGAAACGGCTATCACTGAGGCGGCAAAGAAGTACGGCAGGTATTGCCGATATATCGCCTTGCGTGTGCTTGGGAACGAGCAGGATGCCGAGGAAGTCGAAAACGATACTTACTTAAAGCTCTGGAACAGCATTCCGCCGAAGAAACCCGACCCGCTGAAGCCGTATGTCGGCGCGGTGGCAAGAAATATCGCGCTGAACAGGCTCGAGGAGAAGGGTGCGCAGAAACGCGGCGGCGAGGTCGCGCTCGCGCTCGAGGAGCTTTCCGAATGCCTTCCCGATTCATCGGGCGAGGAGCTTGGTGAAAGCTTTGCTTTGCGTGAGGCGCTGAACTCGTTCCTTGCCTCGCTTGACGCGAAGACACGAGTCATTTTTATGCAAAGATACTTTTACACCTGCTCGGTGCGCGAGATCGCGGCGGCGCGCGGACTTAAGGAAAGTGCCGTCACGATGCTCCTTTTCCGAACCAGGCAAAAACTCAGGGAACATCTACACAAGGAGGGATTTGATCTATGAAAAATAAAGATTTATACCGCGAGATAGGTAACGTGGACGAAAAATACATCCGCGAAGCCGACCCCACCGCGCCCCGCGGGGGAGTTAAGCGCAGAAAATTGACGATTTTGGCTGCTTGTATCAGCGTTTTTGCGGTATTCTTAAGCCTTTGGCTCTTCCTGCCCTTCTCGGGCGAGCTTGAAGATCTTTCGAAATACTCGAACAGCGAGTATTACGGCTTGATGCTCAAGGTTCAGGAGCTTGCCTGCCTACCGGCAAATTATCGCTATGCGAACAATTTTGAAAAGTACGTTCTTTCGATCGGACTGAATTTTGCCGCGACGGAAGGCGATGCCGCGCCGAACTCGGAAGGTATGCTTGCCGATAAATACGAGGAGGTCACCGACAACCAGTACGATGGCGTTATCGAGGGCGATCTTTTCAAGCGCAGCGACAAGAATATTTTCTATCTCGACCCATACAATCTGATTCTCTATTCCTATTCCATTGAGGGCGAATGCAAGCTTGATGAATTTGATGTGCGCGAAGTTATGGTAGAGCATTGGGGCGGAAGCTGGAAAAGCGAAATGTATCTTTCGCCCGATTGCACGAAGCTGACTGTTATCATCCCCGGCTACAACCGCACCGTTGCCGTTATGCTCGACGTCACCGATGCTGCCGACATCAAGAGCGCGGAGATCGTCGAGATCTCGGGCAACGTCATCACCTCGCGTATGAAGGACGGCAAGCTCCTTCTCATCACGGGTATGCCGATCTACAATAACCCCGATTTTTCGGACGAAAGCTCTTTCCTGCCGCAGATCACGAAGAACGGCGAGTGCGAGAGCCTTGCAGCGCCCGATATTCTCTACAACGACGATTGCACCAACGCTTACTACACCGTTGTGGCAATGCTCGATTCCGAGAGCCTTGATGTGCTCGGAAGCCTCGCCGTGCTCGACAATGCCTGGGTCGTTTCGGTGTCCGAGAATAACATTTTCCTCGGCTGTAATTATTACGGCTACTACGAAGAGCCCGGCGATTACGACAACGAGATCATCACGAAAAATGTAAATCAGACCAATATTTATACCATTTCCTATTCCTCGGGCGTGCTTGAGAATAAGGGCGTGGTCAGAGTTGACGGATTCCTGAACGATCAGTATTCACTCGACGAAAAAGACGGCGTGCTCCGCGTTGTGACCGAGACAAATACCCGCACGGGAAAGCGATATCACAGCGTTGACAACGATGTTTACAACTACACATCGGTTGAGTTTTACAGAAGCGCGGACCTCTACTGCATCGACCTCTCGACTTTCGAGATCGTCGGCAGCGTCATCGGCTTCGCGCCCGAGGGCGAGCAAGTCGCCTCCGTCCGTTTCGACGGCGACAGTGCATACGTCTGCACCGCCGTTGTGGTAAGCTTCTCCGACCCCGTATTCTTCTTTGACCTTTCGGATATGAGCAACATCACCTACAGCGACACGGGCGTGATCGAGGGCTTCTCGACCTCTCTTATAGAGCTCGAGGGCGGTTATCTGCTCGGAATCGGCTACGGTAACTCAAGAGATACGCTCAAATTCGAGATCTACGAGGAGAAAAACGGCATGGTCGTGTCTGTCTGCGACTACGAGCTTCGCGGAGTTGCTTTCTCCGAGGATTACAAGTCCTATTATATAAATAGGAAGGATAATCTCTTCGGGTTGATGACCTCCACGACTTACGCGAGCGACTATATCCTTGTTCATTTTAACGGCGGAGCGCTCGTTCCCGCGGCGAACGTGAAGATGGCACACGTTATAAGCGAGGATTGGACGCGCGCGACGATGATCGACGGCACGCTCTTCATCTTTGCGGAAGGAGAGTTTAAGTCAGTTAAGATTAATTGATCACATTCCGCCTTGGCGGAATATATCGTGCCGAAGGCATATCGCGCGACGTCCGCAGACGGCGCAATTCCCCGGAGTTTGCGCTCTCTATGGAGAGCGCACGATATATCGGCTTCGCCGATGCGATATGTTTCACACGATATATCCTGCGGATGAGATATGTTCCGCTGTGCGGAACGTGACTTTTGCAGGCGCATAGAAACACCCCGAGCCTTTCGTTTTATCGAAAGGCTCGGGGTGGATTATATTTCGGGATCAATTACCTTCGCTCAAGTCCTTGCGGAGATTGGTCAAAGCTTTATCCCAAGCTCTCAAGTGCATCTTACTTGAGGAAGCAAGCGTGTTATTGCCGTTTTCGATCTGCATTCTCCAAACACGGATGGGGCTGGAGGAGTCGCCGCCGAGCGAATCGAAGAAGGGACGGCTGATATCGAATACGACGTTGTCGCGGATGATCTCAAAGAGCTCCGCGTCGTGGGGGTTGTTCGAATACTGATATTTGAATGCGGTCTCAAAGAGTGCGGGGGTGACGTTGCGGTAAGCCTCGGATGCCATGCACTCGAGCACGGCGCCCGACATTGCACTGTTCTTTGCGTCGATCGGGATGCAGTACATCGTGTGTGTGAAGGCAACGGGAGTGCGGTAGTTTGCCTGAGTTTCGTCAAATTTCGGCGCGGGAAGAATGCTGTAATTGAAGTCAGAACCGCGGAAATTGTTCGAAAGATGCTGACCGGTTACGTTATAGAAGAGCGAATTGCCCTCGGAGTAGAGGGTTGCGGATGCGGTCTTGATGAAGAATCCGTCGTTCGAATTATGGTAGAGGTTATTGAAACGGTCGATGATAGTCAAGGATTTCTCGCTAAGTACGTCATCCGAAAGCGTCAGATTTCCATCCTTGTCGGGGATAACGTAGCTCATATCGGCGCCCATATAGAAGATGTCAAGCAGGGGATGGGTTATCGAGAAAAGACCGTAGCAGTCGTTCTCGGACTTTTTGCCGTCGGCGTCAAGGTCCTTGTAAATACCCTGTGCCATCTGTAAGAGCAGTTCCTGTGTCCATTTGCCATCCAGAGCGATCTGCTGAGGATTGGTGAGGTTATATTCCTGTCCGAGATCGTTGTTATAAACGATGAACATCATCTGATAGATCAAGGTGGAGGCAATATCGCCCGAAATGAAGTAGAGGCGGTTGTTGATGGTGTTGAGATCGAGAAGGGTGCTCGACCACCAAGGCTTTTCAAAATCGAGGTTATCAACTTCGAGCATATCGGTAAGCTTGTGCTCAAGAGTCAGCACGCCTGCAGAACGCAGATAGCAACCGATAAGGTCATAAGCGCCGTCGCCTGCGCTGATGCTGTTCGATGCCGTATTACAAAACTCCTTGAAGGCGGTGTTGTTACCCTTTGCAAAGATAAATTCGAGCTCAACGCCGAGTCTGCTTTCGGTGTTTGCGTTACGGGTATAGACCGCGTCTTCGACGATGTTACCCGACTGTTCTTCAACTTCGAATTCGGGCAGAGTATGTTCCCACGCAAAGATGGTAACGGTTTCGCCGCCGAAATTGAGTGTCGGATCGAGCTCGTCCTTCAGATAGCCCTTGCTATCGTAAAGATCGTTGGTCGTAACTTCATCGATGTTGCTCTCCGCGGCAGCTGCTGTGGTGTTTGCCGTTTCTTCGCCTCCGGCGGGATCGCTGCAACCGATAGCGGTGCCCGCGAGACACAGAAGCATAAGAAGAGCCATAAGTGCTGATAATGTACGTTTCATGTGATTTGTCTCCTAATGATTAATATTAATGTAAGTATAACACATTTGCAAACAAAAGTCAATAGCAAATTTCACTGCATTCGCGATTGTCAGAGAACGTATGTAAACCGAAAGCAGGGTTCGCGTGTTTTATAACGTATTTTATTAGAGCACACAATGTGCTGAAAGTCAAGACCTTTTTGTAAACAGAGAAGATATAGTAAAAGATCGGACGAATCAAAGACTCGTCCGATCTATAGTTTACGCCATTTTCGCAAGAATGTAAAGAATCAGAAACGCCAGCGAGAGGATGCCGATCGTGGCAAGCATCGGGAGGATCATCATTTTTACGGCGGCGAAATAGGTGGCAAGGTGGTCGCGCCACGCGGGGCGGGAGCGGTAAAACTGTTTTTCGGTCTCGCTCATCTCCTTTTTCGGGCGAGCGTCCGAAAGACTTCTGCCGAAGCCGCGCGTGGGAAGGTTCGACATATCGGCGACGGTGCGTCCATCGTCGATCCAGATCACCTTCTCGCGCTTTTTCTTTTCCTTTTTAGCCATTTGAGCATCCCTTGCAGAGGTGGCAGGCTACGAAGTGACCGGGCTCGACCTCGCGGTATTCGGGCGCGGACTTCGCGCATTCCTCGGTCGCGTGGGGGCAACGGGTGTGGAAGC
>JAZSLM010000066.1:0-11860 GCA_045535375.1 Eubacteriales bacterium
CCCATAAATACGTTTTCACAAAAAAGGGAAAGCCGAAGCTTTCCCTTTTGATTTTTATAAAGTTTGTAAATTACTGAAGCTCAGCAAAGTACTTAATGGTGCGAACCATTTGGCTGGTGTAGGAGTTCTCGTTATCGTACCAAGAAACAACCTGTACCTGGTAGGTGTCGTCGTCGATCTTAGCAACCATTGTCTGAGTTGCATCGAAGAGAGAACCGTAGGTGATACCGATGATATCGGAAGAAACGAGCTCTTCCTCGGTGTAACCGAAGGAAGCGGAGGAAGCAGCCTTCATAGCAGCGTTGATGCCTTCCTTGGTAACGTTCTGTCCCTTAACAACAGCAACAAGGATGGTGGTGGAACCGGTGCAGGTGGGAACACGCTGAGCGGAACCGATGAGCTTGCCGTTGAGCTCGGGAATTACGAGACCGATAGCCTTTGCAGCACCGGTGGAGTTGGGAACGATGTTCTGTGCGCCTGCACGTGCACGGCGGAGGTCACCCTTTCTCTGGGGACCGTCGAGGATCATCTGGTCGCCGGTGTAAGCGTGAACGGTGGTCATGATACCGCTCTGGATAGCTGCGTACTCGTTGAGAGCCTTAGCCATGGGAGCGAGGCAGTTGGTGGTGCAGGAAGCTGCGGAAATGATGGTATCCTCAGCGGTGAGACCGTTGTGGTTTACGTTGTAAACGATGGTGGGAAGATCGTTGCCTGCGGGAGCAGAGATAACAACCTTCTTAGCGCCTGCTTCGATGTGAGCCTGGCTCTTCTCCTTAGAGGTGTAGAAGCCGGTGCACTCGAGAACTACGTCAACGCCGAGCTTGCCCCAAGGACAGTCAGCTGCGTTCTTCTCTGCGTAGATGGTGATTTCCTTGCCATCAACGATGATGGAGTTTTCGGTGGACTCAACAGTGTGAAGGTTCTCGCCGATTCTGCCGCAGTATGCGCCCTGAGCGGTGTCATACTTGAGAAGGTGAGCGAGCATTGCGGGGCTGGTAAGGTCGTTGATTGCTACAACCTCGTAACCCTCTGCGCCGTACATCTGTCTGAATGCGAGACGACCGATGCGGCCAAAACCGTTAATTGCTACTTTTACTGACATTTTTGGAATTCCTCCGTTTTATATGTTTTTTATTTTTTCGTTGTAATATCGGGCTCTCCACCCGATTTTTGCCTTATATATTATACTCTATTTTAAGTGAATTTACAAGGGGATAACGCAAAAATTATCAATTTCATAACAATTTCCAATATTTTCACCTAAAACTGTGCCCTTTTTGGCGACTTTTTCGAGTTAAGTATCGGAATCTGACCATTTTCGGCAATTCCTTCATTCTTTTTGGTTCACAGAGCATACGCCATAGCCATTCGAGATGCAGTTTGATGAAAAGAGCGGGCGCGCGTTTGACGTTTCCCGACCACACGTCGAGAGCACCGCCGAGGCACATTATCGCACTGACTCCCGACAGCTTTTCCTTGTTTTGATGAACCCATATCTCCTGTCGCGGACTGCCGAGGCAGACGGCAAGCAGATCGGGTGACTTTTCGGCAATATCCTTAATTATTTCCTCATCATCGTCAAAATATCCGTGATGCGTGTCGACGATGTTGAGAGAGGGGAGCTTTTCGCTAAGCTTTGTTGCCGCTTTTTCTGCAACGCCCGGTTTTGCACCGAGAAGGTAGACGCTGCCGTCGACTTCGGCGAGTTTTTCGATGACGGAATACGCCGTGTCGATGCCCGTGACACGCTCTGGGAGGGGTGTGCCGATACGCTTTGCCGCAGAAATTATTCCAACACCGTCGGCGAGAGATAAGTCTGCATCGGCAAGGGCGGAGAAGAGAGCTTCGATTTTCTGCGTGTTCATAACCATTATCGGGTTGGGAGTTACGACGGTGAGCGGAAACTCGTTTTTGCTTTTACAGGCGGTCAGGATCTTTTCGGAGGCTGTGCTTGCGGTTATTGAATCAAACGGAACGTTGAGTATACTGATTCTTGACATTGCTCTCGCCTCCTTGCTTGTAAATGTAAAATAATTATAACATATACATTGAATAATGTCAAGTTTATGATCTGCGAAGGATAAAGTGGTTTATAAAATTATCATTGTAGGGGCGCCGTCCCCTACGGTTTCTGAATGTAATTATGCAAAAATCCTTTAATTTTCTATCAAAAATCAATCTTCTTCTTGACATCTCATCAATTTTGTTTTATAATATATGATGTATTATTATGTTAGCGAAAGGAAACAAAAAATGGCTGACAACAAGAAGATGGTTGACGCTATCACGTCAATGGAAACAGATTTTGCCCAGTGGTATACCGACGTCGTAAAGAAGGCGGAGCTGGTCGACTATTCGGGCGTTAAGGGATGTATGATCATCCGCCCCTACGGATACGCTATCTGGGAAAACATCCAGCGCATCCTTGACGCCGAGTTCAAGAAGCTCGGTCACGAGAACGTATATATGCCTATGTTCATTCCCGAGTCGCTCCTCCAGAAGGAAGCCGACCACGTTGCGGGCTTTGCTCCCGAGTGCGCGATCGTAACGATCGGCGGACAGAACAAGCTCTCCGAGCGCCTTATCGTCCGTCCCACCTCCGAGACACTTTTCTGCGAGCACTATCGCAATATCATTCAGTCCTACCGCGACCTGCCCAAGCTCTATAATCAGTGGTGCAACGTCGTTCGTTGGGAAAAGACCACCCGTCCCTTCCTCCGCACCTCCGAGTTCCTCTGGCAGGAGGGTCACACCATGCACGAGACCGAGGAAGAGGCACGCGAGGAGACCATCCGTATGCTCGACGTTTACGCCGATTTCTACGAGAAGTCGCTTGCGATCCCCGTAGTCAAGGGTCAGAAGACCGAGAAGGAAAAGTTCGCGGGTGCTGTTGAGACCTACACCGTCGAGCCCATGATGCACAACGGCGTTGCTCTCCAGGGCGGTACCACTCACTACTTCGGCGACGGCTTTGCAAAGGCTTTCGACATCAAGTACACCGCGCGCGACAACCAGATCAAGTACCCGCACCAGACCTCCTGGGGCGTTTCGACCCGTATGATCGGCGCGATCATTATGACCCACGGCGACGACAACGGACTTATTCTTCCTCCCGCGATCGCGCCCACTCAGGTCGTCATCATTCCCGTCGCACAGCATAAGGAAGGCGTTCTTGACGCCGCTTACGCTCTGCGCGACAAGCTTTCGGCAAAATTCCGCGTAAAGGTCGACGACAGCGACAACTCTACCGGCTGGAAGTATTCGCAGTACGAGATGAAGGGCGTACCGCTCCGTATCGAGATCGGTCCCCGCGACATCGAAAACAACTCCTGCGTTCTCGTTTCGAGAGTAAGCCGAGCAAAGACATTCGTATCCCTCGACGGAATCGAGGAGTCGGTTGAAGCGGGACTTCAGAGCGTTCACGACGAGCTCTACAACCGCGCGCTCGAGAACCTCAAGAACCGTACCTCCACCGCGGCAACCTGGGAGGAATTCCTTGATATCGCGGAGAACAAGTCGGGCTTCATCCGCGCAATGTGGTGCGGTTGCTCCGAGTGCGAGGACAAGATCAAGGACGAGACCGGCGGCGTTAAGTCCCGTTGCATTCCCTTTGATGAAGAACAGATCTCTGACGTATGCGTATGCTGCGGCAAACCCGCGAAGCATATGGTCGTTTGGGGACGCCAGTATTAATATTTTTCAAAACGGCGGCTGTTTGCCGCCGTTTTGAAAAACACGTTCGCCTTTGGCGGACATATCGTATTTATATATCGTGTTGTTTGCCGCAGGCAAACAGCATATCGTATGAGCGTAGCGAATATCTCGTGTTTACATCGTCTTCGACACGATATGCCTTCGGCACGATATATCTTCGATACGATATACCTTCGGTACGATATGCCGCTGCGCGGCGTGAATTTTGAGATAGGAAAGGAACTACGCTAAGATGAAAATCCTCCACGACGTACACAATCACAATATTTTCTCCAACTGCTGCAATGATCCGTCGGCTTCGACAGATGCTTTCGTCGCAAAGGAAGTCGAGCTTGGCAACAAGATTTTCGGTCTTTCGAACCATATCTGGGATGAGAGCGTAAAGGGCGCGTCCTATTGGTACAGCAAGCAGACCATCACCAAGGCGGAGGAGGCAAAGGCTTCGCTTGCAAAAGCACCGAAGGAGCTGAAATGCCTTTTCGGCGCGGAGAGTGAGTATTTCCATTGCCACGACAGACTCGGAATGTCGGTCGAGGGCGCGAAGCGCTTTGATTATATGCTCATTCCTCATTCTCATCAGCATATGAGAAATCAGGTCCTCTGGGATATTCCCGAGATTCAAGAGATGAGAGCGAAGATAGCCTCTGACGTACAGGCGGCTCTCCCCTATCTTGCAGAGGATACCGTTAAGGTTATGACGAACGCGCTTCAGGAGGCGCATCTTAAGAAATACATAACAGAGCAGAAGACCGACCTCGGAAAGTATATGACCGATGCGGCTGTAAAGAGCTTCAACGATCTTTGCGCAAACGAAACCTTTATCAAGATGTGTGCGACCGTTCCCACCTCGATCGCGCATCCTTTCGCATTCTGCGGAATTCCGAATGAGATCAAGAATTCCTTCCTCATTCAGATCCCCGACGAGGTGCTTTACGAGTGCTTCTGCCGCGCAAAGGCTATCGGCGCGTATTGCGAGATCAACTGCGCTGCGGTCACCGAGCACGGTATGGATCTCGAGCAGAATCAGCTGATGCGTGTATTCGCAAACGCAAAGAAGGCGGGATGTCAGTTTACGTTCGGTACCGACTCGCATTCGGTCAAGAGTCTCGAACTCGTCCGCGTTGGTGACAAGGTCAGCGACTATCTCGGACTTACCAAATCCGACATTGCAGATTATTTGCGTGAAGGTGTAGAAGAATAATTATTTAGAAATTTGAAACGGAGGTGAAGATATGAAGCCCTTATCCACGGGTACGGGACTTAAAGACAGGCTCAAGCAGTTTGATATCTGTCTGCTTATCTGCACCTCCATTCTGTCTTTAATGAGTCTGCTTCTCATGTTTTCGATTGCGGACAAGGATGGCTTCAGGCTTATCAAGATGCAGGCGGCATCAACGCTTGTCGGCGTTTTCGTGATGGTCTTCCTTGCGACGGTTGATTATCAGGAGGTAGTAAACAAGCTTTGGGTGATCTTCCTGATAGGTGAGATCGGACTTCTCGGTATCACGCTTATTTACGGCGTTGCCGAGGGAACAAACGTGAGCTGGCTGGAGATCGGACCGATCACCATTCAGCCCTCCGAGTTTGTCAAGGGAACGTTTATCGTTACCTTTTCGAAGCATCTGGATATGGTCAAGCACAAGATAAATCACCCGTTATCTTTGCTTGGACTAGGCATACACGCCGGTACGATCATCGGTCTGATACTCCTTTCGGGAGACCTTGGAGTTGCGATGGTTTATTGCGGAATCGTTGCGCTTATGCTTTTTTGCGCGGGTCTGAGTTTCTTTTATTTTCTCGCTGCTGGCGTTGCGGTCTTTGTAGCGATACCATACGTCTGGGACTTCCTCAAGGAATATCAGAGAAACCGAATTATTTACGGATTTAATCCCGAGGCAGACCCCGAAGAATACGGATATCAGGCTCTTCTCGGTCGCGATGCGCTCGCAAACGGCGGATTTTTCGGCAAAGGAATAAACGGCGGTGAGTATTACCACGATCTCTTCGCTTGCGAGAATGACTTTGCTTTTTCGACACTTTGCGAAAAGTTTGGTACGCTTGGCGGAATGATCGTGCTCATCTGCCTGGCGGTCGTCGTTATCAGAGTATTCATGATCGCACGGACGTCACGAAAGGACAGCGGAGCTTTCATTTGCATCGGCGTGGCGGCGGCGATCGTCGTTCAGACGGCGGAAAACGTCGGTATGTGCCTTGCGATGCTTCCCGTTATCGGAATCACGCTTCCCTTTATCAGCTACGGCGGTTCCTCAACGCTTGCGATGTACCTCCTTCTCGGAATGGTCCACTCGGTAAAAACCCATCGCGTAAAGTATAATTTCGAGCGTGAACACGCATAAAAGATCCTCTTTTTGAATAAAAACTAATGTGTTGGTTTTTATCAAGGAGGATCTTTTTATGTTTATTTATTCATTCAGAGCGAGTACTTTGCGATTTTTTGCGCTTCTTTTGCTTGCCGCGGGCGCATTGACCGCGCTTATCCTTTTCGTGCCCGCCTATGAGGCGGATAGTTACAGCGACACTGCCGCAGCGATCAGTTACGATAAAATTGAAACGAACGAGGACAGGATCGCATTTCTCTCGCAGTTCGGTTACAAGGTCTCGGGCGAGCCGATCGAGAGTGTCGAGCTGACTTTGCCCGATGATTTTGACCGCGTTTTTTCGGGTTACAACGAGCTTCAGAAGGCGCAGGGACTTGATCTATCCAAATACAAGGGCAAAACGGTCACCCGTTATACATACGAGGTGACCGACTACCCCGGACACGAGGGCGAGAAGATATACGCAAATCTTATAGTCCGCAAAAACCGCATCATCGCGGGCGATATTTGTTCAGCCGAACCCAGTGGATTTATTCATGGCTTTGAGAGAAACGCGGATAAATGAGTATTTATAATCAAAAAAGTGGTCATTGACCACTTTTTTAATCCTTTTTTCTCACTCTGAACAGTACGGTGGTGAGCGCCTTAAGATTAAAGGGGATGAGCGGATAGAGATATTTGCATTCGCCGTTGATCGTTTTATTTGTGGCGAGAAGGATTATGATCAGCGCGATGCCAATCAAAAATCCCCAGATCCCGAGAATACCCGAAAGGATCAGCAGCATTATCCGCATGAATTTGAAGGCGTAGCCGAGCTCGTACGAGCGCTGCGAGAAATTCGCTATCGCAACGAATGCGGTCAGAATGATGACCTCGGGTATCAGCCAACCGAGGTTGACGGCAAAGTCGCCGAGTATGAGTCCGCCGACGACGGATAGCGAGTTTGAAAGCATATCCGGTGTGTTCATCGAAGCCATCTTGAGACCGTCGACTACGAATTCAACGATCAGAAGCTGTGCGATTATCGGAACGAGTCCCAACTCTTTCGGCAGAGCGAATGAGAGAAATTCCGGAACCGCATCGGGGTATCGTGTCATCAGATACCACACGGGAACAAGGAAGAGAGTCAGCCAGAATATCACGTGCCGTATCGCGCGGACGTATGATCCCGTCAGTGGGGGAAAATAAAAATCGTTGGTCTCCTGCAAAAAGTCAAAGATCGAGGTGGGCAGGATCATAACCTGCGGCGAGGTGTCGATGAGCAGGATCACGCTTCCCTCGTATAACTGTGCCACAGCGACGTCGGGGCGCTCGGTGATCCGTATCTTGGGGAAGGGGTTGTACCATCGCGTCTTTATCAGCGACTCTGCAAGCGACTGATGCCCCATGGTCAAGGACTTGACGTTGATCGAACGCAGTTTTTCTTCAATCTTTTTGACGTATCCGACGTCGGCGCGGTCAGCCATATAACACAGCACGACGTCTGTTTTCGATTCGCTTCCGACGGAAGTATAACTCATCGTAAGGCTTGTGTCGCGTATACGGCGGCGAATAAGGGCTGTATTCGATATCAGCGTTTCAACGAAACCGTCGCGCGGACCGCGCATGACACGGTCGTTTTGCGGTTCGGTGGTTCCTCTCGCGGGATAAGAGCGCGAATCGATGAGTATGGCAAAACTTCCGAAACGGCTTCCGAGCATCAACGATCCGCCCGACATGACTGCCATGATCATTGCGTCGAGCGATTCGGTGATGTCCGTCTCGACGTAAACGACGTATGATCGCATAAATTCGTAAACAGCTGCCTCTCCCGCGTTCTTTTCGGGGCAAATGCCATTCTGACCCGAAAGGGATAGCATCAGCTTTTGCATTACCGTATCCTTGACGAAGCCGTCGAGGTAATAGAAGGTCAGTTCATCTTCGCCCACCTTGACTATCTTTTTCAGCATATCGAAATTTTCGTCCACGCGAAGGAGGCGGTCCATCTGCATCACGTTTTCGGAATATGAATTTGATAATTTCCGCATAGTTAACTCCGTTTATGGTATTTGAATATTATTATCTCCAAAAAAACAAAAGTATAACTGATTTTGGAAAAAATATTGACTTTTTCTATCCTTTATTATATAATAATTATAGCAAGACCCCAATTAATTGAAAGAAGGATATCAAAATGAAGAAGAGGCTTATCGCGTTTCTTCTCGCACTCATTACTTTTGTGCTTTGCCTGAGTGCTTGCGCAGATCCCACGGGCGGAGAAGAAACCACTCCAAGCGGAACAAATGCTACTCCCTTTGATTCGGAAGCGGAAACCGCTCCGATCGATACCACACCGACCACCGACGAATGGGGCCGCCCCTACGTCGAATCTCCGACTCCCGAAGGTACCAAGCTTGAAGATGGCACCGTTATCACCGTTCTGATCCGTGACTCGGATACGTGGAACCGTGAGTTCTATTCCGAAGCCGAAAACGGTGATATGCTCAATGATGAGATCTACAAGAGAAATCTCCAGCTTCAGGAAGATCTCAATTTCACCTTTGAGTTTATCAAGAGCCCGACCAAGGAGGATTCTCAGCGTACGATTATTTCCGAGTTTGAATCGGGCGGAGCTTCCGGCATCGATATGGCGGCTAATTACGCGTACTACTCGACCGGCGCGGCTCTCCGCGACTGTTACGCCAACCTCCACACCATCGATACTCTCAACCTTGAAAATCCCTGGTGGAATCAGACATACGTTGAAGCCGCAACCATTCAGGATCAGATCTACTTCGTTGTCGGCGACCTCAACCTCTCTGTTGTAGACCGTTCACTTGCGATCTACTATAACGCAACTCTTGCGAATACTTATCAGATCGGCAATCTTTACGACGTTGTTCTTGACGGTTCCTGGACCATTGACAAGCTCCTTGAATATACAAAGGATACTTGGGTAGACAACAACCAGTCGGGCAGCATTGACCTTCCCGATAACATCGGTATCATTTCGATCCTTGGCTCCGAGGCTTACGACGGATTCCTTACCGCATTCGGCATTGACATCCTTGCCAAGAACAATGACGGCGGTCTTGATATCGTTTGGGATACCGAAAAGGTTTCCAACGCTATCGATTATCAGATCACTCTGTTCAACAACAATAACGGAGCATTCCTGCATTCAAACCACAGCGAGCTTTGCAACAAATTCACAAACGGCGAAGCGCTCTTCTGGCTTTACACGATCTATGCAAGCTCCTCGACCAACCAGTCGCTCAGAAGCATGGACGATACTTACGGTCTGCTTCCCATCCCCAAGTATAACTCGGAACAGCAGAATTACTACACCACCGCGCAGGATGCATACAACATCATGTCTGTCATGGCAACAAGTAAGCATCTTTCCGCTGTAGGTACAGTATTCGAGGAATGGAACTACCGCTCCTACTGCGACATCCTTCCCGTTTACTGCGAGGTTATTATGAAGACCAGATACCTCAAGGACGTTGAATCGGGTATGATCTTCGACCTTATCCTTGACAGTATCAAGTTTGACACCGGCATGGTATACGGTAGCGAGATCGATTCCATCGCAACCTCTACCCGTTCCATCGTTAAGAATGGAAACAACACCTTCGCATCGACCTATAAGATTCAGCAGAGAGCTTACAACAACAAACTTAAGAAGCTCATAGAAGACTTTGCTAACAGAAAGTGATCATAAAAAATCCCGTCTGCTTTTCGCAGACGGTATTTTATTTTAAGTTATCAAAATCCTGCTTTTTTGGAAAGCTGATTTACGTCGATATCGGCAATGGAGCCTTCCTTGTCGGGGTTGCGTACGCCGAGGCGGTAGAGTCCCTGATAGATTCCGCCTTCGATCTGCATAAGCTCCTCGTGGCTTCCTTCTTCTGCGATTCGTCCGTCCGAGATGACCGCGATCTTATCGGCACCGCGAACTGTCGAGAGTCTGTGTGCCACGACGATGGTGGTTCTGCCACGGCAGAGCTCGTCGAGCGCTTGCTGGATGAGGATCTCGGTGGTGTTGTCAAGTGCGCTCGTTGCCTCGTCAAGGATGAGGATCGAGGGGTCTTTGAGGAATACGCGCGCGATTGAAAGACGCTGCTTCTGACCGCCCGAAAGCTTGACTCCGCGCTCACCGATCTCGGTGTCGTAGCCGTGCTCGAGGGTGGATACCCAATCGTGTATGTTGGCAAGCTTTGCCGCTTCGATCACTTCCTCCTCGGTCGCGTCGAGGCGGCCGTAGAGGATGTTATCGCGGATAGAGCCGTTGAAGAGGAATACGTCCTGCTGAACGATACCTATATTCTTACGGAGCGAGTTCATTGTAAGTTG
The DNA here is from genome assembly GCA_045535375.1 of Eubacteriales bacterium. Classification (GTDB taxonomy): domain Bacteria; phylum Bacillota; class Clostridia; order Oscillospirales; family CAG-272; genus CAG-390. The sequence goes on from JAZSLM010000066.1 coordinate 10,389, forward strand.
GTTGATGCTCTTGCCGTCGATCTTTATGTCACCGCCCGCGATCTTATAAAATCTCGGAATAAGATGGCAGATCGTGGTCTTGCCTCCGCCCGAAGGACCGACAAGCGCAAGCTTCTGTCCCTTTTCGACGTTAAGAGAGATACCGTGAAGTACTTCTGCGGAATCCTTGTAGGAAAATTCAACGTTTTCAAACTCGATCTTGCCTTCAACTTTCTGAAGCTCGATCGCATCGGGCTCGTCGCGCTCGGGCTCGGTATCGATGATCTCGAGGAAACGCTCAAATCCGGTGACACCGTTCTGATACTGCTCCATAAAGCCGATAAGAGTGTTGATGGGCGAGATGAAGAGGTTGATGGATACCATAAACGCCGAGTATTCGGGGATCGAGATGCGTCCCGCGTTGATGAAAAGTCCGCCGGCGATGAGGATGATTACGTTGAAAACGTCGGTGATGAAGGAAGTTCCCGAGTGGAACTTACCCATTGCATCGTATGCCTTTTTGCAGGCGTTGATGAAGGCGTTGTTGCCAACTTCGAACTTTTCGGTTTCCTTGTCCTGGTTGGTGTAAGCCTTGGTGACTCTGATGCCCGAGATCGAGCTTTCAAGCGAGGCGTTGATGACAGCGTTGCTTGCACGGCGCTCGGTGAAAGCGGAGCGCATTTTTTTGCGGAAATAAGCCGCAACGATGACGAGTATCGGCACGCAGACGAAGATGATAAGCGTCAGCGCCCAGTCGATCGTGCAAAGGTATATGAATGCGGCGATGAAGGTGACAGAGCTGATAAGCAGGTTTTCGGGACCGTGGTGCGCAAGCTCGCTGATCTCGAAAAGGTCACTTGTCATGCGAGTCATGATCTTACCTGTTTCGTTCTCATCATAGAATGAGAAGGGCAGCTTCTGGATATGCGCAAACAGGTCGCGGCGCATCTGTGCCTGCATTCCGACACCGATCAGATGTCCGTAATACTGAACGAAGTAACGCAGGAAGAGGCGGATGATGTAAAGCGCAAGGACGATGGCGCTTGCTGTGATGATCATTTTTGCCGTCTGCGTTCCGTCAAGGAAAGCCTCGAGCATCGTTTCGGTGATGATGGGGTAGACCATACCGACGAGAGCGATAACGAGCGAGGCGAGCATATCAAGCGTCAGCATCCCGCTGTGGGGTTTGTAGTAAGCAATAAATCGTTTTAACATTTTTTTCTTCGCTTTCGATTGGATAAAATATATTATGTATATTATAATACATTTTTTGTCGAAAGTCAACTCTTTTCTCGCCTTTGGCGGGGAAAAAAGTGACTAGTGGCTAGTGACTAGTGACTAGTTGAAGGTGAATTTTTGAAAAATCAGCGCATCGGTAAGTGATTTGTGTCAGGGGATAGGTAAGCCAGTGTATAGTACAGGTAAGCCCTCGTCAAGGTGGAGATTGTAAAGTTTACGCAAGCGTAAAGTTTACAATACTACCTTGACGAAAC
>JAZSLM010000059.1:0-2142 GCA_045535375.1 Eubacteriales bacterium
TCATCGACGGCAAATCAAGCAAGGCTTGGAACCGTAACCGCCTTCGCCGCGATGCAGTCAGCGTGATCTATCAGAATTACAACCTCTCCCCGCTTCTGCCCGTTCAGGAAAATATTATGTACCCGCTCGATCTGAAGAAAATGCCGAAAAAGAAGGCGGCAGAGCTGGCGATCAAGATGCGCGAGCGCGTTGAGCTTTCGCCCGCATACGATAAACGCCTTCCCGCCCACCTCTCGGGAGGAGAGCAGCAGCGTGTTGCGATCGCGCGCACTCTGGCGCAGGGATGCAAGATCATCCTCGCCGACGAGCCGACGGGCAACCTTGATTCCACCAACACCGCGAACATAGTCAAAATCCTTTGCTCCCTCGCCCACGATGACGACTGTACCGTCATAATAGTCACCCACGACCCCGCCGTCGCCGAACAAGCAGACGCCGTGCTTCAAATGAAAGACGGGGCTTGGATCTGAATCTCAAATAATTCCTTTGTTAACGAAAGGGGAAAATATGTTATCAGTAAAAAATGCTTTACGCAGACCGATAGTATCGGCATTGGGAATTTTGCTTGTTGCTTCCATGACTGCGTTTTTAAGCGTCGGCATCGGTCAGGCGTATGCCGCAAATAACACTCTTGCGACTATTGAAGACAAATTCACAACGGTCGCGCTGATGACGGAAAAGTTCCGCAATCAGTCAAACGTCACACTGCAGTTTGGCGACGTAACAAGAACACAGGTGACAAGGCAGTTCCCCGAAAAAGTAATCGAATTTCTTGACGAAATGCCCGAAAAATACCCCGATATGGTAAAAGAGGTCTCCTCTCCCGGCTTGGCGTCGGCTTACATCCCCTCGCTGACGGTGGACTTCTTTGCCGATCATTCCTATGAGGAATCGGTAGCGAAAAAGAGCCCCACAGGCGCTTGGGCGCGTCCGCACGGCACGCCCTATTGCTGTGCTATGTTTGAGATCGAGCTGACCGAGATCGGCGAGCCCTTCGCGGAAGAGAGCTATATGGAGATTACCGCAGATCAGACAAAGGCTGTGTTTGAAACCGAATACAGGTCGCAGCTCAAGGGCAAAATCACGTCCGTCATCGCCCTTCACGAAGGTTTCGATGATCCGACGGGGCGCGAACTGCAGGTTAATCTGCACGTCAAAAATCTCGAAGCGTTTGAAGCCCTCGATCTGACGGTGGGAGAAAAATATATCGTCTATTCGTATTATTACATCGACCGCGTATGGAAATACGGCGACGATTACGTGAGTTGTCTGGTAGGCGATGAACTTGTCTATGACGAAAACGTATATTATATCAGCCGCGACGGCACAAGAACACCCGCCAATATCACCGAAAAGACCTATATCGACGAAAACGGCGAGACTGTGACCTGCACGCCCGAGGAATACGTGGAGCGTTATTCGCTCCCCTCGATCGCTCACGTGCCGAACGGAGCCGAAGCCTTTCTTGCTTCCGATGACGGAGCAAAATGGCGCGAGGTTATTGAGAATATCGAGGTCAACGAGCACGCATTCCCCGTGATCGGCGTTCAGAAGCTCGGCTATATCACCGACTTTGCCCGCGAGGACGCGAGAATCGTCGAGGGCAGGGATTTCACAGCCAAAGAGCTCGCGGACGGCGCAAACGTCTGCGTCATCAGCGAATCCCTAGCCGCAAAGAACGGCATTTCGGTCGGCGACACGATAGATATGAATTACTATCTCTACGACTGGAGCGTAGAGTATCAATGGTACATCAAAGAGGGAATAGGCATAATCGAGCCCGCGCCGTATTTTTACACCTCAACGACGGGAATGGCGGAGACCAAAAACTACAAGGTCGTCGGTCTTTACCGCGATAATAACGAATGGAATTATACCTCCGGTGACATTTATTCTTTCACTCCGAATACGATCTTCGTTCCGAAATCATCCGTCACGGGCAGCATGGATTACAGCAATCAGGGTATGTTCCGCACCTACGTTCTGAAAAACGGCTGTATTGATGAGTTCCAGAAAGAAGTCGCCATGGCGGGCCTCGACGGGCTTTTCACCTACTACGATCAGGGCTACGAGGTAATTTCCCAAAACCTCTTTGCTTACGATGAGGTAGCACGGCAGGCGTTGGCTGTCGGAATATCCTCC
>JAZSLM010000127.1:0-16138 GCA_045535375.1 Eubacteriales bacterium
ATGATGCTCCCCATCGTTATGGAATACAACGCAGAATGCACCGGCGAAAAGCTCAAGGCGGTTGCCGATGCTATGGGCGTTGATACCACCGGAATGTCTCAGGACGAATACCGCAAGGCGGCAGTTGACGCTGTACGTCAGCTTTCCGTTGACGTTGGTATTCCCACTAAGCTCGAAGCACTCAAGGAAGAGGATCTCGACTTCCTCGCAGAGTCCGCATATGCAGACGCTTGCGCACCCGGCAACCCCAAGGCTGCTTCGGTCGAGGATATCAAGGGACTTATCCGTAAGCTTATGTAATGAATTTTATCTATATCCACACTCACGACAGCGGGCGTGAAATGGAGCCGTACGGCGCGGGGGCACATAACCCCGCGCTTATGCGGCTTGCAAAAGAAAGCGTCCTTTTCAGAAACGCCCATTGCGTTGCGCCGACCTGCTCGCCGAGCCGCGCCGCGATGCTTACCGGTATGACGGCGCACAATTCGGGAATGTACGGCCTCGCGCACCGCGGATTCAGTCTCAATGATTATTCTCAGCATCTCGCGCCCTATCTCGGAAGGCACGGCTATTACACCGCCCTCGTCGGAGTTCAGCACGAGGCGAAGGATCCCTCGGCAATCGGCTATACTGAAACACTCGCGGATCACGTCAAAAAGGGCAAGCCTCCGATCTTGTCGGATGAAAAATCGCTTGCGCTTGCGCTCGATTTCCTTGAAAGCAAGCGCTACGGCGACAGTCCCTTCTTCCTCTCGTTCGGTCTGCGCAGCACTCACCGCAGATTTATGGAGACCGATCATTCGCGCGACGGTTTCGTCAGACTGCCCTATCCGATGCAGGATAACGCAGAAAACCGACACGATTACTGCGAATATCTCGAAACGCTCGATATCGTTGACCGATGCGTCGGTACGCTGCTCGATAAGCTCCGTGAGCTCGGACTTGAAGACGATACTGCCGTGATGTTCACTACCGATCACGGAATCGCATTCCCGCAGATGAAGGGCACTCTCTACGACAGCGGAACCGGAGTTGCGCTGATGATGCGTATCCCCGGAAAGAAGCCCCACGTCACCGATGCGCTCGTTTCGCATATCGACGTTTTCCCGACCGTCTGCGATATTCTCGGCGTTCCGCAACCCGATTGGCTTCAGGGAAGCTCGCTTATGCCGATAATCGACGGTGAAAAGAACGAGATCAACGATCACATCTTTACCGAAACGACTTATCACGCAACCTACGAGCCCGCAAGAGCTGTCAGAACCAAGACGATGAAGTACATCAGATTCTTCGAGGATGACAGACGGATAAGACTCCCGAATATCGACGCGTCTGCTTGCAAGGATACCTTCATTTCCACGCCGTTCCACAAAATGCAACGCCCGAAGGAAATGCTTTTCGATCTTGCCGCCGACCCCGCAGAGCGTGTAAACCTCATCTGCGTGCCCGAATATGCCGACGAGTACGAAAGACTTTCGTCCCTGCTCGACGAGCATATGAAAGCAACCTCCGATCCGCTCCTGCAAGGTAAACTCGAGCTCCGCGATCCTTGGACGATGAACAAGATCGACGCCCACGATCCCGATGACGACGTCTATAACTGCCACGGCGAGATCGTAAAGAAGGCGAAGGTTGTTAAAGCAATTAAATCATAATCGGATTATATAAGCCACATTCCGTGTTTTTGCGGAATGTGGCCTATTGATTTCTATGTGAATTTATGCTATAATTACTTTGAAAATCAAAGTGTAACTATATAATGTCACAATAAACACTTCGTGGAATTTTTTCGGAAATATGCTATAATATAATCACAAAAGCGCTTTTGAATACTTTTTGGAGGACAAATAAATGTCTATCGGAACAACAATTAAACGTCTGCGCCGCGAGAGGAATATCACGCAGGAGCAGCTTGCCGAATATCTCGGAATCACTTCGCGCGCGGTCTCGCAGTGGGAATGCGACCGCACCTCGCCCGATATTTCGCAGATCCCCGCGCTTTGCCATATTTTTGACGTCAGTTCAGATACTTTGCTCGGAATTGATGTTGAAAAATCCAACGAAATGATCAAAAAATATCTTGCCGATGCTCAAAGTGCTCTTTTTGCAGGAAATTTCTCAGAAAATATGAATATTCTGCACGAAGCAAACCGCAAATTTCCCAAATCATACGAAATTATGTATGAATTGGCGGATGCAATAATCAGCGTACATTCACGAAAGGGTATCAAGGACTACGACGAGGTATTCTCACTTTGCAACCGTATTCTCGATGAATGTACCGACACGCATCTGCGCTACAAGGCCATTGATTCACTTGCCCTTGCTTATGATTATGCCGGCAAAAAAGAAGAAATGGAAAAGCTGACCGAGCAGATGCCGCGAACAAATCACACCTACGAGCATTTTATGCTCTACCGTTGGGAGGGAGACAAAGGTTATAAGGAGATGCAGGAGTATTTTGACTTTTCCGTATATCAGCTTCTCGTGCTGCTCCGCCGTCTTTCTTATGCGAAACACGACAACGGCAAATTCATCTATTCACTTGACGAACGAAAGAAGCTGTGGCAGATGGTCATAGATTTCCTTGATTTCATATATCCTGACGGTGATTACTGTTCCAGGGCACAAGACGGAAACCAGGCTTGCAGTTCATTTGTCGGTGCTTATTTGAAAGAAAAAGACTATGACAAGTTCTTCTACTGGCTCGAAAAGGGAATAGACTTTGCTGTTCATACTGATACCTACGGCGATGACAAAAAATATACCTCTTTGCCGTTGCGCGGTCGTTCCGCAGGTGGATTGATACCAGAAGAAGACGGAAACAACTCACAATGTATGCTCGAATGGATCACAACCGATCAAGATCTTGACGGCCTCCGTTCCGACCCTCGATACGATGCCGCAGTAAAGAGGCTCGAAAAATATGCGTATAAGCCGGAAAAGTCGGAAGGATAGCAAGTTCAGCACCAAAACTATCGTACGGGATGCCGATTTCACAATTCATATTAAACAAAACTGCGCTGTCATCCTGAGCGCAGTCGAAGGATCTCGGCGAAGCCGGGCAAACTTCTGAGTCTGATGTGAATTTTATCAATGTAAACTATTATTTTGGTTACATTGATTTGATTCAAAGCATAGTGATAATTGACCCACTTCGTGAGATCCTTCGGCTCCGCTACGCTTCGCTCAGGATGACAGTGTAAAGTCGTTTTGATTTTTTAATATGATAATAGCGGCTCGTAAATCAGTATAACTTATCAATAAACGTAAACACCACGGATTTTCGTCCGTGGTGTTTGTTGTTATATCAATTTCTTCAACTTCTCCGCAGCATCTGTAAAAGCTGTTTTGGCATCGGGATATTTATAGGGATTCTCGAAAGAACGTCCGACGAGGGCGTTGAGTCCCGAGAAGAGCTCGAGGTGTGGCTCAAGCGACACGAAAAAGTCGCTGTCCGCATATTTTTTATGCTCTGCAAGTATCTCCGCGATCTTTGCCTCGCCGCAGCCGGGAGGTACGATTGCTCCCGCCGCGAGGGCGTCTTTTATGTGGAAGTACGCGATGCGGTCTTTGAGCAGGCGGTAGGATTCGGGATAGGGATCGACTCCCTCTAGAACGAAATTACCCATATCGTAAACGCACATAAGGTCGGGGAATGCATCGAGCAGCTCGCGGCAGCGCTCGGGAACGTCACCGTAGATCTTCGCCTCGTTTTCGTGGCAGAGAACTACTCCGTATTCTCGCGCGGCTTCGAGAAGTCTAGAGAGGGCGGAGAAGGCTTCGTCCTTCATATCGAGGATACTCTTTCCCGCAGGCGCGTAGAAGCTGAAAACTCTGACGAATTCCGCACCGAGGATACCCGCATACTCAAAAACGCGACGTGCGGTTTCTATATGACCGTCAATGTCGCCGTCGAGCCTGATCTTGCCGAGGGGCGAGCCTATCGCGGAGACCTTGATTCCGTAGCGGTCAAGAAGCTCTTTGGCTTCAAGAACTTCCGTCTTGGTAAGAATCGAAACATTCTTCTTGTTCACATGGCGTATCTCGATATGAGATATGCCGAGCTTGCAGAGGCCTTGAAGCTGTTCCTCAAAAGAATCCGAATATTCGTCGGCAAATGCAGAAATAATGATATTTGCCATAATTACACCTTGATCTCGGGGAGGTCTTCGGTCTTTCCGCTTTCAAGCGAGCGCATAATGGCGTTCATAATGAAGACGGGCGAGATGAATTCCTCATGCGTGCAGGTCTGCGCGCCGCCGTCGAGTATCTCGGCAAATTCCTTGAACTCGCGGTAATACCAGTCGGTCGTCGTGGGGATCTCAAAGGATTTCGACGCTTTTTCAGCCATCCTTGCGGCGTAGTAGACGTACGAGCCGTCGCAGAAAAGTCCGACGCAATCGTAATTATCGTAGTGGAAAAGCACGTTTATGGTCTTGCCGTTTTGCTTTGCTTCAACGGATTTCGGGAATCTGCCGAAGATCTCGCAGACCATTTCGACAAGATGCTGAGCGTAGAAATAGAATCCACCGTAAGCGTTCTCCGCCTGATAGGGCGCGCGGACGAAGCCGCCGAGGGTCTTGCCCGATGCCTCAGCGAGCGCGTCTGCCTTCAGCTCGGAAACGTAAACGTCCTGCTTGAGCGACGAGCCGCCCGAAATTCTTGTTCCGCGCGCTTTGAGCTCGCGCATAAATTCAACAGCCTCGTCTTCGCTGACCGTGATCGGTTTGTCGATGAACATCGGAATGCCGCTTTCGATATAGGGCTTGGCAAATTTATAATGATCTCCTCCGTGTCGCGCGGTGATGATAAGACCGTCGATCTCGCCGACCGCCGAGTCGTAGTTTTCAAGAACGGGAACACCAAACGTGTCGCGCAGTTTTTCCGAAGCCGCAGAGTCGACGCTGTAAACGCCGATGCATTCGATATCCGCAAATTCTTCCTTTTCCTTAATGAACTTCAAAAAAGCATTGGCGTGTGAATTTTCACAGCCGAGAATAGCAATCTTTTTCATTTTTGTGACTCCTTAATACTTGAGGGGGAGAGGATTCTGCGCGTGTACGGTTTCGATTACACCTATAACAGCCGCCGCCATTTCGGGGGTGACGGTCATTGGCTTGCCCTCGGTGATCTTGTAGTAGAGCTGTTCGTAGAGCGAAGCGGTGCCGACGTCGAATGCCGTACCTTCAAACTTTCCTTCTTCTTCGTGCTTGACGAGCTTTTCGGAGCAGTAGATGGGTTCGCCCGCATCATTCTTGATGAATGTATCACAAACCGGCTTTTCGGGATTTTCGCCGTCAACGATGTATGTCATATTGTAAGCCGTGGGAGTGCACTTGAAGCATCCGCGGGTGCCGAGGATCTTGACGTTATAATTCGAGAAAGCGTCGATAGAGGTGACTTCAATATCAGCGAGGGGCTTGTTCGGAGTATCGATAATGATCTTCGCGAAGTCATCCGAGTCGCCGCTTGTCAGCGCGCATCCGAGCTTGCTGTAAACTACGCGGGAGTTTTCGTCAAAATCAAGGAATCCGAGCGCAAGTCCGATCGGATGGGGACCGGTGTTGTAAACACCGCCCGCGCACTTTTTCTGCAGGGTCTGCCAGTCCCAACGGCGAGCGAAATTGTTGTAGCGGATGCTGATCTGCTTGATCTCACCGAGCTTGCCGGACTTGGTAAGCTCGTAAGCAAAGGGGTAGAAGGGGGCAAGGAAGGTCTGTTGGAATACCGCGAGGGTAAGATCCTTGTCCTTTGCGATCCTGATAAGCTCGTCGCATTCGTAGCGGGTGCGTCCGAAGGGCTTTTCAACGAGCACGTTGAAGCCGTGAAGCAGAAGGTCCTTGGTGATCGGATAGTGCATTTCGGAATATGTGGAGTTTACCACAAGATCAATGTCGTCAAGCTCGAAAAGCTCGCGGTAGTCCGCGAAAGTCTTGCAGCCGGGATAGATCTCCTCGGCAACGCCTCTGCGGAATTCATCCGCGTCAACAACGTATTTTACGTCGTAATAAAGATTGTCCTTGCTGCGGTAATACTTTCCGTGAATGTTTTTACCGCTTCTGCCTTGTCCGATAATTGCGAGATTGAGTTTTTTCATAACTTTTCTCCTTATAATTTTAATCCTCTGTTGAATTCGTTTACGAAATCTATATCGCGTGCGGTCAGCTCCGCCCAGGCAGGGGCAAAGCCGCATTTGAACGCGTTTCGCGCGGATTTGATATTGCACCACGCGGTGCAGTAAAAGGGTACTTTGTCGAGTTTCAGTATCTCGAGCGCAAGCTTGCTCGTCAGCGCCTTTGCTATGCCTTGCCTGCGGTATTCGGGAAGAACGTCAATGCCGATCTGATACATATCCTCACAGTCGGCGGAGCATCCCGCAAGACCGACGAGCTTGCCGTTATCGTAAGCGCCGACACCGAGAACGTCAAGCTTTTTTCGCTTCTCGCAAAGAGCATTGCTCCATTCGGGAAGATACAGATCCGTGAAATCTTCCTGATGAAGAACTCGCATTTCGTAAGGGCAGGGAAGTTCGCGCAGTCTGTCTATATCGGGCAGATAATATACAGCAGTGAAGCAGACCTTGAGATGATATGGTAAAAGCATTTCATCAAGAACGTGCACGTTCGGCGTTTCAAGCGAGTGTGCAACGATGTATTTGTTCAAATAATCCCGCACAGTTTCCGTCAGTTTTTTACTCGTTTGTGCCACCACGTTGTTACCGTAGCTGACGAGAGCGCATTCATACGGAAGGCTCAGATACTTTCGCGCTTTGGAGTTTTGAACCGATACGGTCAGTACATGCTCTTCTTTAAGGAAATCTTCCGGGGAGCAATTGTAGTCGTAAGCAGATTGCTGAAGTGCGATCTGCATTATCTTTTCATTCGTCATATCAGTTTCCTTTTGTCTTTTTCCAGATGAGGGGATTCAGTCCGAGCAGAAGCGGGAAAACCTCGAGTCTTCCGAGAAGCATTGCAAAGGACAGAACTATCTTTGAGAATGCGGAATATTCGGCAAAGCTTGATGCGGGACCGACGTCTGCAAATCCGGGGCCTATATTGTTGAAGCACGCGACGGTAGCCGTAAAATTCGTTTCAAATCCGAAAGACTCGAAAGACAGAAGAATGAAAACTATCATAATACACACGGTATATACGGCAAAATAGGAGGTTACTCCGTTCAGCGTTTCATCATCAAGCTTCTTTCCTTCGGACATAACCGATTTTACTGAACGGGGATGGAGAAGCCTTTTGAGCTCCTTTTTTATAGATTTGATAAGAATAACCACTCTCACGGCTTTAAGTCCTCCTCCGGTTGAACCCGCACAGCCTCCAACGAACATCAAAAGCAGCAACAGGGATTTTGAAAGTCCGGGCCAGAGATTGAAGTCTGCGGTTGCATATCCCGTTGTTGACACTATAGAGCTGACTTGAAACGCCGCCAGTCTTAAGGAATCGGAAAAGCTTTCATACATCGGCAGAATATTCAGCGTTATTGCCAATACACATGTGAGTACAAGAGAAACGAAGAACCAAAGCTCATCGCTTTTTAGTACTGCTCGGAATTTGCCGATCAATATCAGATAGTAGAGGTTGAAATTGATGGCAAAAAGGAACATAAAGGTTGTTATTACCCATTGAAGATAGGGCGAATATGAGGCAATACTGTCCGCTTTGATGCCGAATCCGCCGGTTCCCGCAGTGCCGAACGCGTGAACCACGCTGTCAAATATCGGCATACCGCCCGCAATGAGAAGGACGGTGAGAATCGCGGTCATTCCGAAATAAATGATATAAAGAATTTTTGCCGTATCGCGCGAACGAGGCACGAGCTTGCCGACTGTCGGACCCGGCATTTCGGCTTTGAGGATATTGAGCGATCTGTCCGCGATATTGGGAACTACTGCGGTGACCAGTACGAGAACTCCCATTCCTCCGATCCAGTGTGTGAAACTGCGCCAGAAGAGCATACAGTTGTCAAGTGCTTCAACGTCGGTGAGAATTGATGCACCCGTTGTGGTGAAGCCGCTTACCGTTTCAAAAAAGGCGTCAACGTATGATGGAATAGCCCCGCCGATAACAAAGGGAAGCGCACCGACAGCCGACATAAGCAGCCAGGCGTATGCGACGATGGCAAAGCCTTCTTTTGCGTAAATCAATCTGCTTTTCGGTTTGAAAAACAGAATAAGCAATGCACCCACGGCAACCGAAAGCGCGGCGGTGATAAGAAAAGATACGCCGCTTTTTTCAAGATAGATCAGAGATATCAGAGCGGGCAGCAAAAGCAGCGCCGCCTCCGCCATGGCAATATGCCCGACGGTATAAAAAACCATTCTGCGATTCATATTCCGCCTCCGATTATTCGATTATATCCGAAAGGTCGTAAAGACGGTGGTTTGCGGCGATAACGATTACCTTGTCACCCGGCATAATGACGTCGTCACCGCTCGGAACTATCGGACGGCGACCCCGCAGTATGCCCGCGATAAGAATGTTTGGCTTGAACTTTATTTCTTTGAGTGCTTTGCCTGCGTGGCTGAAATCGGCGCTCACGTTGAATTCAAGTGCCTCTGCTTTACCGTCCATGATCTTGTAAAGCTTTTCCACGTTGCTTCCGACCGAATTCTGAAGCGCACGCGCATAACGCACCACCTCGTCGGCTACCGTTTGGATGGGTGAGATTATCGTGTCGATGCCAAGCTTGCCCGCAATAGGATAAAACTCGGGGCGATTGACTTTGGCTATGACCTTCGGCACGTTCTGCGATGAGGCAAAATAGGAAATAAGAATATTGTTTTCGTCAAATCCCGTCAGCGAAACGAAAGCGTCCTTCTGGGCAAGACCTTCTTCGATCAGCATATCCTGATCTGCTCCGTCGCCGCAGATGACGGTGACTCCCTCGAGTGATTCGGCGAACTCCTCACACCTCTTCGGATCCTTGTCAATAACGGTTACTTTGTTGCCCGAGGCGAGGAGCGACTGTGACAAATAGTAAGCGATCCTGCTTGCGCCGAGGATCATTATGTTTTTTGCTTTCCTTGTGATAAGACCGAAACTGCGCAGCAACTTGCCGATCTCGAGCGGTGCCGCGGTGAGGGCAATACGGTCGCCTCCTCGAAGCTCAAACCGTCCGTCGGGAATTATGACCTCGTTTTCGCGAAGCACCGAGCAGATAAGGAATTTGCCGGGACTGTGCTTTCTCAGGTCGATCATATTTTTGCCGATAAGAGGCGAGTCTTCGTCAAGGATCATCTCGACGATCTCGAATCTTCTTGAAGCAAACGTTTCAATATTGACTGCCGATGGGAATTTGAGGATGCTTGCGATAGTGTGTGCCGCAGATGCTTCGGGGTTGAGCGCCGCGGAAAGCTGAAGCTGTCCTACCATAAAGCCGAGGCTCTTATCGTTATATTCGGGGTCGCGGATACGCGCAACCGTGTTTTTGGCACCGAGAGTTCTGGCTATAAAGCATGCAAGCATATTGAGCTCGTCCGAGCCCGTGACGCCGATAACGATATCCGCGCGTGCCGCACCTGCCTCCGAAAGCACCTCGCAGTCGGTTCCGATACCGCAAAGACCGATAACGTCGTATGCATTTGTTACTTCTTCGATAACCGCGGGAGATTTATCTATGACAGCAACGTCGTGTCCTTCGTTTACAAGATTTTCCGCAAGACTTTTTCCGATCTTGCCGCATCCAACGATGATGATTTTCATTTTTTACTCCTTATTCCGCTTCGGGAATATAATTCTGATAGATCCAATTCAGTCTGCCGAGAGGGGCAACGTCTCCGTAGAGGTAGAAATCCTCAATGGTCGTGTATTTGGTTTTTTGATCGGCATCCGCCCATTTGAATTCGACGTAAATTTCGTTGTAATTTTCGATTCCAAGCATTGAAAGCGGAATTTCGATCATCATTTCCGCGCCTTCTATACGGTAAGAGACTTTTCCGATCTCCTTGGTTTCAAGCACTCCGCCGTTTGAGGAGCAGGTGGCAACCGTGGTTTTATCCGTGCTCTCGGGACGGGCGTTGATGAGGTAATCGTATCCGTACCAGCCGTCGGTGGCGTTATTGTTTGTATTGACAAACAACTGCATCCACGAGTTTTCGGTATTGAATTCCGAGATATCCTTGGCGCATCTGACGTAGAAATAAAGCTTTTCTGTGTCGTTCGTTACCTTTGCTTCAACAATATCGTTGTTGCCCGTGCGGTCGCGAAGGACCTTGCCGCCGAAGGATTTCGACTGACGCTCGCGGGTATCACCTTCGGGATCGGTATAGGAAACGATGACCTTCTTCCACTGATCGAAAGAGGACCCGAGATCTATCTTGTTTCTTGCATCCTGAACGATGACGGGAGCGGAGCCTTTGAGAGTCTGAATATTTGAGATCAACTGCATATAATAGTTGTCAAAATATCCTCCGCGCATCATTTCCGCGTCGCGCGAGAATTCCGTCGAAGCAGTATCGACAAAATGAACGAAGCTTGCGTCGCCACGGTGAAGCTGACCGTCCTGCCTTTGCGCAACCCATTCGTTCCAACCCGTGACGAGAACGTAGGGAACACCCGATGAGATCGCACGGTCCCACTGTGCCTGGAAGTTCAGACCGAGATTCGTGATCGAATTATCGGCATCAAATGCGGCACGGTAGGCTTCCATCGAGATATTGTCATCCTTGGCAGCATTAAAGCTTCTTCCTCGGTTATAAGCGTAGCCGTAAAGCGAGGAATCCGAGAATGTTATGGATCTATTGTGCTGTGCGATAGAAACGCTGATGGCGCTCGGATTGCCGTTTTTGTCGCTGAAGATCCGCTGCGGCCATTCGAAATCCATCCAGGGCCAGCCGTTTTCCTTGTAACCCTCGTTTGGCCACTGCGCAGCCTTGACGGTGAAGAAGTTATTTATATTGCCTTCCTCAACACCGATGATGCAGGGCTTTCCGTCAACGTAAAACCAGGTGTCGGGGTAGAGATCCTTCGAATAGATCTCATCGTAAAGCTGTTTCATAACTCCCTTGGAGTTCGAATTGGTGTAGAAAACTACCTGCGGCGCGTCGTATCCCTGCTCATTAAGCTCGTGGCAGATCTTCATTACCTTGAGCGCATTGTCCTTGTAAATATAGGCGTTTGTGACGTCAAAATAGAGAAAATCCACGTTTGCGTTGGCAAGCAATTCCATATGTTTGCGGATGACCCAGGAGTCCGATGCGTAATAATATCCGTAAAGCGGTTCGGCGAACCAATGCATCGTGCCGACGTTGCCGTAAATCTTTCTGCCGGTTTCGGGATCCTTGGCATTTGCATCCTTGGCGAGATCACCGTATTTGTCCATTATCTTCTGCAGATCGAACACGCCGTCGTCACCGTGTTCGCCGTGCCAGAGAAAGTAGAAGATACCAACGTACTTTTCACCGTTCGAGCCGTAAATTCCGGTTGTCAGCGAGGTGGGAAGCTCGCGTCCGACGTCATCGGTTGCGGCGAATCCGCCCGAAAGATAATTCGCGTTATTCGGAACAGTGTAAGAAACTTTTTCGCCGTTCAGCATATAGGAGATCGTTGCTGTCTTGCCGTCAGCACTTTCTTCGATTCTCAAAGTGCCTTCGTAGTTGTCTTCCGGGTTGATATACATAGTTGTTTCTTCCTCCGATTCGGTAGTGACTGTTGGATTATTTGCATCAGTGCAAGAAGCAAAAAACGCAACCGACATCAGCAATCCCACGCCCAAGACGGCTTTTATTATATGCTTTATATGTTTCATAGTGACTCCGAGTTGCATATACTTATATATTTACGAATATTATAGCATTTTTGTGGTGAATTTTCAATACTTTAGTCATAATTTGAAAACAAAGACGCCGACTTTTTTGCGGTCGGCGTCAATATTCGGTTAAATAAATCTCCGGAACCACACAAGCAGTTCTTTTTGCATAACTGGAACAACCTTGTGCTTGATTCCCTCGACAATATGCAATTCGGCATAGCATCCCGCGCGGCGGATCGAGTCGTAATATTCCCTTGTCATGACGGGATCGACGGTCATATCGTCTTCGCCCTGCCATATCTTGACGGGACAGGGCGGGATGACGGCGCGTTGGCCATCGGGATTTACGAAGGAACGGGTACGGTAGGGGTTAAAGCCCAAAGTGTTTGCCTCGCACCATTCCTCGGAGGGGAAGCGGAAGTATTTTACGATTTTCTTTCGGTATGCGTTGCCGTCTGCTGTGACTCTGTCCCAAGGATTCCGACAGACGTGATCGCCGATCTTTACGCTCTCGAGGCTGAGTCCGGGATTGAAAACTCCGAGAGCAACGGCGAGAGAGGGAAAGGTGTTCGCAAAGTTTATCACGGTCTGCGAGCCCATCGAATTTCCCGCAAGGAGCACTCGCTCGGTAAGATTATAATTCTTTACCGCATGGCGGTATGCCTTGTAGAGCGCGAAGACATGCTCGGGACAGCCGAGGGTGACGCCGTGCGGCTCGGTCCCGCTGATATCGAGCACGGCAAAGCCCGCGCGAAGGCACGCAACGGCGTAGGGAATACCGCCTATCATGCATTTTTCTTCGCTTACCGTGCTTCCCGCGCCGTGGCAGGAGAGGATGAGGGGCGTTTCTTCGCCCGTCTCGGAATAGGAATCCGGCAGGCAGAGCACGGCTTCGCATTCCTCCCATTCCTCACGGTCGAGGACTTCGTTTGCAGTCGATGTGCTGACTTCGCGGAAATTATTGAATCTTACCTTGAAGAAAATATATTCCCGCCTGAATTTTTCGTTCATCGGCTTGCCGTTTTTGTCGTTTGGTAAAACAAATTTCCTGATATCCATGCTATCAAAGTTCATAAGTGAGTTTGACGGCGCCGTCGGTGAGAAATTCGATGTTTTCCTCGGTGAAAACGGTGTCGTTCTTTGTGTGTATCTTGTCCATATAGAGCGTGCGGAGCTTTTTTGAGTAATTAAGTGCCGCAACGCCGACACCTGCCTTGAAATTCGCCTGGTCGGAGGGGTAGAAAACACCCTTAGACGCGATATCAACGGTGAATTTTTCATTCGGAGCGAAGCTTTTTTCGAGCGCGGGAATATACTTTTTCGCGGCATTCTTTACGGCAAAAAGGATCGTCGAGCCGTCCGAAACGCAGTCGAAGTTGAGAAGAAGCTTGTCCTTCATCGTCTTTTTGTGCTTCGAAGCAAAGCCGGATGAACCGAAAAGTCCCATTTCTTCGAGGTCAAAGAAGACAAAAGCAATATCATTTCGCTTGTCTTCGGGAAGTGCCTGCATTATCTCGATCAGAGTGATGACACCCGAGGTGTTGTCGTTAGCCGTGTGCTTGTTGGCAGGTCCCGCCAGAAAAAGGAAGAAGAAGAGAAAATACCCCGCCATCCAGGCATAAAAGGATAAAAGCTCGGTAAGTTCGGTGCTCAAATCAAGCGCGGAGCAGATCATATCCGAGACGGTTGAAAATCCGAAGGCTGCCAAAAAGAGAACAACGAGCAAAAGCAGGGTGATAAGGATCTGATATGCGAGGTAATAGAAAAGATTCTTCGGCGTTATGAAGTTCGGAAAAGGAAGACGGGGGCAGGTATCGTAGTGCGCGGTATAGACAGCTTTTGCGCTGTCGGGGTTTCCGATAACGATGTTTTTAGCGCCGCACGAGCCCTTTTCTACTTTAGCGGCATAACCGTGTTCTTCTGCGAATTTGCAGATATAGTCAATGAATCCGTCCTTTTGCTTCTTCGTCTTTCTTATGTGAAAGTTGTCAAAAACAAATTTTGATACTTCGGTCATTATTTGCATTCTCCTTCGATGAAATCAAAGATCTTGTTCCAGAGTACTTCATCCTGCTCGGTGATCTTTTCCCAGTTCCAGGAAGTACGGAATTTATCTACCGACTCGGGAGTTTCGAATGCCTTTTTCTTGAGTCCTTCGGTCATCGCTGCGCTCATTTTTGCAAGTTCTTCTACCGCGTTTTTCGAGTAATTCGGGTTGTGAAGCTTACCTTCGACAAGGCAGAATTCGATGTTGACACCTTCGGGAGGTGCCTTTTTGAGCGTGTCGAAATGATATGCGGTCTTGACGGTCGGATCGTTGTCGGACGCTATGTAAAGGATTCGGCTCTTTGAATTTTTCAAGCTCTTGCGCGCGTCGATGAGGGAATACATAGGGTTGGACTCGTGCTCAAGACGGAGTACCGCCGGGCGGTAGAATTTGAGGATCCCCGAGAAAAATTGCTCGATCATCCGCTCGACACCGATAAATCCCGAAAGCGAGACGCAGGATTCGATCTCGGGATGAAGAGCCGGGATATTGAGCGCCGCAAAGCCGCCCCAGCTGTGTCCGATGACTGTGAATTTTACATCCCCGTATTCCTTTGCGGAATGAAGCGCGTTAACGGCGTAATCAAGGTCGCAGAGCGACTGCGCGAATCCGACAATATTTTCCCCCTCGGATTCAAGGCATCCCGTGTGATCGTATGTGAAAACGGTGTATCCGCGACGCGCGATAAGCTCGATCTCCTTAAGGTATGCAACGTGACCGCATCCCATTCCGTGATCGAAAATGATGAGTCTGTCCTTGCGGGGAGAAGAATAGTAATAATAGTATCCCTGCAATTTTTGTCCTGCGTTGCCTTCAAAATCAAAAGGTGTCCGCTGAAGCCCCGGAAAATCCGAAACCGAGTAATAATGCAGAAGCGGATTCCCGTCCTGGCGGATGCAGATATTCTGCTTATATGTGTTGATTATCGCTTTTTCAAAAATCATTGTTTACTCCAGTATTATTCCGACGGGGCAATGATCGCTGCCCATCACTTCTGTGAGGATAAAACTGTCCTTAACACGGTCAAATAAGCGGTTAGATACGACAAAGTAGTCGATGCGCCAACCAACGTTCTTTGCGCGGGCTGAGAACATATAGCTCCACCAGGAATATTCGATCTTGTCGGGATAGAGCGTGCGGAAGGTATCGGTAAATCCGCTTTCGAGAAGCTCGGTGAATTTACCGCGTTCTTCATCCGAAAATCCCGCGCTCTGACGGTTTGTTTTTGGATTTTTTAGGTCGATCTCGTTGTGCGCGACGTTGAGGTCACCGCAATATATGACTGGTTTCTTTTCATCGAGTGACTTGATATATCTACGCAGAGCATCCTCCCAGGAAATTCTGTAATCAAGACGGGCAAGCTCGCGCTGTGCGTTTGGTGTGTAAACGCAGAGCAGATAAAAATCCTCATATTCAAGCGTGATCGCACGCCCCTCGGTGTCGTGTTCGGGAATGCCGATGCCGTATGCGACCGATATCGGCTCGTGCTTGGCGAAGATCGCCGTACCCGAATAGCCTTTCTTTTCCGCGCTGTACCAATACTGATAATATCCGTCGGGCTTAAAATCAGCTTGCCCCGGTTGCATTTTTGTTTCCTGAATGCAGACAAAATCGGCATTCTGCTCGGCAAAGAAATCGCCGAATCCCTTTTCAAGACACGCGCGGAATCCGTTTACGTTCCATGATATGAATTTCATTTTGTTACCTCAAAATATTCGCAGAGAGCGGTGTATTCGCGGAGATACGAGCCGCGTGTTTCCTCGCGCTTGAATTCATCGTGGCGTGACCAGAGATCGCGGATGAATTCAATATCCACCCATTCGGGAACGAGACCGCGGCTGACCTCTTCTTTTGTTAGGTGAGTCTTGGCCTCTCCGACGGCTTCGCAAATGAAATAGTGCGTAATGAATTTCCAATCCTCGTAATATTCATTAACCGTGATGATGTGACTGCTTACTTTGGTAAGTATACCTGTTTCTTCACAGATCTCTCTTACACAGCATTCCTCAAGCGTTTCATCTTTTTCAATTCCTCCGCCCGGGGAGAAGAATTGCTTGTCCACAATTTCGTGGCAGATCAGAATCTTTCCGTCTTTTACGACAAATCCACGGCAAGCGATTCTGCTCCTGTTGACTTCGGAAAGCCGGTTCGCTCCGAAAATTTCAACTGATTTTATCATTGCTGGGGAACAACGGCAAAGAATACGAGATCCTTTTTGCCTTTGTTTATAAAGCTGTGTGTGTGACCCTTGGGGCAGTAGTGGCATTCGCCTGCGTTCACAGTCTCCTCTGCGCCGTCAAGGATAGCGGTACCGACTCCCGAAAGAAC
>JAZSLM010000028.1:0-11957 GCA_045535375.1 Eubacteriales bacterium
CCCACGACCTCCAGCGTGACAGGCTGGCGCTCTAACCAACTGAGCTACCGGGCCATCATGGTGGGAACAATAGGGCTCGAACCTATGACCCTCTGCTTGTAAGGCAGATGCTCTCCCAGCTGAGCTATGCTCCCATGATGAGTTATGAAGCAGTGCTTTAATGCACCGTTTCAGCAACGGATAATATTATACCACAAATGGAACGGTTTGTCAATAGGTAAATGAAAAAAATATTTCGTATAATTCGATTTTTTGAAAGTTTTTTACTGAATTTTATGGTTAAGAAAAGAGGGAACAGTTGAGAATGATCTCCGGAGCTTCACAGAGTTTTTTTGTAGTTGATTTGAGAGGAAGAGAGCGATTTCAAAAGAAAGCCTGACCAAGCAACGCTCGGTCAGGCTAACATATTTGATTCAGTTTCGAAACGCCGTATGATGGAATTCACGGTGGCGGTATCGTTTTATACGTTATAAAACTTTACATACCATATAAGCGTCAGAATGACTCCAATGATAAGGAAGAAAAGTCCTGTTACCAGAATACTGCTGTTCTCTTGCTTTTTGGCAGCGCCGAGTTTGCGCGCGCGGTAATCGATATATCGCTCGTGCTTTGCTCTTCCCATCGGGACAAAAGCAAGTACGACGTTTCGGAGAACGAATCCAATACCTATCAGAGCGCCCTCGCCGCTGACGAAGAGCATTCCCGCAAAGAGTGTCATCAATATACCCGAAACGAAGAAAGCGTCTGCCAAGATCTGAATATTTACCGCTGTGCTTTGCGTGAAAAAGCCTTTCGACCAGATCACGAAAAACGCGATGAGTATTTCAATTGCAAAACAAATAGCATATTTGGTTAACTTTACTTTATTATTCTGTTTCACTGTAAACCGTCCGTCCTGTTACTTAACCATCTGCTTGTATGTTTCCTCTTCAGCGTCGTTGCAGTGTACAAAGTGTCCGGGAGTGATCTCGCGGAACGAAGGAGTATCTACCGAATAATCGTGTGCGGCGATGGGGTTGTAGTGAATTCTCGTACGCTGCTTTTCATATACGGGGTCGGGCAACGGAATTGCCGAAAGAAGCGATCTCGTATAAGGATGCAGGGGATTCTTGAAGAGCTCGTCCGAATCCGCAAGCTCGACCATTTTTCCGAAGTACATAACGCCGATTCTGTCGGAGAAGTATTTAACGACCGACAAGTCGTGCGCGATGAAGAGAATGGTAAGTCCCAAACGATCTCTGAGGTCGTTGAGCAGGTTGATTACCTGTGCCTGAATCGATACGTCAAGTGCGGAGATCGGCTCGTCGGCGATGATCATTTCGGGCTGCATAATAACCGCTCTCGCGATACCGATACGCTGACGCTGACCGCCCGAGAACTCGTGGGGATAACGGTCTGCATGCTCGCGCACAAGTCCAACTGTCTCAAGGATCTCATAGACCTTTTCGTTGATATAATCCTTATCGGTGTCACCGTTAAAAACAAGTCCCTCCGCGATAATATCACGTACCTTCATACGGGGATCGAGAGAAGCGATAGGATCCTGGAAGATCATCTGTATCTGTGTGATGAGCTTGCTCTTCTTCGCTACACGGACCTTGTTCTTGAATTCCTTTTTGAGCGCTCTGAGTTCGGTGTCGTTTTTAGCAGCGCGGAATTTTTTAGAGTACTCTTCCTCCAGGGCCTTGACGAGTGATTCGGCATACTGCTTGTCTACTGCCTTGCTATCGAACTTTGCATCCCGGATGAGTGCTTTGTTCTTTTCAACGATAGCATCATACTCTTGCTTAGAGATCTTCTTATCTTCAAGGTCCTTTTTTGCCTGTTTGATCGCATCCTTGTAGGAACGTGTTCCCGCGCCGATTCTCTGACCCTTGAAGTATACGTTACCCGAGGTAATATTATACAGCTTGATGATAGAACGTCCTGTGGTTGTTTTTCCGCAACCGGACTCACCGACAAGACCGAAGGTCTCGCCCTTTTTAATCTCAAAGCTTACGTCATCAACCGCCTTAAGATCCTTACGTCCCAAGCGGAAATACTGGCAAAGATGGTCCACTTTTAACAATACTTCACGATTATTCTCCATGGTTGCCTCCTCTTTCTTTCATTCGCTTGATTCGCTCGGTAATGATCTTGGGAATTTCCACTTTAGGTGCATTGGGGTGGAGCAGCCAGGTTGCAGCATAATGTGTGGGAGAAACCTCATACATAGGAGGCTGCATCTCAAAGTCTATCTCCATTGCATATTTGTTTCTTTCAGCAAACGCATCGCCAACGGGAGGATAGATCATATTCGGAGGTGTACCGGGAATCGCATCCAACTTCTCATTGGTGTCAAGGTCAGGCATAGAGGAAAGCAACGCCCAAGTGTAGGGATGCTGAGGATTATAGAATACCTCTTCCGATGTGCCGTACTCTACGATCTTACCTGCATACATAACGGCAATTCTGTCTGCCATATTGGCAACGACGCCGAGGTCGTGTGTGATAAAGATAATGGAAAGATTATGCTCGCGCTTAAGCTTGTTGATAAGCTCAAGGATCTGAGCCTGGATAGTAACGTCAAGTGCCGTTGTCGGCTCGTCGCAGATAAGGATATCGGGGTTAGCCGAAAGCGCGATGGCGATTACGATACGCTGACGCATACCGCCCGAGAACTCAAACGGATACTGTCTGTAACGCATTCTTGCCTCAGGAATACCAACCTCTTCCATAAGCTTGATAGCCTTTTCCTTTGCGATCTGCTTGGTAAGGGTATAAACGACCTGCGATGCCTTTGTTTTGAGGTAATCGATGATCTCGATACATCTCTTGTCTGCATCAAAGCTGTCTGCAGTGGCAACGTCCGCCTGGAAGCGGTTCATAACACGGGTGAGAACCGAAACGATCGATTCGATCTGCACCTCGGGTTCGATGACGGACTTAGGAATGACCTTCCAGTCAACCTTTTTGCCCTTTGCAAGCAGAGCCTCTCTCTTGGCGGTCTGACGCGCAAATCGAGCCTCTTCCTTGGGATTGTTCTTCATATAGAAGAAGTACTTCTCAATTTCTCTTTCAAAAGCGCCGCCAAAGGTGTATGCTACGTTATCCTTGATAACTGCAAGCGGGTCGATCGACGCGAGAACGCTCTTGTTTACGCTCTTGCAAAGAGCATCTGCATCCTGCTCGGTAAATCCACCTGCTTTGAAGAAATCGATCGCCTTCTGAAGTGCTGCGATAGCTTTCTTCTTATTTTCAAGAGATTTGTTAAAGGAATACTGAACGGCAATCTTTTCGAGAGCGATAAAGGAATCAAGGAAGTCTGCGTTGAGGAACTTCAGAGCCATTTCGTTTGCCTCGTCTGCAGGCATACGGCTGAGATCGGTCTTGGGATGCGTGTAGACATAGTAACCGATTCGGAAGAAATTGTATTGGGGCAGTGCGAGAAGATCCTGTGCTGTTTTCTTGAGTGCTTCGAGCACTTCTACAGTTTCGGGAGATGCTTCGATCTTGGATGCTCCTGCACCGACGAGCTTCTTGACGGAATCGGAGAGCTTGACCTTCTTCTTTTCGGCACGCAATACCCGATCAAGAGCGTCAACGTGCGCCAAGAGAGCCTCCTCATAGGTCGAAATGAAGTATTTATCGTCTATCTCACCGAGCTTGCGGGAGATCAGCTTGAGTGTTGCAACGACGTCGATCTTCTGCTTCTTTTCGGTGAGGAAGAGAAGGTCCTCGATCGTTGCGATCATTTCCTCTGCAGCGGTACGTGCCGCATTGTAGCTGTTTTCAAGGTTGATTGCCTGAATGTTGAAACTATCAAAAGTTTTGATATATTTTTCAACGTTTTCAACCGAAACTTTTGCATCAGAACCCTCGGCAAGAGCCTTTTTCATCATATCGGACAAGGTAGCAAGTGTTTGGTTGAAGGTTATGCGACCTTCCTTACGGTTTGCCTTGTTCTTAAGAAGCATTGCCTCGGTGATCTGCTTACCGATTCGCATAATGGGGTTAAGAGAGGACAGGGGATCCTGGAAGATCATTGCGACTTTATCGCCGCGAAGCTTGTGCATCTCCTCCTCGGGAATACGAACGAGATCCTGTCCGTCATAGAGTATCTCGCCGCCCTCATGGATGGCGTTTACGGCGGAAATACCCATGATCGCCTTAGAGGTAACAGACTTACCCGATCCGGATTCTCCAACGATTGCAAGGGTCTCGCCCTTGTAAAGATCAAAAGAAATATCTCGTACTGCCTGTACCTTACCTGCGTCGGTACGGAAGGAGATCCTCAGATTATTGACTGATAATTTAACTTCTTTATTCATGCTTAATCCTCCGATCCTCTGAGCGACGGGTTAAATGCATCGCGCAATCCGTTGCCGAACAAGTTGAAGCTGAGCATCAAAAGTACCAGGAACATGCAGGGGAAGAGAGCAACGTATCCGGCATTTGCCATAATGGATCTCTGACCTGCGGCGATCAAAGTACCGACACTGGTAGTGTTTCCTGCCTCAAGGTTAATGATACCCAAGTAAGAAAGGCTGGTTTCTGAATAGATCATAGAGGGGATTACCAGAGCAACGCTGGTTACTATGGTGCCGAGACCGTTCGGGAAAATATGCTTGAACATAATTCTGGCGTCTCTCGCGCCAAGTGTTCTTGCCGCAAGAACGTACTCCTGGTTCTTGAAACGGTAGAACTGCATACGCGTTCTGCCTGCCATGCCTATCCATCCCGTCGCAAAGAATGCGATAAAGAGCACCAAAGCCTGGCTGGTAGAGCCCATATGATATTTCAAAAGTGTAATAACGATCATTGTCGGTACGGAACCGAGTATTTCGGAGAATCTCTCCATAAACAGGTCGACCTTACCGCCGAAATAGCCCGAGATCGAACCCCATATAACGCCGACGATGAAGTTTACAGCAGCAACTACAGTTGCGAAAACGAAGGAGAATCTTGCACCGTATGCAAGGCAGGCGAAAATATCCTTACCTGTTTCGGTAGTACCGAACAGGAAGAGAGGTTTATCGATTCCGTCCTTCTTGATCTGGGTGTGTTCGTAGATATAGTACTCGTAGTACTCGGCTCTTACTTCGATACCGCCGTCAATTTTTCTGCCGTAGGCATAGAAGTACTGCTTGCCGTCTTTCTCAAAGCCGTTTTCTCCCTCGATTCTGGAGGAGTTATACTCAGCCACCAGATTGGAGGGTGAATCTGCCTCGTAAGTCCAATAGTTGGGGATGATATTGCCATTGTTGTCAAGCTTCGGACGAAGAGTGGATGCCTTGAGGTTTTCAACTTTGTAGTAGATATTTGCATCGTACTTGTTCTTCTCAAGCATCTGGTTTCTTTCCGAGAAAGCAACTATGGGATAAAGGATCTGTCTGCCGGTTTCGTTCTGATATTGCTGAATTTTGTTGAATTCTTCCTGAGAAATGATCTTATATTTACCGAAACCAACGCCGTAATAGGTGTCGAAACGGTAGGTATAGTTCGAACCGTCCTCGCTGACGGTATATTTACCGCCCTTGATGACCTCTCTGCCCGTTTCCGAAGCAAGAGCAAGATCTTTGAGATAACCGAGGTAGTTGGTGTTCTTCACCTTGCAGCCATCCCAAAAATTGATACCGCTGTTAGCAAACAGCTCGTTCTTTGGAGTTACGTACGAATACATCATATCGTAGTATGCGGGCCGGAAAGGTGTGAAGAAGGGGGCGATTATTGCGAAAAGAACAAGGCACATAATTACGATACCGCCAACGACCGCACCTTTGTTCTTGCTGAAACGGCGGAACGCACCCTGGAAATAGGTTACGGGCTTCGTTTCGAATTTGCTGTCATGATACAAGTCGTTCTTTGTCGCAAATTGAAACTTTTCAGCCGGGATATTGTTTATATCATACTTATCTATCATTATTTAGCCCCCATTCTGATTCTCGGGTCTATGAAGCCGTAGCTGATATCGATAACGATACCGGCAGTGAGGCTTACGAGTGTGTAGAAGCCCGACAGCAACATAAAGAAGTCGTAGTCCTGGAAGGTGATCGAGTTCAGGTAAAGTCCGCCAACACCGTTGATGCCGAACATTTTCTCGATAATAAGCGATCCCGAAAGCACCGAGATGAACTCACTGAGTATCGAGGGGAAAATTACTACCATGGAGTTACGCATAGCATGGTGATAGATAGCCTGTCTCTTCGTAAGACCCTTTGTTCTTGCCAAAAGCATAAACTCTCCAGTGAGCACCTCGGAGAGCTCTGCGCGGGTGTAACGTGCATATCCGGCAATGGAGCCGAGACACAAAGCAAATACTGCAGGGATCATGGAACGGAATACTTCCCAGGTGAAGTATTCGTCGCTCGTTGACATCGTCAGCGGGAACCAACCAAGCTTAAAGCAGAATACGTACTGGATCATAAGAGCCAATACGATGGAAGGAACCGATATCAAAAGAATGATGAAAATATTGATAAGCTGGTCCTGCCACTTGTTCTTTTTCAGCGCAGCCAAAATACCCAAACCGAGACCGATCGGTACACCGATGAGGGTTGAATAAATGTTGATGAGTATTGTGGGGGGAAGATGGCTGACAAATACCTTCCAAATGTTCATGTTAAGATATTCGCCATAGGTGGTTACGATACCAAAGTCACCCTTTGTCAGGATTCTCTTGATATAGGTTGCATACTGGATGAGGATCGGTACTCTGTCATAGGTCCAGACGCCGTTCTCACCCTCTTTTATGTTGGTGATCCAGCCGCGACCTTCAAGTGTTTTCATAACGATTTCAGGATCCTGACCCGGAAGCGCGTTGGTTGGGATAGGCAGAAGCTTGATAAGCACAAAGCACATCGTGAAAATGATGAGGAATGTGAACAGCATCAAGCCCAAGCGCTTCGTCACATATTTAAACATATACATAGGTTTTTCTCCTCTGTTTTGTTGTTTTCCAATTCATAACTCTCGGACCTTTCAAATTCAGTCATCTGTAAGGTCCTGTGCGCACGAAATTGCGCAATTCAAAAATTGATTTCAGAATTAATTTTGCTTTTCTGGGATAGTTTTTCTGTTTTTGCTGTTGTCAGATTGCGTGTATACTATTAGCTATTGGTGTAACAGCGTTTCTGTTAACCGTTTTTTGGATCTGCGAAATGGTAAATCGATTGTTTTCTTTAGATTTTTGTGCATTTGTAAAATGCTGCATAAACGAGCAAATCAGCGGTGAGCACTTTGGCTCACCG
Organism: Eubacteriales bacterium; assembly: GCA_045535375.1. Lineage (GTDB taxonomy): Bacteria > Bacillota > Clostridia > Oscillospirales > CAG-272 > CAG-390. The sequence continues at coordinate 7,230 of JAZSLM010000028.1, forward strand.
CCGTTTGCATTAATGGAATATTCTAAGTAAATCCGTTAGAAATTACTCAGACTTCTTGTACTCAGCAGAGAGGTCGTTGTTGTTTCCAGCAACGAATGCAGTCCACTCATCATCGGTGTAGTTAACTTCCATGTATCTCATACCGCCGAAGCCCATGAAGGTGTGCTCGTCCTCAGAGAAGTAAGAGAACTTAGCGCCGAGGAAGGATCCGCCGCCGTCAGCGATAAGCATTACGGAACGGCTCTCCTTGATGGTGAGTTCCTCAAGAGCAGAGAGGATCATAAGTCTTGCTTCGGTGGGAGCAAAGCCTTCACCCCAGTTGTAGGTCTTAGCCTGATTCTCGGTCTCTGCAAGACCGTTGAGGCAGAAGTACCAGTTCTGAACGCTCATGGTGATGGTCTCGCCTGCGCCTGCGTAATCGCCTGCGGGCATTGTGAGAGTCATATTGATAGCGGAGGTATCCCAGTACATATGATAGTTGAGGGAGTCATCGGGGTTAACGAATGCGCCAACGATATCGAAGGGATTGAACGCGTTACCGGAGAAGCCGTAACCGAAACCGATCTGAGTTGCACCGGTACGGAATGCCTCTGCCCACTGAGCGCCTGCAGATGCGTCGAATACAACGTCGATCTTATCCTGGAGAGCGGTGCCCTCGGTGAGACCGTCGATGATACCCTGGAGGTACTCGCATCTGAATCTCTGCTTATCGTTATCTGCGGAAGAACCGTAAATGATGGTAATGTTCTTGGAAGAATCGTAACCGTACTTAGCGGGATCAGCAGTGAGGATCTCGATAGCGGCCTTCATCTTTTCCTTAGCAAGGGTGGGGTTATAACCGGTGAGGGAGTCATAAGCCTCGTCGAGAGAGAGATCGGTGAGGTCGCCGGTGGACCACTTGCCGTCATCGCCCTGAGTGAAGCCGTAAGCGCGGAGGATACCCTCTTTTGCAAGAATGGTATTACGGTACTGACCGCCGTCAGCAAGCTCGGGAGAGTTCTCGATATCATAGTAGTATGCAACGTTCAGAAGACCGAAGCAAGGAACTGCGGTGCCGGGCCAGATCTTCTCAACGATGTCGCTTCTGTTAAGACCGAGGTTGAGAGCGTGTCTGAATTCCTGAATTGCAAGGATACCGTTGTTGTTGCCGCTTGTCTTAAGTACGTCGAGGTTACTGTAAAGCTGCATACCGAAGGTACCGGTAGAGGTAGAGGTGAAGTAAACGTACTTGGAGTCGAGGTAGTCGCCAACGTTCTCGGTCTGGAGAGAAGCGTCGTCAATTTCACCTGCAAGGAAGCTCATCCACTGAGTGGAGAAATCTTCCATCTTACGGCAGTAAACAGAGGTAATGTTGTACTGGTTCTTGTACTGCTCCATATTCCAACCGTACCAGTTATCGTTCTTTACGAGCTTGTAGTGAGAGCCTGCCTCAAACTCAGCGAGTTTGTAGGGACCCCAGCTTGCGGTGGTCTCGAGAGAAGAGTTGTAGTTAGAGGTCCAAAGGGTTGCGCCGTCAGCGGGAGCGATCTTGGAAGCCTCGTACTTAGCCTGGTGAACAACGGGAAGGCTGGAGAAGTAGTAGGGAGCCCAAACGGAAAGGCAGCCGTCTTCCTTAAGGAAGGAGTATGCCTTGTCGAGGCAGAGAACGATTGCGTTCTCTTCATCGATGGAGTAGATACCAACGGTATCCCACTCAACGTTACGGTTGGTGTTCTCTACGTAGATAGCTGCGTCATAGCCGGTGCCGGGCTCGAGGTATGCAGCATAGCCGTCATACATCATCTTACCGGAGCAGGGGTCATCACCTGTTTCGTTGTTATAAACGGTCTCGTCGGTGATAGCTACCCACTCGGGAGCCTCGTTGCCGTTAGCATCCTTATAGCCTTCTGCGCCCCACATGTTCCAAATGTTTACATACAGGGTCTGACCTGCGTCAAGAGCTGCCTGAACGGATGCGTAACCCTGGCTACCGATGGTCTCATAGGTGCCTTCCTGGTTCTGGAAGAAGTATACCTTGGAGTTCTTGATCATCAGAGTGTCATAGTAGGTGTTGGCACGGAAGTTCATGAAAGCGGGGTCGAGAAGCTGCTTCATGGAATATACGAAGTCAGCTGCCTTGATAGCGGTGCCGTCGTCCCTCTTAAGGTCGTCACGAAGAGTGATCTTCCAAGCGTAGCCACCCTCAGCCTTCTGAGCGTCGGTGTAGCCCCACTTTGCATCAACAGAAGAGGTTACGTCCTCAAGCTTGGTTGCTGCAGAGTAGTTGGTGGTATAAGCGCCGGGAACGATGCCGGCCTTATTGATGGATCCGTCTGCGTTGAACTTCTTGTCATCTTGGAACTTGTAGTCATACTCGAAGAAAGAAGAACCAATGTAGCTCATGATCTGAGTATCATTGTTGTCAGCGTAGGTGAACTCGTTCCAGTTGCTGGGCATTGTAACCGTGTAGGTATTGTACTGAGCCTGCTTGAAGGTTGCGGGGGTAACCGGATTGCAACCAGCGAACATGCCGACTACCATAACCAGACACAGCGCTAATGCGAGTGTGGATGTGAGTCTCTTTTTCATAATGATTTTCCTCCATTTTATGAAATTAAAATGTTTTGTCTCAATACCCGCATGACTTTTTTGTTGCAACATTATGCCAGAACCCGCATTATTGCACCAAAAAAGACTGCGCGAATATATGGATGTATAGATTATACCATAAAAAACTCCACTTGTCAACCTTTTTGTTAATTAATTGTCAATGATTATTTCGTTTTTTATATATAAAAACTTTTCCTGCCCTCGGTACTGATTGAGGGAGATGGTTATTTCTGATCAAACAAAGGTAAAGATAGAGTCCAAAGCAATCGGAAATTATCCGTTAGATATATTATTTTCTACCATATTATATAATGTACTTACTTCGCCTGCAATCGATTTTGCCGATCTCCGAGCGGCGAATGCGGACCGGATTCGGCTACATTGTGATCACCGATGTAGTCGGACGGGAAAGAGAAGTGCAGCCGATGTTATTTGGAACGCCGGGCGCGGGGCGCTTCGTGTGTAGCACTACTAAAAAGAAAAATCAGTCCATTCGGACTGACTTTTCTTTTTGAGGTGTGTTGACAAAAAAGATGCCCCGAAACCTCACAAAGATGATCGTTTTGGTTATTGATCAATCCCTCTCGCGCTGATCCTCGCCGCAAACTATACATTTTTCGTTTTGAAATTGGTGGGCAGGCATTCCCTTGCTTATTCGTATTCGTGAGATCTCTTCGCCGCACTCCGTGCAATAAAGGACCACATCATATGAGCCCTCTGTAGTACAAGTAGGAGCGATCTCATTCTCTACAACGCGAGTTAATTCAGGATGAGTGTGTACTTCGTTGCTGTTTTTTACTATTGCCATTATTGCGCAGACTGACAATAAGATGATAAAACAAATTGACAACCAATGCAGGTATTTCTCTTTTCGAACCAAAGTCTTTGCTTGGGTTGCAGCCATTTCAACTGCAGAAATATCTGTTTCACCTTCGTAATCATCATTCAGCAGATAATCCGCGGACACGTTGAACAACTTGCTGATCTGCAGTATGTTTTGCGCATCCGGAAGTGCCGTCCCGTTTTCCCAGCGGCTGATCGCTTGCCGCGATACATCCAGATTTTCTGCAAAATCTTCTTGCGACCATCCGTTTTCTTTTCTGAGCGTGATTAGTTTGTCTGACAATTTCATAATAAGACCTCCTTGATTTGTTGAATTCATTATAGCAAAATCAGCCTCAAAATACCACCGCATCAACTTTACAATTTCGCAACAAGACTTTACAAAGCATCAAATTCTTGCTTTTTGACTTCATTATAGCCATATAACAGAGGGGAAGTCAATAAAATGATTTCCGGAAATTCGCACGGGCGGCACACTTAAAAAATGATACGTTAGTTTGCTTTGAGATAATAAATTTTGCCCCATGACCACTTCTTGTTTTGAGAATAAGGGCAGTTTTCTTCCTTTCCCATATAAATAACAGAGTCAAACAACAAATTCTTTCTGATAACGAGTACATTCCCCTTCAAACCTATATTGCAGATCTCATCGTATACATTATCTTCGCAGGGATGCCAATGTGTGATAGAATCAGTAATATTTCCAAATACCTTCTTTTCAATACCGAGATAGGTGGCGGGTGGCTCGATGGATATCTCAATTATGAATCCCTCAAAGAGCTTCCAAAGTATCGTTTTATTAACTAAATCAAAAGTTCCACATAAATCAGTAGTTTTAAGCATTTTTTCATAGAGCTCCTTTGTGTTATGAACCATATTATCTCCGCCTTTCTGATTTTATTATAGCACGCTCCCCGATGGATTGTAAGATTTTTTGGGAAATAAGTGAAATATTCGGCTCGCGCCGAATGTGAAATAATTTCCTTGCGGAAATTGTGAAATATTGCTCCTGTCGGTCGCAATGTGAAATGAAATTTGTCCACATTCGCGAAGTGGATATCCCGGAATTTCGCCTTCGGCGAATATTCGCTCGCTCTCCGCCCGGCAAGCGAGCTTGCCGATCTCCGAGCGGAGAATGCGGACCGGATTCGGCTACATTGCAATTCCCGATGTTGTCAGATGAGAAAGTGAAGAGAAGTGTGCTCGATTTCGTTTGAAACGCCGAGCGCGGTTCGATAAAGGGTGGCGCCTCCAAAAAGAAAAGCACTGCGTTTGCAGTGCTTTTCTTTTTGGAGG
>JAZSLM010000082.1:0-24319 GCA_045535375.1 Eubacteriales bacterium
GATAGCGATGATAGCAACGCCGCCTACGATCATGCCGCCGCATCCGCCTTCAGACTTGGGAGCCTCGGTGGTGGGAGCTTCGGTAGCGGGAGTATCGCCAGCAGGAGCCTCGGTAGTGGGAGCCTCGGTAGTGGGAGCCTCAGTAGTGGGAGCCTCGGTAGTGGGAGCCTCGGTAACGGGAGCCTCAGTGGTAGCTGCTTCGCCCTTCTTACCGTTCTCGTACTTGTCACCGTTGAGAACTACCCAGTTGTCTTCACCAACAGAAGCGGTGGGGAAGCTGTCGGTGCCGATCTTCTGAACCATTGCGTAAGCATCGCCGGTCTTGAAGCCTGCCCAAGCGTAATCCTCAGAGTCAAAGCTTGCAGATCCGTAATCATCAGCAGCTGCGCCCTCGTTGATAAGGTATGCAACCTTACCGGACTTGACATCTTCGAGAGTGGTTACGAGAATGCCTTCAGCCTCATCGATGCCGTGTCTGTTAGCTGCGTTGGAGTCAGCGGAAGCCCAAGTTACCCACTTGTACTGTTCCTTGTTAAGAACGTAAACGCCCTTAATGTCGTACTGAGAACCGTCAGCGGAGGAAAGACCTACGAAGGTAAGACCGTCGTTGAGGGTAAGAGCATTTTCATGCTTGGTGATTGTACCGGTATCGATACAGTACTTGATAGTGGTGAATGCGGAGTTTGTGTAACCAACGAAAGGACCACAGTAGTCGTAGCAGTTGGTTCCTTCCTTAACGCCGGGGATATGGCCGAAGGTGATATTACCGTTGTTCTGGCAGAACTGAATGTCAACGAATGCGGTAGAACCGGAAGCGTAAACGTAACCAACCATACCACCTACTCTGTAGGGACCGTCGACGTTACCGTTGTTTACACAACCCCAGATCTTGTACCAGCCTGCATTACCGGAAACACCAACGTTACCGAAGATTCCGGCTGCGTCTGCCGCACCGTTACCGCCGCCGACAGTACCGTCCGCACCGATGTAGGTATCTTCAACCTTAATATTACCGTTGTTTACGCAAGAGAAAGCCTCACCGCCGTTCATGCCCTTGACGTTAGCAACACGAGCTACGAGACCTGCAGCGATACAAATATTACCCTTCGCATAAACGTCACCGTTGTTGGTGCAGTTTGAGAGGTGAACAAGGTCAATGAGACCTGCAAAACCGCCTGCGCGAGGCTCCTTGTCTGCGGTAGAATCGATGTAGATGTCACCGTTGTTTACACAGTCGATGAACCAGCACTCTGCGGGAATGCCGAGGGTGGTATTGTTGTCGATTCTTGCGGAGAAGCCACCAACGTGCTTACCGTTACCCATAACAGTAACGTTTGCGTCGTTGGTTACCTTGTTAGCGATGTAACCTCTGGAGGAATCTACTGCGAAAGCAGCTGCATCAGCGTCGGTGTAGTAGATCTCGCCCTTGATGGTGAGGTTCTTGACTTCGCCGGAGAAGTCAGCAAAGATGGGGTTGGTTACGGTGAGGGTCTTGCCGTTACCGTCGAGAATGCCCCAGAAAGGCTCTGCGTAGGTGCCTGCAAGAGTGATGTCGGATGCAAGATAGTACTTTGCAGTAGCTTCTGTTGCATCTGCGGGAGTGGAAGCCATAGCCATGAATTCGTCTGCGGTATTGATTGCGGTTCCTTCGGGAGCAGCGTAAGTAGGAATAGCAAAGCTGCAAGCCGAGAGAAGCATCATAACGCAAAGGATGATGGAGAGTGTTTTGCGCATAGTATATTACCTCTTTCTTTTTTTATACCGTTTTCGGTATTAGTTATTGTTATTATATATTATTTTTTGAAAATTGTCAATAGCAATTTATACTTAAAATTGCATAAAACCGTTGCTTTTAGGCTTTTTGTGCATTTTTAACAAATGCGTTTCCATTTTTTTCAAATGTTATTTGGATTTTTTGAGCGTATCAAAAATCTTCATATCGGTCCTCGTCCATGTCATCGGAGAGACCGAAATATATCCCATATTTACGGCGTCAAGATCGATCTCGCGATTGCCCGTCAGCTCAAAGCAAACATACGCCTCGGGCTGATACATACCGTCACCGAGAGGAATATATTTATCGGAGAAGCGCACTCCGCCCTGACGGGTGATCTCGATGCCGTTGACCTCCTTTGTAGGGAAATTCACGTTGTAGGTCTTGCAGAACGAGAACAGATCCTTTTCAATGAAGTAATTATAGACTCTGTCAAAATTCGCAACAGCCGTGGGCAGACCTTTTTTGCTTGTCGATACCGCAATTCCGTTGATATCGTGCATTGCCGCCTCGATGACCGCGCCCGCGGTGCCCGAATAGTTGATATCGTGGCCGAGATTCTGACCTTTGTTGACGCCCGAAAGGACGAGGTCGTATTTTTTGCCCAGACCGAGAACGGCAAAGCGCACGCAATCGGCGGGGGTAGAGTGGACTGCATACGCCTCGACAGCGCCGGGGTATTCAACCTTTTCCGCTTTGAACGCCTCGCGCAGTTCAACGCTCACGCTCTTGCCGCTTTTTTCTACGTTAGGCGCGAAAACGCTCACCTCGCCAAGCTTCTGTGCCCAATCAACAAGCGCGCGTATGCCCTCGGATTCAATACCGTCGTCATTTGTGATAAGAATTCTCATAACCAACCCTCATTATTTTCCTTATAATTTTTCAGATGCGCGTCGGCATCTGCGAGAAGCTTGCGGATCTCGCTTTTCTTCAGCAGCGTTGCGCCGCTTGCGCAGTCGTGACCGCCTCCGCGGTATTTTTCGGCGATCTCGTTGATCGTCACGAATCTTGAACGCAGACGCACGCGGATGGTGCCGTCGGCGTTATCAATAAATGCAAGCCAGATAAGGCTTCCGCGGATCGAATCGAGATAGGAAACGCTCGCGCTTGCCTTCTCTGCCGTCAGCGCAAACTGCTCCTGCATCTTTGCCGTGACATGGATATAAGCCACGCCGTTTTCAGTTATCTTCATCTTATTATATACGTGCGCTTTGAACTTGAGCTGATCAAAGTCATCGATATAAAGATTTGCGTAAAGTCGGTCGGTAGCGATACCAACCTCAAGCATTGTAGCCGCGGCACGCATTGTGTTACCCGAAACGCTTCTGAAGCGGAATCTTCCCGAATCGGTGACCATTCCGGTATAAATTAAGGTTGCCGCGCGCTCATTGATCTTGAGCTGATCCCTAAACTCGAGATAAAACCTTGAAATCATTTCGCACGTGGACGAACTGTGCTCCTCGACCCAGTTTATCACGCCGTAATTCTCAACGGGGATATGGTGATCGACCTTGACCACCTCGCGACATAGCTTGAATTTCTGATTTGAAATTCTCTCCGAAGTTGCGGTGTCAACCACAATCGCAAGCGCATCGGCGTAAAGCGAATCGTCAACGCTCTCCTCCTCTATGCCGAGGAATTCGAGATAATCACATTTCTGCCAATCGACAACGCGGACGTCCTTTTCGGGGAAGCTGAGGCGAAGTATCTCGCAAAGTCCCTTTGAGGAACCAACGCAGTCGCCATCGGGTCGGATGTGACGGAAGATGAATATCCTGTCGTATTCCTTGATCTTTTCAAGGACCGCATTCATAAGTTCTTTGCTCATTCTCCTGCCTCCGCCATTTTATCAAGATCGGCAAGCATCTTCATTGCCTCTTCCCTATCGGCAACCGTTGCACCGCTTGCCTTTTTGTGACCTCCGCCGCCGTACTTGACAGCCACGGGATTGATGTTATATTTGCTCGAGCGTATCTCGCAAAGCACGCCCTCTTCGGTTTCCGTGAAATTGACCCAGATATCGATGCCGCGGATCTCCGCCATCGTTCCGACCATTCCGCGCGAAATGGCGAAAGTATCGGCGCCCGTAGCCTTCGCTTCCTCGAGAGTCGTATAAATGTACGCAACTTTGTGCGCGGTGAATTTGATCTTCAGAACGAATTCCGCTTTGAGTCTGATATGAGCGAAATCATCGGCATAAAGATTTCGGTAGATATCGTTCGTATCAAAATCCTGCTCGAAAAGATACGCCGCGATACGGAAAGTCTGCGACGAGGTGGAATCGTAGCGGAACCTTCCCGAATCGGTTATCATACCCGTGTAAAGCGATTTTGCCGCGAGGGGAGTAAGACGGAGTCCGCACTCCTTCGCAAACGCCGCAACGAGCCCGGCACAGCTTTCATACGAAGTATCGGTCAGCTCGATATCCGCAATTTTCTCACAGAAAATATGATGGTCTATGCGGACTGTCTTTGCCGCAAGGGTGTATCTTTCATCGCTGATAAGTGCCTTTGCCGAGGTATCGAGAATTATGGCAAGCGCGCCTTTGTAGACCTCATCGTCGATCTCATCCATCTTCGAACGAGCCATAAATGAATATCTCTTTGCGTGGTCACCGACGGTGTAGATCTTTTTTTCGGGGAAATTTTCCTCGAGGATCAGCCGCAGACCGATCTGGCTTCCCAGCGCATCTCCGTCGGGGTTCGAGTGGCGATGGATCACTATTTTATCGTAACGCAGGATCTCCTGCAGTATTTCCTTAAACATCAGTCAAAATATCCTTTGTATTCTACTTTATAATCACTTTCGGGAAAAAGATGACGGTGCAATTCAATGAAGTAATTGTCTGTCATCCCCGCAATATAGTCAACGACTATGCTGTTCGGCTCGTTATCCTCATAGGGCGTAACGCGCTTATAGTAAGACTTATTGATATAATCTATATGGTGCGTGAAGATAGGCGACTCCCTATTGCCGGTGTTCAGATCGTCAAGCAGACGCACATAAATATCGCGCATCATAGGCTTTGCCGTGATATCAAGCTTCGCACGGGTCGCCGCGCTTTCGTAGATCAGGTTATAGTTATCCCTTTTCGAGGCTTTCAGTGCCTTGAAATGCTTCGAATCGAGCTTAATATAAGGCTTTCCGTAGCTGTTTTCAATAATATTTACTACCAGATTATTGATTATCTCGGCATTGATCGAGCCGATATCATCGTTTACAAATGCGTCTTCGGAAACCACCTTTGCGCGCGCGGCATCCTGGCGATCCTTGCCGAGATAAGCAATGATATCCGCAAGACGAACAACGCAACCCTCGAGGGTAGAAGGAAGCTGTGACGCGGCAAACTTGCGGTCGGTATAACAACGCTCAATTATGGCATCGAATTCGCCGAATCCCGAGATATCCTGCGGAACGTATTCTTCAAGCTCCATCTCTCCGTCGTGAAAAGCAATTCCCGAAAGAGTTTCAAGGCTGATATTCAGCGGAAATTGGCAATCAAGCACGCGAACCGAATGGATATTGTGCATAAAATGCCTACCCGTGTGTGCGTAATAAAGTCCGTCGAGGTACGCCTCTCCCGTATGTCCAAACGGCGGGTGTCCCATATCGTGACCAAGCGCGATCGCCTCGATCAGATCCAGATTCAGATTCAACGCACCGCCGATCGTTCTTGCAATTCGCGAAACGAGCTGAACGTGCAGGCTTCGGCGAGTAATATCGTCATTTTTAATAAGCGAGAAGACCTGCGTTTTATCCGTGTACCTATTATAGTAGGGGCAATGCAGGATCTTATCGATATCGTGGACGAAAGGCGGTCGCCAAACGCTCCCGCTGTCCTTTTTCAGGCCCATACGCCTGGTGATATTTGAGTTATCAAAACCCATTTTTTCAAAGCTGCCCGTTCTCTTCTCCGCCTCGATACGGCGAGTGAGCGCATCGGACAGCGCCTCGTATTTCAACATATTTTCACCGTTTTACTTAATTTTAATTGTCGACGCCCATTCGATAAATGATTCGCGCAGCTTCGAATAATCCTCGTTCTTGCATCCAAATTCAAATATCAGGTAGCTTTCATCACCCTTAACCAAAACAGTCATATAACTTCTGATCTCGCCCGAATTCGATTCTGCTTGATCTTCAACAAATTCAAGACCCGATTCGGACACCAGCTTTGCTTCCGTCGCAAATCTGCCGCTCTCTTTAAGCACTTCAAGAAATTCGGACGCATTCTTCCCTTCGAGAGTTACGTGATCGGCAAATCCGTATTCGTAAACACAAACCAAGCAATCCTTCGAGCCGAAATAGTACACTCCATCCTCGTATGAATCGCTGAAATTGGTATTGAGAACGATCTCGAATGAATCGCTGATAAAGCTCTTATCTTTCGCGAACAATTTATCCGCGGAAACGGCAAGCCCGAACACCAATCCGATAAGCACGGCAATGGCGGTCAGTGCGATACCCTTCTTGTTCTCACGTTTGCGGTCAGCAAGCGCATCCTCGTCGGTAACACCGTGGAAACGGAAGGGGTTTCCAAGCCCGGGGTTATAAACGTTTTTTCCAACAAGTTCTACATCTATATCACCTGCAGGAACAAGAAATTTATCGCCGCAATATTTTTTCGTATTGGCCGTAGCAATAACAAATACCGTTCGAGCCTCCTCGGGAATCGCAAAATCTATGGTTTCTCCGTTTGCAAGCTCACCGACGCGGCGGCAGGGAATGCCGTCAAGCTCGACTTCACCGCGATTCTGATCTTCTATATAAACCTGCATTTTCCCAAGACAGCCAACGACCGACTTTTCTCTAGTCAGATATATTCTTCTCATTTTGAGGACCTCCAAAGCGTTATCCATTTAAGTATATCATAATATTAAATGAAAGTCAATTCTAAAATACAAAAAAATAAAAAAGGTCCCTGCCGCCCCGTGGGGCGACAGGGTTTTCAAAAGGAAGATGATTAATCTCTCTTCTTCATAATAAGTGCGGTACCAAGGATCGCTATAAATGCGATGCCCATGGATACTGCAGAACCGCAACCGGAATCCTCAACACCGGGATCGGTGGTAGCTTCGGGATCGGTAGCTTCGGGATCGGTAGCTTCGGGAGCAGTGGTACCGGGAGTCTGCTCGGTAGTGCCGGGGGCATCAGTACCGGGAGTAGACTCGGTGGTGGTCTCCGCGGGATCAGTAGTCACATCGGGCTCTACAGTGGTCTCGGGAGGAGTTGTTGTGGTGGGTGCACCGGTAGCGGGAATGCTCTCGGTAACCTTGTTGCCGCAGATAATGCAAGCACGCTCGCGCTGACCCTCAGCGGTAGCGGTGGGCTCCTTTACGGTAGTCCAGTTGCCATACGCGTGGTCGCCGGGAGTTCTCTTGAATCCGCAGGAGTCGCAATCCGCATCACAAGTATTGGTATAGTTGTGAGCTGCGAAATCCTTCTTCTCGGAACAGCCGGAGCAAGGATACCAGTGACCGGTGGAATCGCTCTTGAGAGCGGACTCCCACTTATGGGTATGACCGTGCGCGGGAACGAGAACGGTGTTACATACCGTGCAGATCTGGGGAGAGGTATCGGTGGCTGCCGCGCCGGGAGTGTGGTCGGGAGCCTTGATAGTCTGCTTTACTCTGCTGATCTCAGCGGTACAAACGCTGCAATATACAACGGAATCGTAAGAACCGTCAGCGCCGCAGTTTACGGGATTCTTTCTGTTTTCCTCAACAGCCTTTGCGGGAGTGTGAGGAATCTTGTCAACGGTTACTACTTCAGAGGAGAGCTGGGTCTTGCAGACCTTGCACTTGTAAACGCTGATATAGCTACCCGCCTTGGTACAGGTCGCTGCAATCTCGTTTTCTCTGACTTCCTTGTCCTTGATATGATCAGCAAGCTCGAGCTCGGTGGTCTTCTTGTTCATTTCAATACCGCATACCTTACACTTGGTGATTTCGGTAATGGAACCCTTGGTAGTACAAGTGGAATCTACGTACTTAACTTCGGGAGTGCCGGCTACGTGAGCGCCCTTGGCACCCGAAACGGTCTTGCGGTTGATCTCTCTATTACAAATTGTACAATAATATACAGAATCGTAAGAAGATGCAGTCTTGCAATCTCCTGCTTTTTCATTTTCCTTAACTTCGGAGCCGACGATGTGGTCCTCGTTTACGGGAATTACAACTACTGTAGTGGAGATAGTCAGGTTACAAACCTTGCACTTAACGACGGAATCATATTTACCGACGGAAATGCAGGTAGCGGGAACTTCATTTTCCTTAATGGTTTCGCCCTCGGTGTGGCCGAGCTTGGCGACAGTCTTCTTTTCAGTGCTCAAAACGTTGCCGCAGATTGTGCAACGGGTAACGAGCTCATAGCTTCCGTCGACGGTACAAGAAGGAGCTACCTCATGCTCTTTGGTAGCGGTGCCCGGAGTGCAGGTGTGGGGCTTATCGTCGGTAACTTTAACAGAAGTGGAAGCGTTTTTAATTTCGAAGCTATAATCGGGGATAGAATCTTTGATCTTTACGACGTCCGAGTTTGCCGTCTGTACAGAGATCGCTGTGGTGCCGGCTTTAGCGGAATCCTTAACCTTGAAAGTAAGAACTACAAAATCGCCGGTGAGGGTATAAACCTGGGGATTCGGCTGGAAGAGGACGCTGATTCCGCCGAGAGTGACGATAACTTCGCCTTCACGGGGATTGTTTGCTGTGATGGTTGCGCCCTTGAATACGCTTGTGTTCGTGTTCGCACTTACGTAGGTCAATACCGAAGAATCATATTTGACAACGGCCTTCGCCCAGCAAATACCGGTGTTCTCGGAAACCTTTACCGTTACTGTGAACTCGGTATTTGCAGATACAGTGGGAGCCGAAGCCCCCACTGTATAAGACAGTTTATTAGATGATTCAGCAGATACTGACAACGCAAGACTAAGTACGAGACACAAGGTAAAGAATACTGTTAATAATCTTTTCACTTGTTTCTCCTTATTCTATTGTTGTATTTGTTGATCCTTCTAATTATTTAGCACCCATCCAAGCCTCGAAGCCTTCGGGAAGTTCAGCATCGGGGGATACGATCTGCTCAACGGTAACAGCACCGGTGAGAATAGCGTAGAGCATGCTGAGGTCCTTAGCGGTGATAGCACCGTCGAAGTCTGCGTCAGCCTTTACATCATACTCATTGTTGTAAATGAGAGAGTAGAGCTCGTATGCGTCAGCCATGGTGATGCCATCCTTACCATCGAGGTCAAGGTAACCGGTGATGGTGATGTACTTGGAGTAGTTGGAACCATTGTAGAGAGCGTCAACAGCCTTACCGTTAGCGTTGATAACGTCAACGGAGTAGTATCTGTTGGTCATGGAACCACGTACGATGGTGTAGAGGTTAGCGTCAGAGAGAGGAGCATCGGGATCGATATCCTTGATCTGGGGACCAAGAACGAGATCGGTAACAGTAGCGGTACCAACTTCGAATCTCTCGTTAGCTGCCTCAGCAGAGATGATTACGAACTCGAGAACTACGAGATCCTGAGCGCCCTTAACGAGAACGTTTCCGTCTGCGTTAGCAACGATGCTGAGAACGCCGGACTTGCCCTTAACGCCGGTAGAGAGAGGACCGTACATCTGGCAAGCAGGATATTCATCGCTCCACTCATAGCCGCCGGGAACTTCGTTTACTGCGAAGGTCTGGAAATCAGAATCAGCAGTGTTGAACTCGGAACCTACGAACTTGAATACTTCAGGATTGAAGATTACGGGGAAGTTGAGACCCCAAACGTTAATGCCGTTGAGGGAGTCGAGGGATACGGTTACAAATACCTTGGAACCGGGGATGTACTCGGTAGCATCGGTGGAGAGGTAGATCTCAAGGCCGCTAGCCTTCATCTTCTCTTCCTCAAGGTCGGTGAGCTTAACGCCACACTCGGGACACTTGAAGTAGGATGCGCCGTTATGAGCGTAGTCGAGAGTGGTGCCAACGGTGTATTCGTCAGCATCATAGCCTTCGAACTCGTTCTCAAGGAGCTTCTCGTGGAATGCCTTTGCATCAGCAAATGCGATGTCGGAGGTGAGCTCGTAGTGACCGCACTCGGTGCAGTACTGGTAGGTTACACCGTTCTTGATACAAGTAGCGGTGGATTCACCCTTAGTCTCGGTGAACTTATGAGCAACAGTGATAGTTGCTTCAGGTTCGGTAGCGCCTGCAGCTACGCAGAGTACGCAGACACGACCGCCTGCAACGCCCTCGTTCTCACACTTGGTGGTGAGGATGTTGCCCTTGTTGTTTACGTGGCCGCCTGCAGCAGCAACGTAGTTGGTGATGAACTCATACTCACAAGCGGTACAGTAGTTCTTGGTGAACGCTGCTTCCTTGTGGTCAACGGTCTCATCGAGGTTGGTGGAAGTGGTGATGTAGGACTCACCGGTAGCGTAGTTGACGTGCTCAAGCTTCTTAGTCTCAACAGGACAGTAAGAAGTGGTAACGGTCTGGTATACGAAAGTAGCAGCGCCGTTCTTTGCAACCTTAACAGTTACGTCGCCGGTAACATTATCGGTAAGTGCGGAGAAGGTAAAGGTGTTAGCACCCTTGTCATACTTAGCAGAACCGGTCTTGCTGATGGTTCTTACTTCCTCGCCACCGATGATGTAGAGGGTGTTAGCCTGAACGGTGTTACACTTGGTACAAGCTCTTACTTCAATGGTACCGTTCTTGTTACAGGTAGCTGCAACGCCGGTGGTAAGAACCTTCCATACGTGACCGTCGTCTACAACCTTGGTAGCGCAGTCAGCCTTGGTGTAGCAAGTGTTACATACAGTACACATATAGTACTCATAGCAGTTACCTGCAGCAGAACCTGCGGGAACCTTTACAACAGTAGAAGCACAGGGCTTGATTGCGAGAGAACCGGTCTTCTGAGAGGTTCCATCGTAGTAGTATACGGTGTTACAAACCTTACAGTTGTAAGAATCGCGAACACCTGCGGTGTTACAAGTTGCGGGCTTACCGGGGGTGAACTTACCGTCGGTGTGCTTAGCCTTAGCGATGGTTACTCTTGCGATCTGGCCACAGCCGGAGCACATATACTCCTTGTAACCTGCAGCGGTACAAGTAGCGGGAACTACAACACCGGTCTCTACGAGCTGATGAGTAGCGGTGGTACGAGGACCGGTAGTCTTAACAACTACAGTCTTATCAGAGCTGGACTTATAACCCCAGTCGCGGTAGATAAGACCATGGTATTCCTTAGCTTCATCGAGGTCAGCAAAGGTCATCTTGATGGAGGTATCTCTTACATCGTCATAAGCAGGAACACGGATATCGGGGTTGTCACGAGTGTTAAGTCCGCAACCGCTGTTAACACACTGGTAGAAGGTTCTGGTGGTCCATGCAGGAACGTTGCCAGCAACGATGTAGCAGTTGTGTATGGTTCTGTACTTGATAAAGGTGTGAGTCTTAGCAGCAGTGTACTCTACCTTGGGGGTAGCATATGCAGCACAGCCGTTGTTACAAGTGGTAACCTTGATGCTACCGTCGGTACAGAGAGTAGGATTGGTAGCGGTGTAGCTATTGGTGGTGGATACAAGGTCATGCTTGGAAGAATCGAGCGGGAAGAGCTCAACGCTTACAACCTTGTAAGGAGTCTGAGTAGCGTCGTTCTTAATGAAGGTGGGATTAAGAGGACACTCTTCTTTGGTACAGATGGTGTACTTACCACCCTGGGTAGCACAAGTAGAAGGGATAATTACATATGCTTCCTGATGGCCTGCAGGCTCGGTGAATTCGGGCCACTGAGTACCGCAAACTACACATGCCTTGTAGGTGATACCCATGGTCATGCAGGTAGCGGGAGCTACGAGAGTATCGGTGGTGTAAGCATGGTACTCTTCGGTAACGTTCTGGTTACATACTACGCAGACATAGGTTCTGGTGCAACCGTACTGAGTGAACTCAGCGGGAGGAGTATGACCTGCAACGAGGTCGATGATAGCATCCTCAAGAGTTACCTTCTCGTCACCGTTGGTATCAGTGAGTGCATCATACTTTACGGTCTTGGGATCGTTGTCCTCATTGTAGTCAACAAAGAGAGCGGAACAATCGGGACACTGATATACAGCGTAAGTACCGTCGGATACGCAATCCTCTGCCTTTGCAGGAACAACAAGCTTCTTGGTAGCGTGCTTGCAATCAGGAGCAAGAACTTCTACTTCCTTCCAAGCGGAACAGCCCTCAACAGCACACTCATAACGAGCGGCACCGTTGGTAGCAACGCCGTCCTTCCAGAAGGGCTCGGAAATGATGGACTTGTACTCATAGGTATGAGCAGCAGCATCAACAAGGAGACCATCGTTGTTGAGGAAGCCTTCATCGCCACAAACAGAACAAGCGTAAACCTTCTCGCAGCCGATACCGGAAACGAACTTGAGGTTGTGGATGGAGCTGGAGCGGTAATCAACAGTGATTACGTCGGTCTCTTCGCAAACAGCACAGATTACGTGCTGAACGCCGTTGGTCTTGTAAACGCAGTTAGCAGCAACGTCATATGCTGCGAGTTCCTTATCGGAAACCCATGCGTGCTCAAGAGCCTCAGTGAAATTATCCAGGAACTGCTCGCCGCAATCCTCGCAAACGAATACCTGGTAACCAGGATTCTGGCAATCAGCCAGAGCGGTCTGAACGAGTTTTGCAGGACAGTTAGTGGATGTGTGTGTGGTGGGACACTTGGTGAATGCCGCGAACGCAGACGCAGGTACGAGCGACAGAACCATGATTGTTGCCAACACAAATGCAAAAATCTTTTTCATGTTTTCTTCCTTTCGAAAAAATGTTTTTTGGAGTTCGTCATGCCATGCTTTCGACAAGATATTGTGTCTTTCCTTACGTCTTGACACAATGCTCGCCGCCCCCGCATACCAAGCGTCAATTGATACACTTCGGCATAGCATAACATCACGTAAGATATTGTACACTACTTTTTGGTTTTTGTCAATACCTTTTGGAAAAATAATTGGGAAATTTCAAAAAAAACCGATTGTTTTTTTGAGGCAAAAACACGTATTGTTTATTATTACCAAAACTTTTATTTTATTACATATTTTTTGAAATGCCCTTTTTCGCCTTGATTTGACTGTGTCGTTACCGCCCCGCTTGCGGGGCGGTTGGAGGGGTATACAGCCCTGCCGCCGCGGCTTTTTTATAAATAATCTTTACAGCCGGATCAAGGTGCCGCGGCGGCTTCTTGCGCCCCGCAGGGGCGCGGAAAGGAGATATAGCTCCACACAACCTTCACGCGTTTTTTCGCGTGAAATCGTTGACTTTAATTATCTGTTATGTTATAATATATGTAGAATTATAGATAAGGAGGTACAAATATGGCGAAATTTATATGCAAACGCGCGTTTGCGGTCGTTGCGGCAATTATATTACTTACGTTTCTGTTGCTTTCGCCCGCCGCGGAGCTTTACGGCGAGCACGATCACAGCTGCTGTGCAAATTGCTGTCTTATCTGCCTTGTTACAAACGTTCTGTCCGAGCTACGGACATCTTTCGCCGCCGCGCTCTGCGCCGCCGTTATCCTCCTATTTATATCAACTTACGAATATGCGCGTTCGGGAGGGATCCGTCACAATTCATCCTCGCCCGTCGCTCTGAAAACAAAGATCACTTCGTAAAAGCCTTTGAAATTCATCGCTCAAACAATCGAATTTCAAAGGAGAAAAAATATGATAAAGACGACAAATCTTTCAAAGCACTTTCAGAACGAGACCGCGATAGATTACCGCGATCTCGTATTCGAGGACGGCAAGTCCTATATGCTTCTCGGAGCATCGGGTTGCGGCAAATCCACCCTGCTCAATATGATCGCGGGCATACTTTCACCGGAAACGGGGTCGATCGAGATCGGCGGGGAGGAAATTACCTCGAAGACCCAAAAAGAAAAGGACAAATTCCGCATTAATAAAATAGGGTACATTTTTCAGGATTTCAAGCTAATCCCCGAGATGACGGTCATTGACAACATCAACATCTTAAAGCTCGAGAAGGTCGACACATCTGCAGCGGACGAAGTGCTCCGGTCGCTCGGCATCCTTGACAAGAAGAACAAGAAAGTCAAGCATCTTTCGGGCGGCGAGAAGCAGAGAGTCGCGATAGCGCGTGCCATCGTCAAGAAGCCCGACATCATTCTTGCCGACGAACCGACGGGCAACCTCAATTTTGCCATAGGCGAGGCTGTGATCAAACAGCTTATCGAGATCTCGCAGGGCAAGACGCTTATCGCGGTCACGCACGACGAACGACTCGGCAAATATTTCGACTGCACCATCGACATGAACGAAGTAACGGGAGGCAGACGAGATGTTTAAGTTTGCGATCAAGAATATGGCGATCAAAAAGGTCAAGATCGTCCTGATAGTTATTTCAATAGTTATATCCGCCTGCGTCGCGCTTCTTGCATACAACATTTCGGAGCAGGTAGACGACGGCTTCAAGAGCACGGCTGCTTATTACGACATTATAATCGGTCCCGCGGGCAGCTCGACGCAGCTTGCGATGAACACGATGTTCTTCACCGACAAGCCTCTCGGCACGATCTCTTACGAATACGTTGAGGATCTGCGCGCAGATATGCGGATCAATGCGGTCGTTCCCTTCACGATGGGCGACTCCTACAACGGCGCGAAGATCGTCGGCACCGAGCCCGTCTTCCTAGAAGGCAGGGGGCTTTCGGACGGAGAGATGTTCGACGTGAAGTGCGAGTGCGTTCTCGGCAGTGCGGTTGCGAAGAAATACGGTCTTTCACTCGGTGACGAACTTGTAACATCGCACGGACTTGCGGAAGGCGGTCACGCTCACGAGCAGAATCCGCTCCGCGTTGTCGGCATCCTCAAGCAGACGAACACTTCTTACGACAACGTGATCTTCACGGCGGTTGAAACCGTCTGGGCAACGCACGATCACGGTGCCGAGGAAGAAGAGGATCACGTTCACGATGAAAACTGCGACCACGAGGAGCACGGCGAGATCTGCGCGATCCTCGTAAAGACCAAGAGCTTCAACCACTACAACGCAGTCAAGACCGAATACAGCGCAGATGCTTCCCTTCTCGTTATCAACCCATCCGAGGTCCTTCGTGAGGTGCTCGAAAACGTGGATATGAGCTCGAAGATAGTTTACATCCTCTGCATCATTATATTAATAATGAACATTTTCATCATTTCGGTCATCACTCTGCTCAATATGTACGATTCGAAAAAGGAGATCTCTCTGATGCGACTGATCGGAATCGGAATGAGCAAGATCAATATGCTTTACATTCTGCAGAACGGTATCATCGGTCTTATATCGACCGTGCTTGCCTTTGCGACTTCAAGACTTTGCCTGATCCTTATGGGCGAGTTCGTGGCATCGATGGGTATCGTTCTCAACAGTTCAAAGATCTATCCCCTCGAGCTGGCTATTATGGCTCTGATATTCACGATAAGCGTCATACCCACCGTGGTCTGCACGATCAATATGTCAAGAAAGGACGGACTTTCCGACTGATGAAAAGGACGTTTGCATTAATTTTAGCAATTATATTCGCAGTAATGCCTCTTGCATCCTGCGAAAAAGACAACCCGTCGGGAGGCGGTCAGCTTCTTTCCTTCTCGCAGGCGCAAAGCATCGAGGAGATGGAAAAGCTCGACGGCAAGACGGTTACCATCATCGGCTACATGTCAACGCTCTCCCCGATCTCGGGCGCGTTTATGTATCTGATGAATCTTCCCTATCAGAGTTGTCCCTTCTGCGTACCGAACACGACACAGCTTGCCAACACGATGGCGGTCTACGCAAAATCGAAGGACGGATTTGAATTCACCGACCGTGCGATCCAGGTGACGGGGACTCTCGAATTCGGCGACTACACCGACGAATTCGGCTACGAATACAATTACCGCATCAAGGACGCGACCTATACCATCCTCGACACCGACGATCTTGATCCCAAGATCAAGCTCTGGCAGCAGCTTGCATCGACCGACGTTATCGCCGAGATCTATCAAATGTACGAATACGTCAACTTCCTCTGCATGTGGCCGACCTACACGGCTCAGTTCG
Source organism: Eubacteriales bacterium (assembly GCA_045535375.1). Lineage (GTDB taxonomy): Bacteria > Bacillota > Clostridia > Oscillospirales > CAG-272 > CAG-390. The sequence goes on from JAZSLM010000082.1 coordinate 15,869, forward strand.
AGGGCGGATCCGATTACCTTTACCCCGACGACGCAACATACTTCTATCAGACCGAGGGTGCACAGTACAATTACGGTTATCAGCCCGGTTATTTCGACAGCCTCATTGCGAAGGTTGAAAGCGTAAGCAAGACAGATTTCACAGCGCTTGTGGAAAACATACGCAAGGCAGAAGCTCTCGCGGCAGAAGCCATCGCGGAGATCGAAGCGGGCAACTACGCCATAGTTCCGGAATATGCGGGAGCATTCAATGACGGCAGAACGCAGTACAAGATGAACCGCGCTGAATATTTCGACGCACAAATGCAGGCGACTTATCTTGAGTTTGCCGAGTGGCTGGCGACGTGGGAGCTGTAAGATCGCTGCGCGACAATGGCTAGTGACTAGTGGCTAGTGACTAGTGACTAGTGAAAGGTAAATTTTCTCACTTCATTCGAAAATTATTTCTATAATTTTGTTCAGCTTTGATGAGATTTCAAACAACTGATAATTTAACAACATAATAAAAACTCTGGATTTAATGATTTTTACCTCATTAAATCCAGAGTTTTTCTAATTAAATTGAAAATTTCCGAGCAACGCGAGGAAATTATCCTTCACTAGTCACTAGTCACTAGTCACTAATCACTAGCCACTAATCACTAGCCACTAGTCACTTCAATCATCATAATGCTTCAGCCACTCGATCATCTGCTCCAGCGACTTGAACTTTACATTTTCGTTGCTGATCTTAAAGCGCTGGGGTTTGTTCATCACGAGTCCGTTTACGTAGTCGAGCTGACGGGGTTCGTACTCCTCGTTCTCGCGCTGACGGGTATAGCCGCGGTATCTCCAATTTGGTGCGGCGGCATCCTTGCGCCAGGGGCGGTTGTCCCAATAATATCCGCGGAAGGGGTCGCGCTGCTCGCACATACGGTCTAGGATCGCATCGTGCAGGCGGTCGCGCTCTGCGGCGTATTCCTCGGAATCGATGAGGTTGTTGAGCTCGTAAGGATCTTTCTCGAGATCGTAGAATTCGTCGTCGGACAGGAGATTGATCGCGAGCTTGTATCTTCCGTCGGTCACGGCACGCATCGGCTGGAATCCGCCGTAGTGGTCGTGATCCTGCTCAAAGCGTGTGAACTCGTAGAATACGAGCTCGGGTGCCTCGGCATTCGTGTCGCGGCAGGCGTCAAGAATGCTCTCACCCTGCAAGACCTTCGGAATGGGAAGTCCAAAGAAGTCCATAACCGTGGGGCAGACGCTGATATGCGAAACGGGGTGCTTCGAGTAGACCGTGCCGCGCTCGCCCTCGGGGTGACGGACGATAAAGGGGATACGCGCGACGTCGTCGTATGCCGCGGGTCCCTTTGCAAAGAGGCAATGCGACTGAAGCAGATCGCCGTGGTCGGAGGTATACATTATCATCGCGCTGTCGGGGACGCACTTGACGACCTCGCCGATGAGGTGGTCGGCGTATGAATTACAGCCGAAAAAGTAAGGCTGCTTGATCTTGACCGCATCGCGATCCTTCTCCGCGTTGCCCCTCTCCGCCGCCCAGACCTTCTGATGCTCGGGCTTGCCATCAAGAGTATCCCAGACCGCGGGATTCTTCGGGAATTCGTAATCCTTATACATACTTGCATAAGGCTCGGGACAAATGTGGGGGCCGTGCGGCTCGTCGAAGGAGACCACGAGGAAGTAATCCTCGTCCTTATACCTCTCCATAAAGTCGAGCGCGCGCTTCAGTACGCGTGAGCCGTAGGTAAAGTCGTCGGGGATATCTTCAAAATTCATCGTCTTTCTCGAGCGGGACTTGATGCGCTCGTCCTCGGTAAGCTCCTCGAGGTAGCGGCGCATATCGTACCAATATTCTTCCTCCCATCCTTCGGGACAGAAGCCGTTGCCGAAATAATCGGTGCCGTCGAGATGCCACTTGCCGATATACGCGCACTTGATGCCGTTGTCGGAAAGTCGCTGACCGATCGTTTTGACGTTGTCGCCGAGAGCCATACCGTTCGCCCACGAGCCGTTCCACGAGGGATAAGTACCGGTAAAGAGTCCCGCACGCGCAGGTCCGCAGACGGGCTGGGTCGTGTACGCGCGCTCAAAGCGAACGCCGTCCGCCGCAAGGGCATCAAGGCAAGGCGTAGCAAGCCCCGTCTCGCGGTAACAGTTGACCATATCCCAACGCTGTGTATCGGTCATTATAAATACCATTTGCTTTTTGTTAGCCATTTTTACCTCCGGGATAGTTGCGTTATTGTTTATATTATAACATATCTCTTCCCTTTTTGCAATATTTTTACCTCAAATACAGTTTTTTATAAAATTCTATTGACATTTAATTCATTTTATGGTATAATACAATCACTTGATTAGGAGAATTAAAATGAAGATCAATTTTGAAAGAATTAAATATTCACCGTTCGGATACAAGATTTTCGGCAACCTGATTCCAACCTTGGGAGGACTTACCTTCGTAAACTTTCTGCTTGCTTTGTGTGTTTGGGGATCTCTCGGTACGGGCAAAATGTACTTTTCTGCGGCTTTATGCGCTATACTTCTCGTATGCTGTATTTACTTGGAATATAAAACTATCACGGATAAGCTCTTTCAAGCAAAGCTGATATCCGCGATGACCGACGAGGAGCACAACGAGCTTGTTAAGGAATATAAAAAATTCAAAGAAAACAACGATATTACCCTCGGCTGTATGACAAGCTACGGCATCATCCTTGACGAGCAGATCTGCCCCTGGGATATTATCAAAGAGATCGAATTCACGCCGAGCTGGCAGGCGCAAAGAGGAAAATACAGATACGTTGTATCAACCACGGTTAAGATCCGCGTCATCTTCGGCAACCGCCGCCGCGTCATCAAGGAAGATATATGCAACTACCCCGCAGACCTCTCTGAAGACATACAGCGCTTCAAATCCGAAATTCCAAAACACACCGACCGCGAAATAAAAATCAACAACAGATACTATCACACAATTTTTTAAGAATGAAAATCAATTTTGAAAGAATCAAATACTCACCTTTTGGCAAGAAAATAACCACCGACTTCAAATTCGCGTTTATAGGCGGGCTGCTGTCCTTTCCCCTTATGCTTCTCTTCTCGCTCATATTTTTTGCAGTTTCGATTTGGTTCGGTATTTTTATGGTACCGTTCACCGTCGGCATCCCTATCCTGATAGCATATTACGTTTCCAAACAGGCACTTCTTCAATCCCGTCTTCTCTCCCCTATGACAGATGAAGAACATAACAAACTGATTTTGGATTACAAGAATTTTGAGGAACGCAATATAACCCGCTTTGGGCACCTTACATCCTACGGAATTGTCCTTGATACGCACATCCTACCATGGGAAAGCATAAGGCAGATCAGATTCGTACCCGGTGAATACCGTTTAGTATACCGTCGCAATCACGGCAGACAAAGAGTTTATTCCCCCGCCAAGATAAAGGTAATCGCCGTTTTTGGCACAAAATCAACAACAATCACCTCATCTCTCCATAATGAAGACTACGACCTTACAGACGAGATCACTCGTTTTCTCGATTCAATACCGAAGTATACAGAACACAAATTTGAAGTGATCAACAGGTATTATTACGCCAAATAAAACACAAAAATGACTGAATCCGCGGATTCAGTCATTTTTGTGTTCATTTAAGTATAAGCTTATCCTCTTCGGTCAGCTCCAGATCATCTATGACACGCTCAAATTTCTTGCGTGCGTTATCCAATCCCGAGGGGTGGTGAGCGTCGCTTCCGAGATAGAATTTACAGCCCTCCTCCTTGGCAATTCTGAACGGGCGGAGGACCGTGTCGCGCTCCTCGTCGGGATACGACATATTGATCTCGATACCTACTCCGAGTTTTGCCGCCTTTGCAAAAATGCGGTGCATATCCGCCTCGGCGATCGAATCAAGGGTCGCAAGATACTTTTCGCGATCGCCCTTCCAGATAAGCGGGCAGACCGGATGCGCGATGCCGATCTTATGGAACGGCAGATCCATCGAAAGGAGCGCATCGAGCTTATCGACCCAAACCTGCGCGCGAGTCTGCGGCGTTGCGAGCTGCTCCTCCGCGATCGTAAATCTTTCCATGTGGAAGTGAGTGGTGGGGATGACGATGAAAGCAAGCTCCTCCATTCTCTCGCGCGAGCAGCCGACGGTCATATTTTTGTCCATCTCGGTCTCGCAACCGAAAAGGAACTTGACCTTATCGCTCTGCGGCAGGGGCTTTGCCTGACAGATATGGGGATAGTTCTGTGTCGAATACCACTTCGACGCGCCGGGTACGTTCTCGTCCCAGAAATGGTCGGCAAGAACGATGGTGTGAAGTCCCTCGTCCTCGGCGTATTTCAGAATGCGCTCGTTATTCTGCTCGGGGTCGCGCGAGCAGGACGAGATCTGCGAATGAATGTGAAAATCGTGATCAAATACGTATTTCATTTTATTGTCTCCTTAACTTTTGAGAAATTCAATATAATACTTCCAGTCCTCGCGGCTCTGGTAATGGCTTCCTTTGCGGATGTGGTAGCCGATGTCACCGCCGACGAGAGGCTTGCCGCATTCGGGCATCTCGCCGTTATGGATAAATCCAACCTTGCCGTGCTTCTTATAGAACTCACCTGCGGCAACGCATGCGAGAAATTCGTTTTTCGGACACGCCCACGCATCGTCCTCGGCGCTCGCAACGTAAACGCGGTGCGGGAAGTTTGCGGCAACGAGGAAATGCTGATCAAAGGGCATCGCGTCCTCGTTATCCGAGTACTTATAATAGTTCTCGCAGAACCAATAGGGGAAGCGATCAACGATCTTTTTGACAGTCTCGCCGTCGTTATCTCTTGCGATCGACGCGCCCGCGCATCCGGAATCGTTCGAGATCGCGCAATAGAATCGCTCATCGAGCATACCTGTCAGAAGCGCGGTCTTTCCGAGGCGCGAGTGACCCGTAACGGTAATTCGGCTGTGATCTATCGAATCAAGCGTCAGCGCCCAATCGAGCACACGCATTGCCGCCCACGCCCAGAGCCCGATCTTGCCGCAACCGTCAGCAGGGCGTTTGCCGTCGGGATAAACGAGACCCGCAAGTCCGTTCGTGAAATCTCCGTCATCGGATGAAACTTCCTCGTAGCAGAAGGAGAGAACGGCATAGCCCGCGTCGACAAGCTCCTCGGTGGGCTGATACTTATCGGGAACGTCGGGGCGGAAATTAATATGTACAAAAGCGGGAACCGGTCTGCCCGATTTGGGTATGACGACTCTTACCGGGAATGCAAATTCACCGAAAGAGCAATCGCAAGTCAGCTTGTATATTTCAAGCTCTGCCTTACCCGCGCAGAAACGTTTATCTTTTTCAACAAGCTCGACTCTTACCGACGCGGGAGCCTCGGGCAGATATCCGTATTCCTCGCGGAGAAGGATATCGACTATTTCTTTCTTTTCAAGCCCGCAAACGTCGGGCAAACCTTTTGGGAACGTCATCATAATGCGCCTCCGATATAATCAAGCGCAAGGCGGAGCCTCTTGTCCTGCGCCGCGAACGTAAGCTTGCAATGTCCGCGGTCGGGGATAATTTCAAGCTCAACATCCTTTCCGCAGTCCTTCATCGCACTGACGAACTTTTCCGAATGGAGCTCGAGATTGACCGATCTATCCTTATTGCAATGGAAGATATAATACTTTGCATCGGGCATCTCGGGCGCGAGGTGGACGGGGGAATATCTCTTGAGAATGTCGTTCAGCTCGCCATCTTCGTTCCAAAACGCGCTGTATATCGTCCTCGGCAGATCGGGGCGCTCGGTGAAGTGGTAAACGAGATCGCAAACGGGGCAGTTTGCGATACAGCCAACGGGCGTACGCTTCGCGTATCTTGTATAAACAAGCGAAGCAAGTCCGCCCATGCTCTGTCCCGAGGAAACGATGGGGGTGTTTTCGGGCAGAGAGAATTTTTCAAAGAGAACGTCGATTATTTCATCGGTATATGCAACCGCCTGCGCATTCATCCAGGACCAGGGGTTGTTGTAGGGATGCACGTAAAGCACGCCCTCCTCGCCGTAATAAACGCCCTCGTTGGTGTCCTCGTCAAACATATCCTTGTTATTCAGTCCGCAGAAATATATAACGATACCCTTGATCGGCTTTTGGCAGACCTTATCGTTAACGTAAGCAAAACTGCGTATGTTTTCGTAGGTGATGATCTTATTCATTTTGATTCTCCTCTATCTCAATCTCAATAACTATCGCTTCATTCGAAAGATCGTCTATCGGAATTCCCGTGATGTGCAGGTATTCGTGTTCCGCTCTTCCCGTTTTGCCGTTGAAAAATTCGGGCAGGCGCTCGAAGGAAAAGGCGAGGTCTGCGCCCGTATTCAGCAGGCGAACGCGGGTAGGTTTATGCGGGAAGAATTTGATATCGAGCGCTGAGGACGATGCGCTATTATATAAATGGAAGTAAAGTTTACCGTTTTTGCGGTTTACGATGCAGGAGTCGTGCCTTACGGAGTAGTCAAACGAGTCGCCCTCGGCACCCTCAAGACAGCCCTCTGTGCGCTTATACCAATCTCCGATGCGGCGAAGGCGGCTCGCGTATTCCTCTGTAACCTCGCCGAGCCCGTCTGGTCCGACGTTCAAAAGGTAACTGCCGCCCATCGCCATGATGCGGTCGATCGACGAAACAAGATGTCGGTAGGAATAGAAATCCTCGTTCTCGCGGTAGCCCCAGCTCTGTCTGCCGAGCGAATTGCAAGCCTCGGTCATACGCGTGAATCTCTCGCCCTCCGCCGCGCGGTATTCGCGTTCGGGTGTTGAAAAATCGCCCTTGTCAAAGCCGCGGTCGTTTATGAGGATACCCGGTTGCAGACGTCTTGCCAGCTCGTTGAGCGAGGGATCGTCGATCTTCGGCGGGATGTCCCAGAAAAGGGTATATATCTTGCCGTAATTGGTAAGAAGCTCGGTGATCTGATTCTTGATATATTCGCGATAGCCCTCGGTATCGACCGTCTCCTTATCGACCGCCTTCCATTGATGCGTCGAATTGGGATTGTATCCGAGCGGATGGTTCCAGTCGGGATTTGAATAGTAAAGCCCGAGAAGCATTCCGTGCTTTTCACAGGCATCGGCAAGCATACGGAGCACGTCCTTGCCGTAGGGAGTGTTCATGACGTTGTAATCTGTGTACTTGGTGTCCCACATGCAAAAGCCGTCGTGGTGCTTTGCAGTGAAGCAGATATACTTCATCCCCGCTTCCTTGGCAAGCAGAACCCACTTTTCGGGGTCGTATTTTACGGGGTTGAAAGTCTTTTGCAGAGCTTCATATCTTTCTCTGTCCCAATCGAAGCGCGCGTAGACCTGCTCCTGCACTCCCGTCTGCGCGTAAATACCCCAATGGACGAACATTCCGAATTTATTGTCGAAAACCATCTATATTACCTGTACTTTGAAAGAAGCTCGTACGCGTTCTTGACAGAGGTATCAAAATCGGGAACGTGACGGCATTCAAGGCTGATCCTTCCGTCGTAGCCGACCTTTTTAAGGTATTCGATCTTCGGGTCGATCTCAGCAACGTCGTCAATCGTCGGCGTGTATCTGTCGGATCTTGCGATATGAGCGTGAACGAGGACACCCTCGGTGCCGTCAAGAGTCGAAAGAGGTTCGCCGTTGACGGCGTGGTGATAAAGGTCTATCATAGCAAGCACGTTTGGGTGATCCACCTTCTTTGCGATGTCCATACCGTCCGCAAAGGTGATGATGAAATTGGTCTCACTTGCATTGAGCGGCTCAACAGTTACTGTGATGCCGTATTTCGCACCGATCTCGCCGCAGATACGAAGCACCTCGCAAAACTGCTCACATGCCTCCTCTTGCGTATATCCCTCGCGGATATTTCTCGCCTTCGACGAGCCGATGACGACGACCTTCAGACCGAGCTCAGCACCGCGCGCAAATCCCTTCTCGCAGTATGCGCGAACATTTTTCTTTATCTCTTCAAAATCATCCTTGGAATAAAGCACGAAATCACCGGGGAAAAAGCCGTTTGCAGCCTCCACATCGAGCCCCGACTCCGCCCTCATTTGCTTCATTTCCTCAAATTCCTCGTCACTCGCCATAGCGATCTTTGAGAAATTACCTTCAACGTAATCGTAACCCGCCGCCGCGACAATGCCCCAGCGGTCGTGGGAAGAGCAAACACCAATTTTCATAACTTCACCTCACGGCAATATTGATAGTTTAATTATAGCATAAAGTGTGGGACTTGTCAATGAAAAAGTGCAGAGTTAAGGGTGCACTAAAAAAGACCGCCAAAGCGGTCTAAGGTTACTGACAAACCCATATTCTAAAAAACGATATGTCAAAATGTACAAAAACAGTCAAACAGCTATGTTCGCACTCGCAATGCAGGGGTGAAGGGGGCGCAGCCCAAAAGTAACGAACTCGCCCGTCGACTCTGTCGGT
>JAZSLM010000029.1:0-3694 GCA_045535375.1 Eubacteriales bacterium
GACCGCTTGGCCTCCGACTTTGCGGCGCTGCAGCGTTTCGGGTGTGTCGTCCTGCTTAACTTCGACAGCCTTCTGCAGAACGATCGGACCTGCATCACATTCGGGTGTGACGATATGGACAGTCGCACCGGAGAGCTTGACACCCTTTTCCAGAGCCGCTTCGTGGACATGCAGACCGTAGAAGCCCTTGCCGCAGAAGGACGGGATCAGCGCGGGATGGACATTGAGGATCTTGTTGGTGAACGCCTCATAGACCTGCTCGTCAAAGATGGTGAGGAAGCCCGCGAGAACGACGAGGTCTGCACCCGCGGCGGTCAGCGCGTCGGCGAGAGCCTTCGAGTATGCGGCAATGTCGGCGTATTCCTTGCGGGGGAGAACAATAGAATCAATGCCGTTCTGCGCCGCACGCTCAAGCGCGTATACTCCGGGCTTTGAGGCGACAACGAGGCTGATCTTACCCGTTCCAAGCTCGCCGCGTTTTTCGGCGTCGATGAGTGCCTGAAGATTCGTTCCGCCGCCGGAGACTAAAACTGCTATTTTGGTGGTTCTGTCCATTATTTGTACTCCAATTAAATTTTAGTGTTGTTATCTTATGCGCGCTTGAGATACGCAGTAGTGAAAAGTGTAAAGTGGAAAGTTATGGTGAATTTCCTCGCTGCGCTCGGAAATTTTCATTTTTATAAAAATACTTTTCGAGCGAAGCGAGAAAAGTTTCCGAAACTTTTCACTTTCCACTTTTCACTTTTCACTTGCGCAGACACGATTATTCTATAACAATTTGCTCTCCACAAAGCTTGTCTGCGCACACTATCTCACCGATCACGTACGCGTCCTCGCCGTGAGCCTTGAGGATCTCGATGGCGGTCTCAACCTCGCTTGCGGGAACGACGACGCTCATTCCGACGCCCATGTTGTAGGTGTTGTACATATCGCGCTCGGGGATATTGCCCCATTTTGCGATCATATCGAAGATGGGAAGGATGCGGACGGCGCTCTTTTCGATCTTTGCGCCGAGGCCTGCGGGGATCGATCTCGGAATATTCTCGTAGAAGCCGCCGCCGGTGATGTGGGAGATGCCCTTGACGTCGACCTTCTCGAGGAGTGCGAGGATCGACTTGACGTAGATGCGGGTGGGAACGATCAGAGCCTCTGCGATGGTCTTGCCGCCAAGCTCCTCGCGGGGGACGTAGAGCTCGGGATTGTTGTTATCGATATCGAATACCTTACGGCAAAGGGAGAAGCCGTTGGAGTGGATACCGGTGGAGGGAAGAGCGATAACGACGTCGCCCTCAGCCATACGGGTGTTGTCGAGGATCTTCTTCTTGTCAACGATACCGACTGCGAAGCCTGCGAGGTCGTATTCCTCGACGGGCATCATACCGGGATGCTCTGCGGTCTCGCCGCCGATGAGTGCCGCGCCAGACTGAACGCAACCCTCGGCAACGCCGCCGACGATCTCCGCGATCTTCTCGGGGATGTTCTTGCCGCAAGCGATGTAATCAAGGAAGAAGAGGGGCTTTGCGCCGCAGCAGATGATGTCGTTTACGCACATAGCAACGGCGTCGATACCGATGGTGTCGTGCTTGTCCATAAGGATAGCCATTTTGACCTTGGTGCCGCAGCCGTCGGTGCCGGAAACGAGAACGGGCTCTTCCATACCCGCGATGGGCAGACCGAAGCAGCCGCCGAAGCCGCCGACGTCGTCAAGACAGCCCTCGTTTTTGGTGCGTGCGATATGTTTTTTCATAAGCTCGACTGCTTTGTAGCCGGCGGTGATATCAACGCCCGCCGCTGCGTAGCTGTCGGATTTGGAGTTGGAGTGAAGCATGGTTGTTTGTCCTTTCGGATGTTTTTGATCTGTCACGTAGCTGTTTGCCTGTCGAAAGTGACTAGTGGCTAGTGACTAGTGACTAGTGGAAGGAGAATTTCCTCGCGGTGCTCGGAAATTTTCCGATTTTAATTAAAACTAAAGTCAACAGTAGCGGGAAAGTTTTTGGAAGATTCTTAAGAAACTTTTTTTCAAAAAAGTTTCTTAAGTCGCCCTCCGCAGAGGGCGAAACTTTCCTTGCGCTTCAAAATGGCGGCGTCCCGCCGACATTTTGGAAGGAGTAAAATCTTCCCTCGGGGAGATTTTTGCTCCTTCACCCTCGCGCGTGCAACGCGCGGTAAGGCAATAGGAATTTCGTTTGGAATCCGTATACCCACCCACCCCTCCCGCAAGCGGGAGGGCTTTAATTCAGAGTGCGAATGTCGTTGTTCAGCGTTCTGAACATTGCGATTGATGCGAAATAATATCGATGTGTGATGATTGTATTGTATTTGTAGGGGACGGCGCCCTCGACGTCCCATTTCTGCATAAAATTTCAGCATTGACAGAATACAGAAGCTAAAGTTAAATTATAGTGATATAATACACGTACAAACCATCATTGGGCTCGGGACGTCGAGGCGCCGTCCCCTACGGATGATAAATTAATGCGTGCAAAGAGGGAATTTTAGGCTAAAAACTGCCAAACAGCCTCTTTTTCAGCAATCGGAATTTCTTCTCCGTTTGCGTGTTATGCAAACGGCGGGAAGTATGCAAGCGAGGGGAAACAGAAGGAGGATGACGGTCTTTTCGGTCGCTGTGTCGCCGGTGTCGGGGGAATCGACCGCGGTCCACTCGAAAGTTCTTTCCTTCGATTTCAGCATATCGAAAAATGCACAATCCGAGATCCGCCATCCGTCGGCGGTGTTCTCAAATTTGCATTCTACCCAGGCATCGTATACGGGGAAGTCCAGATCCTCTACAGAAAGGTCGGTTATACCAACATATACTTTTGCCCGTGCGGTTTCGCTGTTTGATTCGATCAGTTCAACCTTGATCTCGTCAATTTCTCCGTAATAGAAGGGATAGCGCTGAGGAATGGGGAATGTCATATATACAGTTCCTTGTTCATCCTCGATAAAGCGGGGTGCGCCGCTGAAGAAAAAATTTGCAGACCAATATTCATCAGCCACCCGGGGTGCGTATATGGTATTTATGTGCTCTCGGAACCCCTCAAGAGAACCGCCGATCAGTTTGCTCGGGTCGATGCTTGAATAATAATCGATGTGTTTATCCATACTGCCGAATATCCAGGTAACGCAGGTTATGTCATGAACGTTCATGGCGTTGCGAACCAACTTTGCGGCTTCGGCATCGGTAATTGACGCGCTTTCTGCGCCCAAATTCAGAGCAGCAGAAGTGCAAAGGATACATAATGCCATTAAGCAAATACAGATTCTTTTCATAGTGTTGCTCCTTATTTAATTATAATATGGAAATTTTCCTTCAACTAAATGAGGGTGAAGGAGCGCTAACCTTCCCGCGGGAAGGTTTGGCTCCTTCCGAACCGTCTGCGGGGCGCAGTCGGTTCGAAGCGCGGGGGAGTGTTTCGACCGCTGCGGCGGTCGACTTAAGGCTCTGCCTTAAGAAACCGCGAACTTTTGAAAAAGTTCGATCAAAACTTTCCGCTGTTTTAGTTGGGTGGGTTAGCCTCGTCCGTTCCAGCAATAAGTGCAAAGCTTCTCGCGGTCGATTCCGATCGACCCGCCGATGCCGTCGAGGGTCTGGAAGTCGAGGGAGGCGAAATTGAGCTTCTTGCAAAGCGTCTCGCGAAGAGCTTTTCCGCGCTCGGTCGAGCCGTCCGAGTATTCGTCGATGTGGTTGATG
>JAZSLM010000037.1:0-12162 GCA_045535375.1 Eubacteriales bacterium
AAAAAACAACAAGTCCACAGATAGGGCGCCCTGTCTGTGGATTTTTCATTTGAGTTTTTCTTGTTAATTATAAAAGTAAGTGCGAACCAAGGTGCCCTCGGTGCCCCCCCACCCCCCGCCGCAGGGGGTGATGAGGGGACACCGAGAGCACCTTGGTTCGCACTTACTTTAATAATTAACAAGAAAAACTCAAATGAAAAATCCACAGACAGGTCGCCCTATCTGTGGATTTGTAGTTTTTTAATTATTATCAAGCATTCCGAATCCCGCGACGGCGCTGACGGGGAGGGACATTACTACTGCGCCGGCGTCGGTCTGGGTGCCTGCCTTGTCGATGATGGATTTCATAATAGCCGCTTTTTCGGAAGATCTTGCTACGATCATAACAACTTCCTTTTCGCTTGCTATCGAAACGCCGAAGAATTTTGCGGCGTCCTTCGAGCCGGTGCCCTTGCCGTGAAGGACTGTGCCTCCGCGTGCTCCCGCCTCGCGTGCGGCATCCATAACGGTGTCGGTGTATCCTTCGTTTGCTATTGCAAGAACGATCTCGTAATTATAATTTATCTCGGGCGCGCCCTCCACGGGTCTGCCTGCGTTAAGATTTGCCAAGGTCTTGCCTCCTCCTACACTTTTGATGGGTATTGCCGCGATTATTCCCTGACCGGGAGCATCAATGTAAAGGTTTTTGCGCGCTTCCTCGATCAGTCTTGCCGTGCGGTGACGGTCGGCAAATGTCAGAATGATATGATATTCGTGTGTGCTGAGTCCCAGAAGGTCGAGCACGTTCTTCGTTGCCGTACCTCTGCCGAGCAGTTCGATCGACAGGGGAAGCTCGAGCGTCTGCATAATGGCGTTCATTCTGGGCGCCATGGACGGATTAACTACCGAAATTACAAAATTCACTACTCTCACCCCCAAAGCTCGATGATCTCGTCGTCCGCGACGGTTTCGACAGCAACGTCGGCGCGCTTCTTGCGTCCGTAGATGAAGCCGACGATCTGGATCGATATAAGCGGCATCATGGCAACCGTTGCAACGATTCCGAATGCATCGGTCAGAATATCTCCGCATGCAGCAGAGCAAACTCCGATGAGAAACTGAAGCATAAAGGTCGCCGTCATGGGTCCCGATGCGACTCCGCCCGAGTCGAATGCTATCGCGGTGTAAATATCGGGAACGAAGAAGGTCAGGATCAACGCGATCGCGTATCCGGGAACGACGAACCACATGATCGAAATGCCCGTGATGACTCGGAGCATTGCGATTCCCATCGCGATCGCTATCGCGATCGAAAGACTGTACTTGATCGCCTTACCGGGGATCGCGCCCGAGGAAACGCTTTCGATCTGCTTTTCAAGCACATAGACCGCGGGCTCTGCCGAAATGATGAACCATCCAAGGCACATTGCCAGCGGGATAAGGAGATATTTCGTCCAGCCGCCGTAAAGTGCCTCGCCGAGGACTGCGCCGAGCGAGGAAAATCCGACGTTTACGCCCGTAAGGAAAAGAACGAGTCCGACGTATGTAAAGAGAATACCCCAACAGATCTTGAAGAAGGGGCGCGCCTGCATCTTCAGCACGAAAAGCTGGAAGATGAGGAATATCGCAACGATGGGCAGAAGCGCCATCGAGGTCTCGAGAAGATAGTGCGGTATCGCATCAATATAAGCCATACCGATCTCGGTCGTGCTCGACCAATCAACGGCGGTTATGCTCGTCACGCCGTCGGCATTCGGATAGAGGAATCCGAGAATGAGAACGAAAAGTATCGGTCCGATCGAGCAAAGCGCGACAAGACCGAAGCTGTCGCTTCCCGCATCGCGGTCGGAACGCATATTTGCAACACCGACACCGAGTGCGAGGATGAAGGGAACCGTCATCGGTCCCGTGGTGACTCCGCCCGCATCGAAAGCGATGCAGAGATAATTCTTGTCAGCAAGCGCGGCAAGAATGAATACTATCGCGTAAAATCCGAGCAGAAGCCAGCGCAGCTTGATGCCGAGGAAGATTCGGAGCATACATATCATAAGGAAAAATCCGACGCCGACACCGACGGTTACGATAAGCACCATATTGTCGATGTGCGGAACCGTCTGCGCCAGGACCTGAAGATCGGGCTCCGAAATGGTGACAGCCACCCCAAGGATAAAGCTGACGAGCAAAATGAGCCACAGCTTCTTTGATTTGGTCAATGACGCGCCGATTCGGTTACCGATGACAGTCATCGAAGTCTCCGCGCCCTGGGTGAAAAGTCCCATACCCACGATTATCATCAGCGTACCGATAAGGAATGCGACAAGGAGGCTTGGTTCGATCGGTGTCAGAAACAGGCACAGCAGTGCCACGATGATAACTATCGGCAACACCGAAATTGCCGATTCCTTGATCTTTTCGCCGAAAATTGCGAATCTGCTTTGCGGTTTGATCGTTATATCCTCCCATAAACGCGGGGCTTCCCGCCCGGTTGTTTTGAATTTTTTCTTCCTATTAATTATATCATATATATATTCCCGTGTCAACCGCGAACTTTGGCGAAAGCGTGACCTCGACATAAATTTATTAATATTTTTGAAAAGGAGCCTGCTCATATTAACAAGATAGGATTTTGGGCTAATAAACTTGCATAGGCTTCTCCTTTCGAGACAATGATGTCAAATTAAAACAATTTAGCGCCAATAAGTACGCTTGTCGTTTATGCGGTACAGACTCCAATCTCCTCATTCACCGCTCCTCGCGGTCCCCACATTTGCTTGCAAATACGCCCGCATGGGGAACGTTGGGGGATTGGCTCCTTTATCATTGCATTTCAGCGAACATCGAGTATTGCTATAATTTTGTTTAGGCAGATTGGAATATTTTATCAAATTATTTTGCACTCGTAATAGAGTTTCCGCAAACTATCTCAATAAAATATTCCAATTTGATATGCAAAATTATATTGCTATTTCATCTTCGCTGAACAGTTAGTGTTTATAGCATAATCCCCCAACGTTCCCCATGCGGGCGTATTTGCAAGCAAATGTGGGGACCGCGAGGAGCGGTGAATGAGGAGATTGGAGTCTGTACTGCACGAACGGCAAGCGTTGCTTTGTAGACATAAAAGAGAACGGAACTCGAGCAACGGTTGAGAAACAATAGATACGCTCTATTGAAAAAGCTCTTAAAAGATGATATAATAGTATTACAATAGAAGGAGGTAAATGCAATGACTATCGGTACTAACATAAAACAATTAAGACAGCAGAAAAATCTGACGCAAGATCAAGTTGCGGAAAAATTGGGAGTTTCTTATCAAGCAGTTTCAAAGTGGGAAAACAATGCCAATACACCCGATATTGCTCTGCTGCCCCAGATTGCGAATTTATTTGGCGTGACCATTGATGCGCTGTTTTCGGATAGTATGGCGGATTATTCAGCTCTCCGCCCCTTTATGAAAGATGATGACGTCATTAGAGTTGTGCAGATGAGAGGGTCAAAAATAATAAAAGTTTCCTCCGTTTTTTCACCCGATGAACCACCCATTGAAATAGCTTTTCCTCACGATTGCAACGACAGAACACAGTATTTCAAGGTAGAAGTTTACGGGCACATAATATCCGACAGTTCAATTAACGGAGATGTAGTGTGTCATCAAAGTATAAAATGCAGTACAATTAACGGGGATGTAAAGAGTGAAGGAAATATCTATGTAAACGAAGTGAATGCTCAAAAAGTCATTTGTAACAATATAAGCGATTGCTATAAACTTCAAGCTAAAACAATAGAGTGTGCAGGAAACGTAGCATCCGTTAATTTGACTTGCGATCAAACCATCTACAAAAAATAAAAACTCCGCCGAAAGTAACATCTAATTACTTTCGGCGGTATTGTGTTTTGCATATAAACCCGCTTCATCGTAGGTGCAGGGGACTTCCTTTTAGTTTTCTATACTCCTTATAGCCTTTTTGAACTGGAACGCAAAGAGGATCACTGTGAAAGTTACCGCGATAATATCCGCTATCGGTTCGGCTGTGTAGACGCCAAGGGTCTTATCCGACATAAACTGCGGAACGATATAGATCAGCGGCATAAGCAGCACGAATTTGCGCACGACCGCGACCGTGACCGAAGAAAGTGCTTTTCCGAGCGAAACGAAGGTCATCTGGCAGGCGATCTGCGCGCCGAAAATGATAAGTCCGCCGAAATAGATGCGAACGACGCCCGCCGTGAAGTCAATGAGGGCGGCATCCGGCGTGAATATCGAGGGGAAGAGGCGCGGGGAGATCATTATCACGCTCCAAAGGAGGACCGAATAGGTCAGGCAGGAGATCAGCAGCAGGCGGTAAGTCTTTTTGACACGCGCGACGTTCTTTGCACCGTAGTTATAGCTGAGGATCGGCTGCGCTCCCTGCGCGATGCCATTCATCGGGAGCATGGCAAACTGCATGACGCTTGAAAGGATGGTCATCGCGCCAACTGCAACGTCGCCGCCGTACTCGAGGAGCGAAGAATTGAAGCAGACCGAGATCACGCTTTCGCTCGCCTGCATCATAAAAGTGGCAAGTCCGAGGCCGAGGCAGGGAAAGATCACCTTAGGCGAGAGCTTCATATTTGCAAATTTCAGGCGAATGAGGGCTTTTTTCGAAAAGAGGAAGAAAACTACCCAAGTGCTTGAAAGCGACTGCGAAATGATCGTTGCCAGCGCCGCACCCCGAACTCCCAATCCGAAACCGTAAATAAAGAGCGCGTCGAGCGCGATATTTGCCACGGCACCGATGACGACCGAGATCATTGCGATCTTCGAATATCCTTGCGCCGTCACGAACGCATTCATACCGAGGGTCAGCTGAACGAAGATCGTGCCGAGAGCGTAGATATTCATATAATTGCAGGCATATTCGATGGTATTTTCACTCGCACCGAAAGCAAGCAGAAGCGGGCGGTTGAAGATCAGCAAAAGGATCGTCAGGATCACCGAGATCACTATCTGAAGCGAGAAGCAGTTGCCGAGTATCTTCTCTGCCGAGTCGATCTTGCGTTCGCCCATTGCGATCGATGCGCGCGGCGCTCCGCCCGAGCCTACAAGCGCGGCAAAAGCGGAAACGATCATGATTATCGGCAGGCATACGCCGACGCCCGTCAGCGCAAGATCGCCAACCTTTGGAATATGACCGATGAAAATACGGTCAACGATATTATAAAGCATATTGATCAGCTGTGCCGCGACCGTCGGCAGTGCAAGCTTGAAAAGCAACCCGCCAACCGGCGCGGTGCCGAGAAATTCTTTGTTGTTCATTATAAATCACCTTATGTTTGATAAATAGTATTTTACCACAATTCGCATTTTTTGTCAACATCAAAATATTCAAGAATTGTTGAACTAAAATGCGAATAATCGTGTAGACAACGGGGAATTTTTATGGTATAATATAATGTAAATCACATTAAGGAGGTTAAGATGGCAAGAAAGGTCAAGAATTTCCGCGATCTGGGCGGTATTCCCGCGGCGGACGGCAAGCGAGTTTGCTATGGCAAGCTTTACCGAAGCGGACATCTGGGCAAGATCAAACCCGAAGTTGCAGAAAAATTGCGCGACCGCAAGGGTCTGCGCACCGTCATCGACCTCCGCGCGCCCGCTGAGCTTTCGCATAAGCAGGACATCGTACCCGAGGGCGTCGATTATCTCCACCTCCCTCCCCTGACCGACGAGCAAAACCCCGCAGTTACTCGCCATACCGGTCCTTCGATCCTCAAAAAGATCATGAAGGTGGAAGGCGGCGCACGCACCTACCTTTCCGACACCTACCGCACGATGATCTCCTCCGAGTATTCGCTCGAAGCTCTGCGCGAATTTTTCGACGTTCTTCTCGAGGACGACGGCGCGGTGCTCTGGCATTGCACGCAGGGAAAGGACCGCACGGGTGTTGCCGCAGCGGCTATCCTTCTCGCGCTCGGCGTCGACCGTGACGAGATCATGCGCGACTATATGAAGACCAATCGCACCTGCTTCTTCAAAAATTTCTGGATATTCGTCGGCGTCGTGCTCGTGACCTTCAGCGTCCGCAAGGCGCACAACCTCAACCTGCTTCTCTCCTCGCGCCGAGGATTCCTCGCAGCCGCATTCGACGAGATCGACCGCGTCTGGAACGGCACCGAAGGCTTCCTTCACGATGCCCTCCGCCTCTCCGACGACGACATCAGAGAACTCCGCGAGATTTATCTCGTATGATTAATAAACGAAAAAGAGGCTGTCTCATCAACATCAATGAGGCTGCCTCTTTTTTGTTTATAGTATTGAGCGTTTTATGACATAAAAACAATGCAACAATTCTACCGGACTAAAGAATTTATAAAATCCAGAACAATATGTTCGCACTTGTCTCAGCGGGTCGTAAGACCCGGCTGTTCGCTGTAAGCGAAAATCTTCCAAAACATATCTAACTAAATATTTCATTCTGAGTTCAGATTGCAAAAGAATACTATGCAAAGGATATTTGCAAAATTCAATTCAGATAATACTTTTTTATTTAGGCAATCGGGAAGATTATCTCGCTACGCTCGAAAAACTGTATCTTATTAAAACGCCTCATCCCCCACATACGTGGGTCCCCTTCCCCCACCGGGGAAGGCTGAGAAGTACTGCAATAACCGTAAATTATTCAGCGAAGATGACACAGCAATATAATTTTGTATATCAAATAGGAATATTTTATTAAAAAAGTTTTGGTGTATATCATTCAGAACAGCAGAATTATTATAATAAAATATTCCAATTTGGCAAAATAAAATTATTGCAATAAACGATATTCGCTGAAAAGCAAAGAAGCAATCGACCAATTCATCAGCCTTCCCCGGTGGGGGAAGGTGGCACGAGTAGTGCCGAATGAGGCGTTTCAATAAGATACTGTTTTTCGCGAAGCGAAAATCTTCCAAAAGGTACAGAATAATATATTACTGCTGCACTGCATTTAGCAAAAAATAATGAATATAAATTTTTGCATTATAATAACATGGCTGCCTCATTTTTAATGAAGCAGCCACTTTATTATTCAAAAGCCTTCGAGAACGGAAGAATATCCGCCTCGCCGTAAAGCTCCTCGTAATCTTCGCCGAGGAAGCAGGCAAAGGTGCTGATCCGATCGAATCCCATTGCGAGGTATTCGCGGACGTCGCTTACCATGGCTTCTTCATTCAGAACAAATCGCACCGGCGGCTTTTTCCAGCGAGAAAAGAGCGAATTGTCGTACCAATATTCAAGCACCTTCGAGTTTTCCTTGCCAAAAACGTCGAGAAGCGGTGCGATCATTTCTTTCTCACGCGCGATTCGGATATCGGAATCCTCGCCCTTTGCGGTATATTTTTCAAAAGGCGCGTATTCGAGGAAGATCGCGCCGTCACTCCGGACCGCGGTCGGGGGCGTTATCGTATCAATATACGCAAGATACGCTATCCGCGCGTTGGGAATATGACGTCTGATCTCTTCGATTGCGGCGCAGAGGGCTATATACTGCTGATCGGACGGCGAAAGACCTCTGCACTTCGGGCAGTTGCAATGAATTCCGCGCCCGTCGTCCATCCAGAAATAATAATTCTTGCCGCTTCCGTAGAGCGCAAGCGCGAGCTCAGCCGCACGGCGGGCAAAAATGCCGAGCGCCTCGGGGTTTGAAACGCAGAAATTCCAATCGGGAGTCCTCTCCCCCTCCGAATTCATTCTGAAATACTCGGGATGAGTGTCAAAAAGCGACTTATCCATAAGGTATCCCGCAGCGTGGCACTCATATTCGATCTCAAGTCCGCGGCTGCGGGCATAATCGATAAGAGCGCGGTATTCGGGCGTTTTGAGCAAGCCAAGCAACCTCTCAAGCGATTTCGGCGCACCGCTTCCACCCTCGGGATGGATACCGAGCGTGTGAACGCCCGCATTGGCAAGCCTGTCGATCCACTTTTTCGAGAGCTCCCCGGGGTGAATTATCATACCGTTTTTCATCATTGTGATCTTCCTCCCGTTTTGATATTTTAATTGTAGCACAAATCGGGAGAAAAATCAAGCAATATTTTGTTGCGGGGAGGGAATTGGCTTCGTAGTTTCATATTACGAGGCTCAAACCATACTCTATGACCAAATTTTATCACGAGCTCGTAGGGGACGGCGCCCTCGACGTCCCTTGCCGGCACGATATTATAGCTTTGATATAATTTTGAAATTGCAATGATATTTTTCTTGATATAATATACAGCAATAATAACATTGGGCTTGGGACGTCGAGGGCGCCGTCCCCTACAAATAATAATATAATTTCTTCTCCTATTTGAAGAATTTTCCGAGCAATTCAGCAAGTTTCTCATAGGACGGGTTCGTCAGCTTGTATCTCGCGGGATACTCGAAGCCGCTATCGGTTTCGTAATAACCGCAAACAATACGAGGGGCGTCGGTTGGCTCGTTGCATAGCGAGAACGAGAAGACAGTCTGATAGCCGTAGTAAAGCTCAACGTGATAGTTAAAGCCGTAATGTCCCTTGTTGCTCACGGGATCGCTCGCGGTGACGTTTTTCAGCGCGTCCATCACGCTTCGGAAGAGGTCCTTATTAAATAGTGTGCTCAGATATTCAACCTCACCCGTCTGACCGTTCGTTATAACAATGCGGTCGACGAGCGAAAAGTCAGCTTTTGAAAGATCGAGCTTATTTTGCGACAGGTCAACAACGCTCGGGGCATCCTCGATCTCGGTCAGCTTGACGTGACCGCCCTCAAGCGCGATATCATAGATATGAACGCCACCGTCCTCATCCACACCGCGCAGTCGCACTTTACCATCCGAGGTAAAGAATTTCAGACTCATCGGCGCAGAATCGAAGGTATCGTAATAGGAAGCGGTTCTGCCGTCCTCGCTGACGATATAACTGAACACAAACTTACCGTCATCAAGTCCGAGGGCTACGTTATTGATCTCACGTTCACCGTCGCCGTCGATATCAAAGTGCTCGGATTCATAGACCGTGGGATAATATTTGCGCGACGAAGTACCGAAGAGCATATCGTAGATCATAGCGAAGTACATATTCTCCTGCGGAGTGACATCGTCCATAGCCGTCCAGCGCATCCAATAATCCCCGATATAGCTCGAGAGCGGATTCTGCCAGGGGACTATGTTGACGTCATCGGGACCGAGGTTTTTCTCAAGCAGAATTTGGCGCATCTCGGCAGCGCGGACACCCTTGATATTAAAGAGCTCATCGTCAAGCCAATCGCGCGGCTTGCTATCAAGCAAGGCAAATGAAAAACTGTTCTGAGCCATCTGCCAGACGTAAACGTCGTATTTTCTTGAAGGATCGGAAAACTTATAAGAGGGATCAAAAACAACGTTATGCGCATCGTTGACCTCGTTTTGCGACGAGGTTTCTTCTTTGTCCTCTCTTACCACCTCAAACTCGACCCACGCGCCATAGGATTCAAATCTGTATTTGCCGGGCGCGGAAATATCGTAATGCTCGGTGATATTATAGTTCATATACGTGACAGATTTACTGACGCGTATAGCTATTTCGCGCCAATAGCCAAACCCTTCAAGCGGTACAGGTTTATTTTCTCCCTCATAGCGATAGATCTTGAAGCTTTCCCCGATAGACCGATTTTTTAGGGACTTGTTCTTCCATTTCAGCCAAAAAACAATGTCGTTGCCGTCGCGTTTTGCCCAGATAAGCGAGGCATCCAATTCTTTTTGGTCGCTTCCGCTGTCTGTGATCCTGATATAATTGCCGTTTGCGTTCTGAACAGTTTGCGGATAATTCGAAGAGGAATCGTTTGTCCTTTCAAGAATCAGCCGTTTGCTTCCGATGCCGATGTTATCCTGATCTATTTTCAGCACAACATCGTCACCGCGTGCTGTCAAAATCCCCGAAAACAGGAGATGCTCCGCTTCCAAACGGTCACGCCACTCATTATACTCGATACTACTGACGAGATCGCCGTTGCTGTCATACTTGATATCCTCGATTTCCGCTTTGAGAATATATGCGCGGACCTTTCTGCCGTCATTGCGGTCACGTATCACGATTTCATAAATTTGATCGTCAACTTTGAGAACGCCTTTCATTCTCACCATGTTTTCAACGGTGACCGAAAGAGATATATCCTCGTTGCATTCCCATTTTGAACCGGGCTCAAGCAGCACGCGGACGTTGCTTTGCGGATTTGTCAGAAAACAGACCGAAAGGACGAGAGTAGCAATAAGTGCCGCGATTATGACCCAGAACGCGGGCTTTTTGTAGCTCAGGACAGACTTTATTCTCTGCTTCACTCCGACCTCGCCGAAAGCGAGGGGGCACGCCATGATCCTCTTGCGGTGCAGACTGCAGGCGAGGAGCGCTTCGGAATAGCTCTTTTTCGCCTCCGCGGACATCGTCTTTATAACCTTTTCGTCGCAAGCCGACTCTATATCGCGGCAAAGAAGCGCGTAGGCTGCCCATAAAATCGGGTTAAACCAGTAAAATGCCAAAAATGTGAAACCGAGCGGCTTCCAGAGGTGGTCGCATCGGCGGAGATGTGCTCTTTCGTGCGCAAGAACGTGGTCGAGTTCTTCGCCACACATTCCCGACGGCACGTAAATTCGCGGTCTGATCACTCCGAGGATGAAGGGAGAATCTACTTCGTCGCAGAAACAAACGTTTTTCTCTCCTTTTACCGACGCGCGGACCTTGAATCGGAGTGAGATATAGGAAACCGCACCGTATCCGAGCATCAAAGCGATACCGATAACCCATATCCACGCCGCGATACCGATAATTACCTGCATCGGATTGACGCTTGCGCCGACCTCGGGCGCGAGGGTGGTTGAAATTATCGGATTGACCGCGTTATTCAGCACACCGACTCCGCTGTTGATCTCGGGCAAGGGCGACATCATAATGTCGGGCGGCAAGGGCTCGGCGGACGGGATGAGGCTGAATATACTTTCAAGCGAAAAAGGAAAGACGAGCCTCAAACCGACGATACCCCACAAAAGGCAATTTATCCATTTCGGCACCCTTCGCATCAGCGGGCGGCATAGGAGTATGGCAAGCACCAGCCACCCAGCCGTCAAGCCGAGGTTGAATATTTTAATAAAAACTTCGCTCATTACTGCTCCTTTCCGAATTCCTCTATCATGCGGCGAATCTGTTCGATCTCGCTCTCGCTCGGCTTTTTGCGCGATGCGAACGCCGCGATAAATGCGGGGAGCGAGCCCGCAAAGGTGTCCTCCACAAATTTTTCGCTCTGCATTGCGTAAAATTCATTCCTTGCGATAAGAATGCTGACCTTGCTCTGCTCTGTCAGAAAAAGTCCGCGCTCGCAAAGCTTTTTGAGCACCGTGTACGTCGTTGTGCGTTTCCAGGCAAGCTCCTTTTCGCAAAGTGCGACGAGCTCCTTTGTTGTAATCGGGGCGTTCGCCCACACGATATCCGCAAAGCGCGCCTCAACCGCGCCAAGTCTTAATTCTTCCATTTCTGCGCCTCCTTTGTCTATCACCAATAGACTGCATATATAGTCTATCACATATAGACAGTTTTGTCAAGAGTTTTTATGAAAAAAGATGTTTTCTGCATTTTTTAGAAAATAACAAAGATTTTTAAGAAGCAAGTGCGAACACAGCTTTCTCGGTCCCCCCTCACCCCCCGCTGCGGGGGGTGATGATGCGACACCAAGTGTGCCTATGTTCGCACTCGCGATACAGGGGCGAATATAGCTGCTTACTCATTATCTGTGCATATTACATTACAATTTGAGTTTGTCAGCAGTCTGAAACCGCTCCGGGAGTTACCCAAGGCAGTTTTCTTGAGGTTACTGACAAACTCATATTCTAAAAAACGATATGTTAACGTGCACAAAAACAGTCAAACAGCTATGTTCGTACTCGTAATGCAGGGGTGCAGGGGGCAAAGCCCCCTGCAAAAGAAAAAACGATGTCATCCTAAGGGCACGTCCGCAGACGTGTGGTGCCCGAAGGATCTCGTGACGACCGAGTTGTTCCTCGGTCGTCACGGTGCCTGTACGGTGGAATTTGATGTGAATAACCGTATAACTAAAGTCAAACAAATTTGTTCGCATGTTCTAAAGTCAACATAAACGAAATCACTGTGTATTTTTGAAACTACACAGTGATTTTTCATTTTCATATACATTTAGTTTTTTGGAGCAGTGCAGACC
>JAZSLM010000088.1:0-13878 GCA_045535375.1 Eubacteriales bacterium
TGCTGTTTCGTCAAGGTAGTATTGTAAACTTTACGCTTGCGTAAACTTTACAATCTCCACCTTGACGAGGGCTTACCTGTACTATACACTGGCTTACCTATCCCCTGACACAAATCACTTACCGATGCGCTGATTTTTCAGAAAGTCCCGTGCAACTTTACACTTTTCACTTTCCACTTTTCACTTCTTATTTTACAGCCAATTTTCAAAGAAAATTGGCTGTAAAATAAGACCATACACCCCAAAATCGAACTTCACTTTTGCGCGTTAGTCCCTTCCTCTGCTCGGGGCAGGCGTCCTCACGGCACATCGCACTAACTGCTTAATGCTGCTTGGTTCCCCACCTGACATGGTTCACAGCGCACGATTGCGCAAGACCCACCCTTCAACACAGAGAAAGAGTCGCAGACCGCATCCGATCCGCCCTCAAAAGGGGAATGAACCCCCGCTATAGCGGATTTCGGGTACAGGACACCGCTAACTCCCCGGCTGGTATGGCCTTATTTCACAGCCAACGCCGTAAAATAAATGATTTACCTTAATATTATAACAGATTTCATTCAATAATGCAAGAGGTATGAAAGATTTTAACGAAAAGTTTATAAACAGATGAAATCTCCCCCGCAACATAACTTTCAAATCAATCAACTAAATGATATTACGAGCCGCTGATTAAATTATCTGTCAGCATAATATTACGCTGTCATCCTGAGCGGAGCGAAGCGGCGTCGAAGGACCTCGGCGAAGCCGGGCTAACTTTGAAATCTGCTTTGAATTATATAAATGTGAATTATTGATCATATTGATACCATTCAAAGAAAATTTCCGTAATTGACCCGCTGCGCGAGATCCTTCGACTCCGCTCAGGATGACAACGTATTTTAGTTTTTCGATATGTTTAGAAACAGGATCTCGTAATACTCTTTGATATATACTGCCCCTCGGCGCGGAGCGCCGAGGGGCATGGAGTACAAACAATCGTTTTTTATTTTATAGGCTTGAGATCAATCAATTCCTTGGTCGGGAACAGTCTTTCACTTGTTCCGTCCCTTACTGCCGTTATATAATCCTCTCCCAAAAGCTCGGGCTGGGGCAATACTACAACGGGATATTCGTTAGTCGGCACCTCTCCGGTTCGGAGGGCATTTGTCGCGTTTATAATCGCATCACTGTATTCACGCTTAGGATGATCCTGTATTACGGGAACATCAAGCACGATTCCCTTATACGGTGCCTTCGGTATGCCCTGCGAGGGATTTCCGAAGGACCAAGTATGAACATCATTGTGCTGATCCAAGCGGCAGTGGATAATTGCATAGATCTCGAGAAGCATCTTGCGGTACATGTATTCCGCGCTTGTCGGATCGTCCGCAGCCCCGTCGCTCAACTCGGAAAAATCGCCGTGATAGGGTGTAACATAGCTTATTCTTTCAAGAACATTGTTACCTGTGTTGAACTCTTCGACCCAATAGATGCCCATAACTTCATATACACCATCGGACATTTGCGCCTTCTCTGCGAATATGATCTTATCATACTCGAAATAAAGACGGATGGAATCATTAATAATATAGACTACGTCCTCATAGCTCAAGGTTCTTTCCTTGAGATATCTTGATTCATAAATATCCCTGTGCTGATCTTCGGTGTAAAGGTAGAAGATCTTCTCCCCGTTCGTGCCCGTTTCCTCTTTGCCGTATACGGAATACTTTTTTTCCATTTCGGAGAGTTCGCGTGTCGTTTCTTCGGGAGCTCTATCGGATTCGCTTTCCTCTATAACCGATGTATTGGGAATTTGCGTATCAGTACCCGCAGTTCCCGCCGCAAACGAACCGATAACATTTGCCACGTATCCGAACAGCGGTATAGCAAATACAAGCAAAAGCACACACGCGGCAAGGGCAGTGATCTGTTTGACGTTTATATGGAGTTTGTTTTTGGGTTGCTCGCCTTCCTTGGTATAGACCGACCGCAGTTTAAGACTTTCGCCGACCTCGGCAATGTATTTCGGGTCGATGTGATCAAAGGCTTCGATCAGCCTTGTGTCTTTGAAATTGCCGTTCATACTATGATCCCCTCCTTTTCGAGTGCTTCGGCAAGGCGCTTTCGCAGTCTTGCGAGCATTGATTTGATCTTGCTTTGCGAAAATCCCGTTTCCTCCATTATGCTTCGGTCGCTCGCGCGGTACCAATAGCGCAGGATGAAGACTTTCCTTTCGCTTTTGTTCAGCCGTCCGAGAAAGTCATTGATGACCTTACCCGCGAGGCGCGATTCGTAATACTCCGCGAGGGTGTGACCGTCGGAGAGCAGCGAAAGTATCTCGTCGTTTACCACCTTCACGTTCCCGCCGCGCTTCCAGGCGTTGTTTGCGCGCGATTTGCTGATCGCGATATTCTTCGCCCTTGCGGCTATGTAAGCCGAAAGCGGCTCGGGCTCATCGGGCGGGATCGAGTTCCAAAGTGCCAGAAGCGTGTCGTTGACGCACTCCTCGCTGTCCTCACGCGAGGCAAGGATGTTTGAAGCAATATAACTGCAAAGCTTGCCGTATTTCTTCTCGGTCTCCGCGATCGCTTCTTCATCGCGGGCGAAAAACATTTCAATTATCTTTTTATCGTCCATCGTCGATCCTCCTTTCACCCTATATATCGCAAAATGCCCCCGCTCGGTCGCGTTGAAACAAAAAATTTTTTCTTCATTTTATCATTTCCCAAGATAATTGTCAATATTTTTGATTATCTTTCGGTCGGTGTTATCGGGTAATGTTGTAATTATTATTCATTATTCATTATTCATCATTCATTATTCATTTGACCAATTCAGGTTATTAATGAATAATGAATAATGAAACCGCTTCGCTGATGAATAATGAATAATTATATGCAAGCGCGAACATAGCTTTCTTGGTATCATTTGATTGAAATACATACGCTTGTCGTTTATGCAGTACAGACTCCGCTCTCCTCATTCACCGCTCCCCGCGGTCCCCTTTCCCCGCTGGGGAACGCTGATGGTTTGGCAATAACCGCTAACTATTCAGCGAAGATGACATATCAATAAAATTTTGCATATCAAATTGGAATATTTTATTGAAAAAGTTTGCAAAAACTCCAATATGAGTGCGTAATTATTTTAATAAAAATATTCCAATCTGCCCAAACAATATTATAGCAATATCCATTGTTCGCTGAAGATCGAAGGAGTACGAATGTACTCTTAGCGTTCCCCAGCGGGGAGCGGTGAATGAGGAGAGCACCGTCTGCACTGCACACCAGACAAGCGTTTTTATTAAATTATCATACTACGTCTAACGCACCTATCTTTGAGCTAAAAAGTCTGTCGATTCGCATTTCGCCAAAAAATATTGAGTCTGATCAAAAAATATATTGCAATTCGCACAAAATTGTGATATAATAGACTCGAAAAGGTATATTTTGAGGTCATTTGAAGCAAAAAACATGCCCAAATGACTCTTTTCGCCGTATCTTGAAATAATTTTATTGCAATACAGAGAAAGGAACACAAAAATGAACTCTGAAAAAGTAACCGAGATGACCGCCCCCGTCACCGCCCCCGCATTCGACGTAAAGGAGAACCACGCAAAGGTGCAGGCCGTTATGACCGAGATCGAAAAAGTCATAGTCGGCAAACGCTCCGAGATCGTGCTGCTTCTTACCGCTATGCTTTCGGGCTCGCACGTTCTTATCGAGGACGTTCCCGGAACGGGTAAGACCACCCTCGCCGCAACCCTTGCAAAGGTGACCGGTCTTGACTTCAAGCGCGCACAGTTCACCCCCGACATCATGGCATCCGACATCACCGGCTTCAATATCTACAACCGCCGCACCGAGGAATTCGAATTCCGTCAGGGACTTGTTATGTGTAACCTTCTCCTTGCCGATGAGATCAACCGTGCCTCCCCGAAGACGCAGTCCGCGCTCCTTGAGGCAATGGAAGAATCCAAGGTCACCGTCGACGGCGTGACCTATCCCGTTCCCGATCCCTTCACCGTAATCGCGACCCAGAACCCCACCGGCTACGTCGGAACCTATCCCCTGCCCGAGGCACAGCTCGACCGTTTCGCGCTCAAGATCAGAATGGGTTATCCCTCTCCCGAGGAAGAACTCAACATCCTTCTCGCCCGCCGCGGAAAGAATCCGCTTGACGAGGTCAATGCCGTTATCTCCCGCGATGAGCTCCGCGATCTCCGCGCAGGCGTTGCTACCATTAATATTGATGAAGAACTCTACCGCTACATAGTTCTCCTCATCGGCGCGACCCGCCGCCATCCTTCGCTCTCGCTCGGCGCGTCGCCCCGTGCATCGGTAGCGCTGATGCGTCTTGCTCAGGCTTACGCGTTTATAAGAGGAAGAGATTACGTTCTTCCCGACGATATCGCCGCAGTCTTCCGTCCCGCTATCGGACACAGACTTATGCTCCGCCAGGATGCAAAGCTCAAGGGTATCTCTCCCGACGAGATCCTCGGCGAGATCCTCCGTACCACCCCCGTTCCCTACAAGGGAAAGAGAAAGTAATCACCAAAAGGTTTGCCTCCAATGTCTGATAAAAAGAACAAAAAGGCAAAATCGGTGGAAAACGTTCATGAAAAGGACCGTTTTTCGATCTCGGTAACCTGGCGTTTCTGGCTCTGGGCGGCTGTGTGGATCGGTGCGCTGATCTTCACGCAGGCTCTGCGAGCCCCCGCCTCGAATATATTTTTCGGATTCGTTTCTATAATTCCCTGGGCATCCCTCGTCTACGCGCTTCTCTCGAAGCTCGGACTCAAGGTATATATGCTCTCGGATACCACAGTGACCGAGAAAAACAAGCCTTTCAGTTATGAATTCCGCCTTATCAATGAATCGATCCTCCCTTATCCCTTCATTGACGCCTATATCAAACTCCCCCGTCGCAGCAGCGTGCGCACGACCGAGCGCTGTGTGCGAGTCGGCATGCCCCCCATGTCGAATTACACCGTTAAGGGATCGGTGAAATTCCGCTTCCGCGGAACATATGAGATCGGCGTGACCTCGTATTACGTTTACGATTTCTTCCGCATCTTCCGAGTCCGCTCGCAGATGAATTCCTTCACATCCGTATACGTTCTTCCCCGTAAGCTCACGCTTGACGCGGGCGACGCATTCTCGGTCTCCGACTCCGCAATGCGAACCGTCAAGGCTCCCTACGTTTACGATAAGCTCGAAGTTTCCGACATCCGTGACTATATGCCCGGCGACTCGCTCAAGAGCATCCACTGGAAGCTTTCCTCGAAATCCGAGGAATTCATCGTCAACGATTACAACACGGGTTCCGCTGATATATCCTATATCTTTTGCGATATGTCGGCTCACTTCCCGGATGAAGCTCCGCAGAAACCCTTCGTTAATCCCTTTGAAACTCCCGAGCCCGAACCCGAGGTAAAGGAAGAGGAGAAGGCAGAGGCTGAATCCGAAGAGGCAGAAGTTCCCGAGGAAGAAGCTCCCGAAAAGGAAGAAAAGAAAGAAAAGAAGAAGAAAAAGAAGGCATCGGACCCCGAAAAGCCGAACATCCACGCTCTCATCAATGACGAAGCATACGAGGATATGAACGAATACTGCGCAGACGGAGCCGTTGAGCTTACGATCGCGGTCATTCTCCGCGAGCTTCGTTCGGGACGCGACGTTTGTCTGATGTGGTACGACGACCGCTCCGAGATCGGCGCATTCTGCTACGATATGCACTCGATCGAAGATTTTGACATCGTATTCAAGCTCTTTGCCTCGGCACCCACGGTACATTCGAGCCAGAAGATCTCCCGCCTTGCCGCATCCGTCGGCGACACCAACGACTCGAAGGTCATGGTAGTCCTCCCCGCGCTTGACGACGAGATCATAGACGACGTCAGCGAGATCCCGCGTGTCACCGAGATCATTGCATATTCCGCCGAGGAACGCTATCTCTACCCCGAACTCCGCCGCGCGTTTATCGATCAATGCCGCGAGCAATTCGGCGCAAGAGGCATCAAGCTGATCGACGGCAAGCTAGACGAGGACTCGATCCTCGCAAGCGAAAGCCCGCTTGAGGGCGGCGAAGAAGAAGTCGGCGGCACCGTCGGTGTCGGCACGCTCCAAGGAAGACGTTAAGGAGGTATGAAAATGGATAAAGAACAGATCAAAAACACCTCCGCCAAAGTTGACGTTTCGCCCGCCGAGATCAGAAAACAGAAAAAAGCCGAAAAGAAACGTAAAAAATTCGAGAAAAAGGAATTAAAACGCCTCAAAAAGGAGCACGCCGCGCGTGCGGCAATAGTTCCGCCCTCGAAAAGACCTATAATCTGCCCTCCCGACCGTTCCGATGCCGCAAAGCATAAGATCCTGATCGGTATGGCGCTCAGAATTCTTGCGATATTCGTGGCAGTTGTTGGTCTTACCCTCTTTGTCAGCGAGGCATTCGGATTCGATATGACTCCCGAATACGTCGCGGAAAAATCGATCAAGAATTACGGCGGCATCACCGCCGGTGCCGGATTCGGATTCATTGCGCTCTGGGCACTCGTCTTCGTGGCGCTGTTTGCTCTCCCCGCATTCTGGAAATACGGCAACCTCATCGCGATCCCCGCGGCAGTAGCTGCCGTCATCGTACCCGCTCTGCCTAATCCCATTACCTATTATTACGAAGCCGCGCTGACCGTTTTCAACGGCGCGCTCGGACATATGAAGTATATGGGCTTCTACGCGATCGACCTCAAGCAGGTCCCCGTATCGCAGACCGCGGACTCCCCCGAGGGTTATGCAAGAACGATGGTCATGCTGTTTGCGCTTATCACGGCAGCGATATTCGTTCCCGCCATGGTAAAGCGTGCCCGCATCCTTCTTCCCGGTATCTATTCGGGCGGAATACTGATATTCCTATTCGTTTATAACCTTTCGCGTTCAAACTGGGCTCTCGCCTTCATTGTTGCATCCTTCTGCGCGCTGATAATCATGTTCGTCTACGACCGCATATTCATCGCCGCGCCGGCACCCGATTCGACCGACGAAAGCGGAAACGTTTTCGGCGAGACCGACGCCCCCGAGCTTCCCGAGAAGTATCTGAAGAAAAAGGCTTCAAAGGAAGAGAAAAAGCTCAAAAAGCTTGAAAAGAAGGCCGAAAAGAAGGCTCGCAAGCAGGGCAAAAAGATCACGGTCGGCGAGGAGATCAGCGAATATTTCGCAGACGCTCCCGAAAGACCCGTCAAGAAGCAGAAGGTCCACCTCACTCCCGCCGAAAAGCGCGAGGCTAAAAAGGCTAAAGCCGAAGCTAAGCTCCGCGCACGCGAGGAAAAGCGTGAGGAAAAAGCCGCGATCAAGAAGGTTCGTGATTATCACGAGGACATCCTCATCCGCCGTTCCTCTATCGGAGGCTTCGCGGGCGGCGCGATCCTCATCCTTTCGCTCGCAATGCTTGCGATCCCCGCAATGTCGACGCGCGGAAGCTTTGAGACCATCCCCCCGATCGAAGAAAAGCTCGAATATTACCGCAATTACGTCACCGCCCTGCTTATGGGCGACGATCCCGCGCTCGATATTCTCGCATTCGAGGGTGACGCAAACAATTTCTCGCCCCGAAACACCACGGCTACCCCGAGATATTACACTCACGAGCCCGTGATGACCGTTGAATCGAACTATTCCTCCAACATCTATCTCCGCGGATGGATAGCCACCTCATATGAGGACGGCGTCTGGATGACGGCAAGACCGAACAGCGAGCTTCTCGACAAATACCGCTCGCTCTACGCTACCAACGACGACGCATCCGAATCTATATTCTACAACTTCTTCAGAATAATGACCGACGACGGACTGTTCGAACCCGACGTTGACCCCGTCAGCAAGCTGAAGAGAGTTGAAAAATACGGCTACAGCATCGCACAGGTAAACATCAGGCGCGAGGAGGAGTTTGTCGATAATATCCTCTACATGCCCTCCTTCCATATCCGCGCCTATTCTCCCAACGGATACAGCTCGACCGGCAACGCCGTCAACTTCCTTCGCACCTACGGCGGAAGCGAAGCGGGTCAGATAAGCTACGCAAACTACTTTGACGGGCTTTACACCAGCTACCGCGCCGCGCTGAACGGCACCGATGGCTACGCAATGGTTTCGATGCTTCCCGTTCTGAAGAACGATAACCTTGAATACAACCTCGGCAACCTTATCACCGAGTATAACAAGACCCGTGCCGCGATCGCGGAGGGTCGCGAACAGCTCGAAAAGGACATCAACGACGAAAGACTCGGCAAGTATTCGGTCACCCTTTATGACGGCACCAAGATCGAATACACCGTCGTTTCGGTTGCGGAGGACGGCACCAAGGTGATCACGGTCGCTCAGCCCGTCGGCACCGCGCTCTATACCCTTACCCCCGACGGACAGGTAAAGCGCGAGATGATCGACGTTCCGATCGAGTACGATCAGGAAGGCAACCTCATTGAGTACTATGCTCCCAAACTCGACCGCGCAGTTCTTTACTTCGAGCAGCTCGACGACACCCAGAAGTGGCAGTTCCGCCGCCAGGGCGAATTGCTCGACAAGTACACACCCTTCGTATACGAAACCTACACCGGCAAGGCGAAATCGCAGATAATCACCGACCTCTATAAGGAGATCGTCGCAAATGCCGTTGTTAAGGAAGGATACGGCGATCCCGTTCCCGCAGACTTCTCGCTTGCGGCAAACAAGAGCGAATATAAGTACAACAAGAACAAGGAAACTTACACCCTTGTTTCCGCGGTTACCGACAGAGACGTATACGTTCAGCGCCACCAGCTCGTAATGGAGATCATCAATTATCTCTGTGACGAGGAAAGATATACCTACACTCTCTACCCCACCGTTCTCGGCGAGGAAAACACCCTTGACGGTGTCGAGACCTTCCTTACCAAGACCCGGGAAGGCTACTGCGTACAGTACGCATCCTCTCTCGTACTCCTTCTCCGCGAGGCGGGCATCCCCGCGCGTTACGTTGAAGGATATATCGCGACCGGACTCTTCAACAACAGAGGCGACGACGCTGTTGCAAGATACAAGGCAACCGTGCGCGACTCGAACGCTCACGCCTGGGTGGAGGTCTGGTACGACGGTATCGGTTGGGTACAGTACGAGGCGACCCCCAAGTACTACGATGCAATGTATCTCTCCAGCCGTCCTTCCTCAGGCACAAGCATCCCGAGCAATCCTGACGGCTACGACGAACCCGAAGAAGAAGATCCTTACGAGGGACTGACCGATTACGAGATCCAGCAGATGCTCGAGGAACAGCGCCGCGAGGCTATCCGCGAGCTGATCAAGAAGATCGTTATCATCGCGTCCTCCGTCCTTCTCTTTGCCGCAGCAGTGATCATCTTCTTTGCCATCATTATCAAGAAGGCGAACAAGCGCGCGCTTGAACGCGAAGAGATCCTGCTCGCGCTTCACGAGGCAGACGAAGAGCTCGAGCTTATTCCCGAGCGCGAAGAGGTCAGACGCGTTTGCGAAATGATCATGAATATGCTCCGCGAATGCGAATTCGTTCCCGGCGTGGGTGAATTCAGCGAAGATTTCGCAAGACGTATCGCAACCGAATGTGAACGCGAGCTCGTGCTTGCGGCTCCCGAAGAGGGAATGACCGAATTCGAGGCTCCTCGCCATCCCATGCGCGAGAAGGAATGCATTCTCGTATTCGACGCCATTGCCGCCGAGGAATTCGGAAACGGCGCGCCCGTTTCTTCAATGCCTTCGATGGCTAAGCTCTACTACAGACTCCGCTCCACCGTTTACCGCAGAAAGGTGAGCGTCTTCAGAAGAGCATTCATCTATCTTTTTAAGAAGGATAATTAACCCCCAATCGGGCAGTTCCGTATAAACTCGGAGCTGCCCGAGACTTTTTTAGGTAAGAGGTAATAGTGAAGTAAGGTGAATTTTCTCCTTTTTCTCAACAAAATTTACAATCTTGAATTGAATTTTCCTCTCAAATATGATAATATTATAGAAAATCCCTTACGCGAGGAAAAATCAATGAAAAAATCAATCTTTCTCCTCTCGCTCCTTCTTGCCGCGCTGATGGTATTCACAGCTTGCGACGGCGGGGAAAGCGAGATTACAACCGAGCCCGAAATCGTTGAGACAGAGGCTCCCGATGCGCCTCCCGTCAACATCACGCAGAGCGGGGCTACCGAGTATAAGCTCATCCGCTCGGATAAAACTTCGCAGGCAGTTACCGACGCATTTCTGCGTCTTCGTGATGCCTTCAGTGAAAAATACGGCATAAAGATCGAAATGAGCGACGATTTCGTTATGCCTAATAAAGAACCTCATGCATACGAGATCGCAGTCGGCAGCGTTGACCGCGAGGAATCTGCAAAGGCTCTCGAAGGTGCGGGCTACAACGACGCCGTCATTGCCTTCATCGGCAACCGCCTGATGATCACCGGCCACAGCGACGAGGCAGTTATCCGCGCGGTTGATCTCTTTATCGAAAAATACATGACCGAGGGCGAGCTTACCGTAAGCTCCGCGCTTTACGTTATCGAAAAAGCCGAGTATAAAAAGGCAGGTCTGACCATCGGCGGAGTTCCGCTTTCGGATTACGTCATCGTTTACGGTTCGGGCTATACCAATGCGGCAAAGGAAGTTGCCACCCGACTCGGCAAGCTGACCGGCGCGATCCTCCCCGTTCAGGCTGAAAAGGAAGAGCCCGGAGCTCACGAGATCGCGATCGGCGCCGCCTCCCGCTTTACCTCCAAGATCCCCACCGAACGCACCGACGATTTCTATATCACCGACGGCGGCGAGGGCGGACATCTTTATATCAGCGCGAACAACAAGACCGCGGTCGAAATGGCTTGCGCACGCCTCTGCAAGGCGCTCGCTGACGGCGATAAGACCGAATACGCGGTCTCCGACCTCACTATGCACTACGAGCTCCCCGCTTCGCGCGATTACGTAAACGATATTGAATCGCTTCCTCTCCATTGGGAGCTTGAATTCCAGACCCCCGAATGGATGCTTGATTACGACGAAAAATACGCCGCATCAATGGACGCGGGCGGAAGACTTATGTCCTGCGCTCACCGCGGTGATATGGTCTACTACCCCGAAAACTCGATCGAGGGCATCATCAGCGCCATTATGATGGGCGCGGATATGGTCGAGATCGACCCCCGACTCACCAAGGACGGCGTTTTCGTTCTTCTTCACGACGCGACCCTCACCCGTACCACGAACTATGAGGAAATGGCGGGCAAGAACGGTCTGCCCAAATCCGCAAACGTTGCCGATTGGACCTACGAGCAGCTCATGCAGCTCAACCTCAAGACCGGCACCGGCGGATCGAGTGCAAAGGTAACTCCCTACAAGATCCCCACCCTCGACGAGGCTTTCAAGGTCTGCGCTAACCGCATCTTCATCCGACTCGACGTCAAGGGTCCCACCGACGACACGCCCTATTGGGAATTTGAAAAGGACATCTGGCCTCTTATGCAGAAGTACGAGAGCTACTCGAACGTCATCTACACCTGGCACAACTGGTTCAAGGCAAACAGCTACAGTCTGACCGACACCTACCGCGCTAAGTCGCAGGAGCTTTCGGGCAAGGCGGGCATCGTCTTCATCGGCGACGCGGGTACTCTTTCGAACAACAACAAGGTCATCCGTGCACACGATTTCAACCCCGGAATCCGCCTCTTCGTCAACTTCGGTGACGTAAATTACAAGGATTACCTCAAGCAGAACCAGACAAAGCTCGATTCCTATAAGGGCAAGCTCCGCACCTACGCAGACGTCCACAACGGAAACAATGAGTCCCACGCCTTCTACGCCGAGCTTTATGAAGCCGGAATCAATTACCACCTCGTCAACAAGGCGCTTTCTCTCTGCCAGTACATCGCCGCGAATTTCGAGGCAACTCCCAAAAATTAAGGTATAAATTATGATGAAAAGATCTATAGCATTCCTTCTTGCTCTTATCTCAATGATATCCGTCTTCACGGGATGCACCACGGATCCCGACACCCCCATAACCACCGAAGCTCCGGTGGTTACCGAGCCAGTAACCGAGCCCGAAACCGAGCCCGACACAACAGTCAGAATCGGAGAAACACCTCTCGCCGAATTTGCTGTAGTTTACGGCGAAGGTTTTGAAGCCACGGCAAAAGAACTCGCCGCACGCCTCGGCGCAGTTTGCGGCGCAACTCTTGCAGTCAAACCCCAAAGCGAAGCGGCGGGCAACCACGAGATACTGATCGGTGTTGCCAACGCAGAGGCAAAAAACGGATTCGGTATGGATGATTTCAACATAGCTCAGGTTCAGAACGCCGACTCGATCGCGATAGCAGGCGGAAGTACTTACTCAACCGACACCGCTTGCGCAAGATTCGTAAAGCTTTTCACTCACGACAAATACAAATACGAATTCAGCGACCTTACTATTGCCTACTCCCTCCCCGACCGTCAGGAATACATAAACGATTTCTCGGGGCTCGCGCTTCATTGGGAATTCTATCACGAAACACCCGAATGGATGCTCGATTTCGATGAGAAATATGCGGCATACAACGACGTTGACGGCAGACTTATGTCCTGTCTGCACCGCGGCGAGATGGTCTACTACCCCGAAAACTCGGCTGAGGGGCTTATCAGCGCGATAATGCTCGGCGGTGATATGGTCGAGATCGACCCCAGAGTCACAAAGGACGGCGTTTTCGTTCTGCTGCACGACGCCACCCTCACCCGCACGACCGACTTTGCCGAGAAGGCGGGCAAGAACGGTCTTCCCGAATCGCCCAACCTTACCGATTGGACGTACGAGCAGCTCATGCAGCTCAACCTCAAGATGGGTCAGGGCGGCGACGGCGCGGCTGTAACTCCCTATAAGATCCCCACCCTCGACGAGGCTATCAAGATCTGCGCAAATCGCATCTTCATCCGTCTTGACGTCAAGGAGGATGTAAACGGCAAGATCTTCTGGGAATTTGACCGCGACATCTGGCCTCTGCTTGAAAAGTACAAGGCTTACACCACCGTTATCTGCACCTGGCACTCGGCGTTCGTCAGCAACGGCTACAAGTTCACCCGCGAGCTCAAAGAAAGAACGGACGCTCTCTGCGGCAAACCGATCCTCAATTTTATGAAGAACGGATCAACCGGAAATCTTGTTGCAAGAGAAATCAAGAGCTACGGTCTTTCCTATGCAATGCGTCTGACCTGCAATTTCTCCGAATACAGCTACAAGACCTTCCTTGCGGACAACAAGTCAAGATTTGAAAGCTTCAAGGGCGTTATCCGCGTCTACGCCGACGTTCACAACACCAACGCCGCATACCCCGAAAACTGCGAATCCGAAGCCTTCTATCAGGAGCTCTACGACGCGGGCATCAACATCCAGCTCGTCAACAAGGGCTTTATGATGTGTAAGTATATCGCAGAGAATTTCAGTGCGACGGAGTATAAGAATTAAGTGGCTGGTGATGAAAAAAGTGGCTAGTGGCTAGTGACTAGTGGCTAGTGGAAGGTAAATTTTCGCGGAGGCGAAAATTTCACATCAATAATTTTGTGCTGTGCGGATGAGATTTTGTGCGGTATAAAAATATAACAAGTAAATAAAAAGATTCTCGGATATTTTGAAGCAAAAGCTTCTCATATCCGAGATTTTTTTATTTAGGCATTAAATTATCCCACTTGACAAAGGATCATCAACACCAAATTAAATTATCATAATATCTGATTTTCGAGCAAAGCGAGAAAATGTCCGGTTTCAGGGCATCGGTAAGTGGAATGTGTCAGAGCATCGGTAAGTGTTTGTGTCAGAGCATCGGTAAGTCCAAGGCAAAAATATGGTATAATAACCGTCGAAAGGCGGTGAAAAAATGTCTTGGAAGGAAAC
>JAZSLM010000062.1:0-15207 GCA_045535375.1 Eubacteriales bacterium
CCCCTTTGGCCGCTCGGGAAATCCCCCATATGAAGTCCGCTTTGCGCTGCGGACTTTTTTGGAGCTGGTGATCGGAGTCGAACCAACAACCTGCTGATTACAAATCAGCTGCTCTGCCATTGAGCCACACCAGCGTTTGGCGTTCCGTATTGGACGAATGATATTATACCACAAACGAATCCGTTTGTCAATACTTTTTTGAAAGTTTTTTTATTTTTTCAAAAAATTTTTTATTCGCCCTTGAATCTATTGACTTTATATTATCCGTGTGGTATAATAAAGAAAAATCCCCGAAAAGAAGAGGACAAGCACTATGAGCAAATTAACTCCTGCCGACATTATGCGTGTAAAAGGTCTCGGATGCCTGAAAGACAAGCGATTTGACGACGTCTTCAACGTCCGCGTTATCACCCGCAACGGCAAGATCACGTCCGACGAGCACCGCGCGATCGCGGAGGCTGCGGACAAATTCGGTAGCGGCGAGGCGGCAATGACCACCCGTCTTTCTATCGAGATCCAGGGTGTAAAATACGAAAACATTGATCCCCTTATTGAATTCCTCGCCGATCACGGTCTTGAGACCGGCGGCACGGGACCTCT
This sequence comes from Eubacteriales bacterium, assembly GCA_045535375.1. Lineage (GTDB taxonomy): Bacteria > Bacillota > Clostridia > Oscillospirales > CAG-272 > CAG-390. Next base: position 601 of record JAZSLM010000062.1, read on the forward strand.
CGTCCGTCCCGTTGTTTCCTGCAAGGGCACGACCTGCCGTTTCGGTCTGATCGACACCTACGACCTCAGCGAAAAGATCCACGAGCGTTTTTATAAGGGCTACCACGACGTCACCCTTCCCCACAAATTCAAGATCGCGGTCGGCGGATGCCCCAACAACTGCGTAAAACCCGACCTCAATGATCTCGGCATCATCGGTCAGCGCGTGCCTGCGCACGATCTCGACAAATGCCGCGGCTGCAAGAAATGCCAGGTCGAAGCCGCTTGTCCGGTAGGTGCGGCAGTGCTCGTTGACGGCAAGCTCAAGGTCGACGAAGAGCTCTGCAATCATTGCGGACGCTGCAAGAACACCTGCCCATTCGGAGTCACCTCCACCTACATCAGCGGCTACAAGATCTGCATCGGAGGCAGATGGGGTAAAAGGACCGCGCACGGCATTCCGCTTTCCAAGCTCTTTACATCCGAAGAAGAAGTTCTCGACACCATCGAGCGCACCATTCTCTTCTTCCGCGACGAGGGCAAACCCGGCGAACGCTTCGCGGATACGATCAACAGGCTTGGATTCGAGTACGTTGAGAGTAAAATAGTTAAATAATATTTGAGCACCGTCCCGACCCCGGAACGGTGCTCTTCAATCATTTTCTCACCTCAAGCATCCACTTGATCGCCTTTTTCACCCATTCGTCCCAGAAATCCCAATTGTGAACACCGGGGCCCTCGGCGTAGGTGTAGTCGAAATCAGTCTTTTGCATAAAGTCGCGGAAGCCGATATTTATCGGATACAGACCGTCCTCGGTACCGCAGCAGGAGTATATCCTCGGCTTCGGCGCATCCTTCGGGAAGTTTTCTGCGAGCCACATAATGTCGGCATCACAGTTTTTGACGTTTTCGCGGAAATCGTCGCCCCAGACCATTCTCGCCTCGTGCGTCCACTTGCAGGTCTGCAGACGGCTGACTATATCAACGACACCCGAAAGACTTGCCGCCGCGGAATACTGATCGGGACACATCAGTGATGTATGAAGCGCGCCGTAGCCGCCCATCGAAAGTCCGCAGATGAAGTTATCCTCGCGGCGCTCGCTGAAGCGGAAGGTCCTTCGCACAAACTTTACAAGCTCGTCCGAAACGTAGTCAAAGTACCTCTTGCCGTAGACCATATTGGTATAATAGCTGTTCTCTCCGTCGGGGCAGACGACGGCGATGCCGAAATCCTTCGCGTAGCGTTCGATGCCCGTCTTGCGGCACCAGCCCAAATGATTGTCGTGCATACCGTGAAGCAGCCAGAGCACGGGAATGTTCTCCTGATCGCATCCCTCGGGGATAATAACGTTTATCGAGGTATCGTGATTTAGACATTTTGATCTGAAAGTTACGTGAAAGAGTGCCATGGAGTACCTCCGTTTTTCTTTAATTATAGCATAGAGGTGGAGAAAAGTCAAGGAAATATCTCGCTTCGCGAGAATGATAGTCCGCCTGCGGCGGAATGATAATCGCGCAATGCGCGAATGATAATTTGCCTTCGGCAAAATTAAGGTGAATTTCCGCCGAGGCGGAAATTTTCCTATTACAATATTCCGCCTTCGGCGGATTATCATTCGGCGTAAGCCGACTATCATTCGCGCTTTGGCGCGACTATCATTCTGCGAAGCAGATTATCATTCTCGCGAAGCGAGATTCTCCCCTTTATCTTGACAACAACTGTTCAATTATGCTATAATGTACTTATCATTTCACAGGGAGCCAAGCCATGTCCGACTACAAGAAATACGAAAAAGGATTTATCAATTACGCCCACCGCGGCGCGAGTGAATATCTGCCCGAGAATACTCTTCTCTCCTTCTACACGGGCATTTTTATGAAGGCAAACGGCGTTGAGACCGACGTCCGCCGCACGAAGGACGGAGTTCTCGTCCTCTTTCACGACAACACCCTCGAGCGCGTGACGGGCGATCCGCGTTCCGTCGAGGAATGCACGATTGCTGAGCTTATGGAGCTTGATGTCAAAAAGGATGGCTACACCGACAAGATCGTCATTTTCGAGGATTTCCTTCAAAAATTCGCATTCCGCGACCTCGTTTTCGCGATCGAGCTAAAGGGCGAGGGCGTTGAAAAGGACACCGCAGACCTTCTGCGCAAGTACGGAATGGTCGAAAAGACCGTCGTAACCTCTTTCCGACTTGATTACCTCAAAAAATTCCACGCCTACGCGCCCGAATTTGAGTTCGGTCTGCTGACGAAGGACGTCACCCCCGAGCTTGAAGCCGAGCTTCTCGCCCTCGGAGCGACCGAGATCTGCCCTTTGGCAACGACATTGGTGGCAGAGGATGTCGAAAAATGGCACAGAATGGGTTTCCGCGTCCGTGCGTGGGGTGTCAAAGACGAAGAGGTCATGAAATTCGCCTGCGACGCGGGCGTTGACGGCATGACCGTAAACTTCCCCGACAAGCTCGAGGCTTGCAGGAACCGAAAGCAATGAAAAAAGCGGCATTTTTCTCTCTTCTGCTCGTTTTGACTTTTCTTTTGACATCGTGTATGTTTTACGCACCATCACCTTACAAAAGCAGTCACAGCGAAGAAGAGATAGAATTAATTGAAATATGCTACTATAAAGCCGAATACTCGACGGTCGACTTATCCGCCGCGCCGGTTGCAGTGATCGAAAAAGGACTTCACGCTGAAATCGTTGATGGGTTGAAAGACCTCGGTTTTAAGCAATTTGTATTGCTGTTTCCTGCGGCGATAGATCCCAACGTAAACATAAACGGCTATGCGGTCAGAATAACGTATTCCGACGGAAGTGCCGAAATAATTGCGCCAAACCTGCAGATCTCATATCAAAACGGCAAACGAACCGACGTAGATTTCAAAAGCTGCGACCGAGATAAATGGAATGAATTTATCAACAAATACGTTGAAATGCAAATGGTGACTGAAGAAACAGTATAAATATCAATCAAAAGTGTGTTAAAATTTGCGTTTCAAATTTCCATATTTTTACTCCCATTGAAAGGTTGATTTGTATATTATATTACTTTCCAATGACGATGCAAAAATCCGCCCGAAAATCGGGCGGATTTTCAACTTATTTTGCATTATGCAAGCATAGAAAGGATCTTATCCTTCTTGCAATATCCAACGTACTTCGCCGCTTCCTGTCCGTTTTTGAAGACGATAAGCGCGGGGATGGCGTTTATCGAGAAAGCGTTTGCAAGTTCGCCTTGCTCGTCGACGTTGATCTTACCGATCTTGACTTTTCCGTCAAGCTCCTCGGCAACCGCTTCGAGCTCGGGCGCGAGCATCTTGCAGGGTCCGCACCAATCGGCATAGAAATCGACGATAACGGGAACAGCCGACTGCAGAACTTCCTCGTCGAAGTTTTCGAGTGTGACTTTAACTTCCATCTTTTTATCCTTTCGGCTTGTAGTAAAGCATACAGTGGCAGAAGCCCTCGAACTCGGGATCTTCCATCTGCTCGCGGAACTCACGGCAGATACACTTGGTATCCTCGCTCTGCTCGCGGCGGCAGGGGCAATAGCCTCCTCGCTGTTTTAAGCCCTCGCGGACGATCTTTACCATCTCCGCGTCGGGGTTGAGTGTAATTTTAGCGGGCATTATTTCTTGAATCTCTTGCCGGTCTCGTTGAGGTAGGTGCACATAGCGAGAGTCCAGTCGGTCTGGATGATGTCGTAGCCGCGGTCAGCAAGCCAGCCCCAGCCGTAATCGGGCGAGACGGTGAAGGACGAGTCATCCGAGTGACCTGCCGCAAGCTGTGCCTTGTAGTTGTAAATGATAGCGTTTGCCCAAACGAGCTTGTTATCTGCGTGGAGCTTGTCGATGAAGGCGGTGGAGCCTACGCCCTCGTTTTCATCGGTAAATACGACCTCACAGCCAACGTAGTTGATGTTACGGCGCATCATTTCCTCGTGAATGCCCTCGTCCTTCTTTACGATGGGGAGATAGTAGACCTCGGGAGCGTATTCCTCGACGATGTCGAGAATTTCGGTCTTGGGAGAAGACTTAACTACAATCTGATCGAGCATTCCGTGCGCGCGGATAGCGTCGGAGATCTCCTTGGGATGCTCCCAGAATTTGTCAACGTTTATGTAGCAACGGTCCTTGAAGCGGTCAAGTACCTCGTCAAAGGTGCAAAGGCCGAACTGGGTGTAGTCGCGGTCGTAGTTAACGTAGCGAAGCTTGCGGATCTCCTCGTCGGTGAGCTGGGGGAGGGATACCTTGCCCTCTGTGCCGAGGTAGTTGAGATGACGGTACTCCATCTTGGGATGAAGGATCCAGAGGGTGCCGTCTGCGGACTTATTGAGGTCTACCTCGATCATATCCGCGCCGTGGCGAACTGCGATCTCGTAAGCAGCTATGGTGTTGCAGGGGATATTGCCTCCGCACTCGCCGCGGTGTGCGGCAACGATGATACGCTCGGAAGCGTCTTTCATAAGATTGAATGCCATTTTAATTTCTCCTTTTTGTCAGGAATTTTGTTCTGCCTATATTTTATCACAAAAATTCCCTCTTGTCACCACTTTTTCGAAAAAAATATTAATTCTATTGACATATATTTCTTTTTATGATAAAATAGGCACATCAAATTCAAGAGGAAAAAGATATGAACAACACAATAAGAAAGCTTCTCGTACTGCTTGCGGGCGTTTTGATCATCTCTTCTGCTTTTTTTGCTTGCGCAGAGGAAATTCCCGCAGAAACGACCTCTGTTTCCGATAGTGCCGAACAAGGCCTCACCGAGCCTTCCGAAACAGAACCTCCTGCGCCGGAATTCTACGACATCGTCACGGGCGGTATATGCTCTTATAAGATCGTTTATCCCGCGGATCTGCCGACAGACGGAGCGGTCGTAAAGGCGGCGCTCAATATCAGAAAGTCGCTTGAGCGATTCACTTCCTCTTCTCCCGAGATCGGCGACGACTGGATAAAGGAGGGCGATAGCTATAACAGCGAAAGCCTCGAAATTCTCGTCGGTCATACAGATCACCCCGAAACCGCAGAGGTTGCCGCAGACCTTACCTACGGTAACTATATCATCCGCGCGGTGGGAAATAAGATAGTCATCGTATCCCACTCAGATGAGGGTTACACCGCCGCCGCCAACCGCTTCGGTTCGCTTCTCTTCGGCGGCGCGACCGATAACGCTGACGGTACAATAAATATAAGCATCAGCGGGGAGCATCTTAACAGCGAATTCGACTTTGAAAAAATGGCTGCTGCCATTCCGGTATATGACGGCGGCTCTGAATTTACCGCGCTTGATATCAGCGAAGGCTGCTTCGGTATAATCATCAAAGATACCACTCCCGAGGAATACAAAAACTATCTTACCGCGCTCGAATCGGACGGTTACAAAACTCACGCAACGAACGATATCGCGGGTTCTCTTTTCGCAACCGTTTACACCGAGGAATTCACGGTAAACGCGGGCTACTACAACAACCTCGGCGAGGCGCGTATCATCATCGAGCCTTTCGAAGAAGATACCCTTGCGCCTCTGAAATCCGATGCCGCCCCCGTTACCACCTCGCAGATCACGATGCTCGGCGTTGACGGCATATATAACGGCAAATACCAAAACAACGGAATGTGCCTCATTTACCGCCTTTCGGACGGCAGCTTCATCGTCATCGACGGCGGACACGCGGAAAATTCCGCTATCTACTCCGCGCAAATAATTAAGGAACTCCGCGAGCAGTCGAAAGCTTATGCAAAGACCGACAAGGATATCCGTATTGCCTGCTGGATAATCACCCACCCGCACACCGACCACCACGGAATGTTCCTGAAGGAATACAAGAAGTTCACCGTCTTTACCCTTGAAAGCATTATGTGCAGCTTCTGGACCGAGGCGGACTTTATGAATTCCAAAAACGCAAACGCAGATTTTGCATCGGGCACCTGGAAAGGCTATCTCCGTTCCCGCGATATCGCAAAAGAGATCGGTGCTGACTTCATCATCCCACACGTCGGTCAGAAATTCTGGTACGGCGACACCTCGTTTGAGATCCTTTATACCATCGAAAGCTATCTGCCCAAGGTAGCGACCGGATTCAACACCTGCTCGCTCGTCATTCGCACGACCACTACAGATGCTTCCGGAAAATCCACGACTGTAATGGTAACGGGAGATGCGACAGGCCACGCATTTGAGATCTGCAACAAGATGTATGGCAAAACTCTTGCCTCCGATATCGTTCAGGTCGCGCATCACGGCGCGGGCACGGGCGGCGCGGACAGCCACACTTCGAACGCATATACAAATATGAAGCCCTCCGTCATTCTTTGGCCCGCGGGCACTCACAACTATGCCGACAAGGCAAAAAAGGCATATAATCAGATACTCACAAGCCATCGCAATCCCAACTACAAGGAGCTCTACGTTGCAGGCTGGCAGGGCAACGCGGTAACTCTTCCCCTCCCCTACACTCTCGGAACTGCAATACTTAACGAGGTTCTTGAGCCTTAAATTTCAAAAAGTCCTTCTTCTCAACGCAGAAGAAGGATTTTTTATTGACCTTTTTCATTTTTTATGGTAAAATATATATATTGCTTATAAAGGAGAAACGTAATGAAATCAAAGATAAAAATCACAGCACTGATTTTGGTGCTGTTGCTTGCGCTTTCAATTTTCTTCACGGGATGCGACGGCGGGGGAGGGGAAACCACCGCGCCCGAGGTGCTTGAAACCATTCCCGGGACCACACCCGAGACCGAAGCGCCCGCGCCGACCGAATACACGATCGTTTCTGGCAAGGAAGCTCTTTTCTCGATCATCCGCCCCGAGGAGCTTGCGGCGGAGGATATCGCGGTCACAACTGCCGTTGAGATCAGAAAATTCATCAAGGAGCGCACGGGCGTTTCCCTCAAGCTCGGCGACGACTGGATCGCCGCGGGAAAAGAATACGACACTGAAGCCCTTGAGATCCTCGTCGGTCCCACGGCCCATCCCGAAAGCCTCGAGGTCATGGCATCTATCGGTTACGGTGACTACGCCATCCGCGCCGTCGGCAACAAGATCGTCGTTTTCTCCTACAGCGACGTCGGTTACGAGGAAGCACTCGATAAATTCACCTCGATCCTCCGCAAGGGCGTTGTGAAGGCGGATGACGGAAGCGTTTCGATCACTCTTGCCGCAGAAGATCTTAACGTAGTCGGAACGGTGGAAAAAATGACGGCTTCACTGCCCCGCTACGAGGGCGGAGAGATCAACGCCGTTGTCAATTCGGGCGACGGATGCTATTGCATCGTTATCTCCGACACCAACGAAAGCGAATACAAGACCTACCTTACCGCGCTTGCGGGAGAAGGCTACAAAACGCACGCATCAAACGATATCGTGGGCAACCTCTTCTCCACCCTCTACACCTCCGATTACACGGTCAACGCAGGATTTTACAAGAATCTTTCCGAGGTCCGCGTCATAATCGAGCCGTTTGAGGAAGACACGCTCCCTCTCGCAAGATCCGATGCAAAGCCCGTCACAACCTCACAGCTGACCATGATCGGTCTTGACAACCTCATCGGCGGCGAATACCAGAAAAACGGTCTTTGCCTCATCTACCGCCTCTCGGACGGAAGCTTTGTCATCGTTGACGGCGGCCATTCCGAGGATGCGACGGTCGTTGCAGCGGACATCATCTCCGCACTTCGCGAGCAATCGAAGGATTACGCAAAGTCGGACTCGGACATCCGAATCGCCGCGTGGATAGTTACCCACCCGCACAGCGACCATTACGGCGCATTGGTCAAGGCTTACAGTCAGTTTTCAAAGATGAAGATCGAGCGCGTCTTCGGCAATTTCTGGCCCGAAAACACTTTTGAAGCGCTCCAGAGCGCAAAAGACACTTTTGCCCCGGGCAAATACACCACCTACACGCAGACTTACGGAATCGCAGAGAAGATCGGAGCCGATTACGTCGTTCCCCACGTCGGCCAGGTATGGTACTTCGGCGACACGGCGTTCGAATTCCTTTACACCATCGAAAGCTTCCTGCCGCGTACCACACCGACTTTCAACACCTCGTCCCTCATTTTCCGCACGATAACGACCGACGCGTCGGGCAAGGAATATAAGGTCATGGTAACGGGCGACGGCACGGGTTACACGATGGAGATCATCGCAAATACCTTTGAGGAAGAACTCAAATGCGACGTCGTTCAGCTGGCACACCACGGTTCTATCACAAGCGGAAACAGCGGCGGTACGCAGAAGGCTTACGAATACATGAGCCCCTCGGTACTGTTCTGGCCCGTTGGCAATAACTATTACCAGACCGTCAAAGAATACACCTACAACCACGTTCTTCATGACAAGCGAAATCCCAATTTTGCCGAGCTTTATATTGCAGGCTGGCAGGGCAATACGGTAACTATCTCCCTCCCCTACACGCTCGGAACTGCGCAAAAGAAGGTAGTTCTTGAGCCTTAAGGCCCCGACCAACATAATATTTCCATAGGAGAATCGATATGAAATTCAATTTTAAGCTTCTTGCGCTCTTACTTGCGCTTATGCTTGCAGTTTCGTCTTTTATCGGATGCACACCCGCGGGAACTCCCGAAGAAACGACTGCTCCCGTTGACTCAACCGAGGCAATCGAAACCGAGCCGATACCCGAAGGTCCGGCGCTTTATACACTCGTTTCAGGCGGAAAGGCACACGCAAAGATCGTCCGCCCCGCAAATCTTGACACGAAAGATATGCCTGTCAAGACTGCTATCGAGATAAGAAAGATCATAAACAACGTCACCGATGTTTCTCCCGAGCTTGGCGACGATTGGATAAAGAATGGCGCCAGCTACGACAGCTCCACCCTTGAAATACTGATCGGCGGAACGGGATATCCCGAAACCGCGCAAGCTATGGAAGGTCTGACGTACGGCGAATATACCATCAAGGCTATCGGCAACAAGATCGTTATCTTCTCCTATACCGATTCCGGTTACACCAAGGCGATGAACGAGATGATCACCCTGCTCCGTAATTCGGTTACCGATGAAGCAGACGGCACAAAGACACTTACCCTCTCGGCAGAACAGCTCAATTCCGTCAAGAAGAGTGACGCGATGACCTCAAGCCTGCCCGTATACGAGGGAGGCAACTTCTCCTCGGTCACCGATATGGGCGACGGATGCTACGGCGTTATCATCAAGGACACCACGCCCGATGAATACAAGACTTATCTCACCAAGCTAACCGGCGCAGGTTATCAGACTTACGCCGAAAATGAGATCGTCGGCAACCTCTTCACCACCCTTTATACCGAAAAATACACCGTCAACGCAGGCTACTATCAGCATAACAAAGAAGTCCGCGTCATCATCGAACCCTTTGAAGAAGACACGCTTCCCACCAAAAAGAGCGACGCCGCACCCGTCACCACCTCGCAGATCTCCATGATCGGCGTTGAAGGCATCTACAACAAAGAATATCAGCAGAACGGTATGTGCATCATCTACCGTCTTTCGGACGGAAGCTTCGTCATCGTTGACGGCGGACACCACGGAAACTCGGGCATCTATGCCACAAACATAATCAAGGCTCTGCGCGAACAGTCGAAGGATTACGCCAAGACAGACAAGGACATCACCATTGCGGCTTGGATAATCTCGCATCCGCACACCGACCATTTCGGCACGCTGATGAACGAATACAAGCAGTTCACCAAGTTCAATTTCGAGCGCATCATGTGCAATTTCTGGCCCGAAGCGGCATTTGAAACCGCACAGAAAACAACGAGCAGCTTTGCCACCGGCTTATACAAGAACTACAACAAAACCGTTTCCGTGGCAAACGAGATCGGCGTTGACTACGTCGTTCCCCACGTCGGTCAGGTCTGGTGGTTCGGTGACACTGCTTTCGAGATCCTTTACACTCTCGATTCCTATCTGCCCACCGTTGCAAACGCCTTCAACACCTCCTCCATCGTCTTCCGTTCGATCACGGCAGACGCATCGGGCAAGAAGACCACCGCCATCATCACGGGCGACGCTACGGGCCACGCATTCAACATCTGCAACGCTATGTATAAGAACGAGCTCCAATGCGACATTATGCAGGTAGCTCATCACGGCGGCGGCACGGGAGGTTCGAACAGCGGAACACAGTCTGCATATTCATTCATGAAACCCTCGGTCATCCTCTGGCCTGTCGGACAGAACTATTATTCCACCGTTGCGGCAAATACCTATAACCACGTCCTCCTCGAGGGCAAGAACCCCAACTACGCCGAGCTCTACGTCGCCGGCTGGCAGGGCAACACGGTAACTCTCCCGCTGCCCTATACGCTTGGAACGGCGATTACCAATAATATTGTCGAGCCTAAGAATTAAGTTGCTAGTTGCTAGTTGAAGGAGACATTTCCTCGCTCCGCTCAGAAATTTACAAATAATAGTTTAATTCCCGCTGTCGCAACTGCGACAGCGGGAATTCTTTATCCTATAAGCTTAAAAAAGTCTTGGATGGTGATTGCCAATCTTTCATTATAAAACACGTGTCTGTGATCGTGATGGGTATTGCCCTCCGCATCGGTTTGTTCAAATTCCACGATGATCTCGGTGCCGAGGCAGAGGTAGTTTTCTTTGTCTATGAAGAAGTAATAATCTCTGCTTTCAAGCGGTTTGCCGGCATCCTCCGCTATTCTTTCGACAGCACGAAGGACCTTATCCTCGGTCAGCATATCGCTGTATCGCAAAGGCTCTTCGTTGAGATCAAAATAATTTACGATCTCGCCTTCGGTATTAAACGTAAAACGCAGGTTGCCGTAACCGTAGCCGTAAACGTCTATACGGTATTCAAGCTCGTAACATCCATTATACTTGTACATAGGATTGTCGTTCACCCCGAAATCCAGGACCGACAAAAATTTCATTGCGGAACTGCCGAATCTTTCGGCGATATCAGCCTTTGCTTTTTCATTAAGCGGTTTGAACTCCTCGGGCAAAGCCTCTTCACCCGCAATTGTAAGCGGTATCTCTTCTTCAACCTTCACAGGAGCAGGCTCGTCGGCGCAGGAAACAAAAAACAGCATCATCGCCGACAAAATAATCAAAAAAGCTTTTCTTCTCATTTCAAACACCTCCGTTTTTTATCAATTTCAGTATATCATACTCAATACCGAATGTCAATAACTTTTTCAATGATAATGAAAAAATCCGCGCAAATGCGCGGATTTTTACCTTCATTCTGCCGAAGGCAGATTATCATTCTCGCGAAGCGAGATTATCATTCGGCGCAAGCCGACTATCATTCTCGCGAAGCGAGATCAGTATTCCTTTCGTCCATCAAACGCACACGCCAGCGTATGCGCATCGGCAAACTCAAGCTCGCCGCCGACGGGGATGCCGTTCGCGATCCTCGTCACCTTGATGCCCGCGGGCTTTAAGAGGCGCGAGATATACATCGCGGTCGCCTCACCCTCGGTGGTCGGGTTGGTGGCTATGATGACCTCGCGTATATCCTCGCTTGCCACGCGCTCGATGAGCTCGCGGAGCTTGATGTCGTCGGGCGTAATATTCTGCATCGGCGAGAGCATGCCGTGAAGCACGTGGTAAACGCCGTTATACTCACGCACCTTCTCGATTGCTATAAGCGATTTGGTATCGGCAACGACACAGATCGTCGAGCGGTCGCGCGCGGTGTCCGAGCAGATCGGGCAGACCTCGAGGTCGGTCAGATTCTGGCAAACGGGACAGCAATGGATATTTCTCTTGGCTTCAAGAATAGCCTCGGCGAATCTTTCGGCTTCTTCTGTCGACATATCAACGACCGAAAAGGCAAGACGCATCGCCGTGCGCTTGCCGACTCCGCCGAGCTTGCCGAATTGCTCGGCAAGAAGCTCAAGCGACTTTATACTTTCGGACATGATCAGAACGCTCCGTCGGGAATGCCGTATTTAGCGGCAAGTGCCGACATCTCGCTTGCGGACGCATCCTGAACTCTCTGGATACCCTCGTTAACTGCTGCGATAATGATATCCTCGAGGGTCTCGGGATCGTCGGGATCGATGATCTCGGGCTCGATCTTGATCTCGGTCACGCGAAGGGTGCCGTCGATCTTGAGATTGACTGCTCCGCCGCCTGCCGCGACGTCGTATTCACGGGATTCAAGATCAGCCGCGAGAGCTTCTCTCTCCTCCTGGAACTTCTGCACCTGGCGCATCATAGCGTCCATATTCTGGGGTCCGCCCCCTACTCCCTTGGGAAGTCTGACTTTCATTGTTATATTCCTTCCTTATATTAATATGTCTTAGTTGTTTTCCTCGGCGAGCTGCTCGAGCTCGTCGGCAAGTATTTTTGCATCGCTCGGAGCCTCGCCCTTTTTGACGAGCTCAAAGATGATACTCTTTTCGTCTATCGGTCTGTCAAGCGCGACCGACGCCGCGGAGCAGAACGCGCGGAATTTATCGGGAAGCGAGAGCATCGTTTTGGTCAGCGACTGCGAATAGCAGATGACGATGCGGTCGTTTTCGTCGAAATATGCGTTTTCGGTCTTGAGAAGCGCGCTTATCATCGGCGCGGTCGATTCAAAAGAATCGAGAATTTCAGCCCACTGGCGTATCGGGCGCAGTACGCGCTCCTTCTTTGCCGCAGGTGCGGGAGCAACGGGTGCGGGCGCAGGTCTCGGCTCGGCTCGCTTTACGGGAGCGGGCGCGGGTGCAGCCTTGGGCTTGGGAGCTTGCTTCTTGACAGGCACGGCATCCTCGGGCACGTAGGGCACGAAATCGTCGTCCGCGGGCGGGATATCGTACTCCGCGAAAGGAGGCGGCTCGCCGAAATCGTCGAAAGCGGGCGTCGCCGCTTGAGGCTCGGGCTGAGGCGCGGGAGCGGCGGGGATCCCCATCGCGATCTTTGCTTCAAGCGCGGAGATCCTCGCAAGGAGTGCCTCGGGCGTTGTTCCCAATTTTTCGTCGGCAAGACGAACGAGTGTCAGCTCGGCAACCGTCCTTCTTGAAGCGCCGGGGCGCTGCATTGCGGAATAAGCGTCGTCAAGCAGACGGCAATGATAGGAAAGCATCTCGCGCGAAAAAGCTGCCGAATCGGCGGCAAGGCGCTCACTTTCGCTGTCGGTAAGGTCAAGATATTTTGACGCGGAGGCGCGCGCCGTCTTCATGACGAGCATATCGCGGTAATACTCGATAAGCTCCTGCCAGAATACGCCGAGGTCGGAAGCAGACGCATCGATCTCCGCGATTATCTCAAACAGGCGGGCGCAGTTTTTCGACGTGATGGCGCGGACGGTCTCGCTCATCGCCTCGCGTCCGCGGACACCGATGGTCTCGCTGACTGCGGCGGCGTTTACCTCGCGTCCCGCGGCGGCGCAAAGCTCGAAAAGGCTGATAGCGTCGCGCATACCTCCCGTTGCAAGTCGCGCAAGCATCAGCGCGGCATCGTCGGTGAGGGTGATATTTTCTTCTTTGGCTATATATTTAAGTCTTGAAACAAGAACGGGTGTGGCGATTCTTCGGAAATCAAATCTCTGACAGCGAGAAATAACGGTCGCGGGAAGCTTCTGCATCTCGGTCGTCGCAAGAATGAAAACAACGTGCTCGGGCGGCTCCTCGAGAGTTTTGAGGAGCGCGTTGAACGCCGAGGTGGTCAGCATATGAACCTCGTCAATGATGTAAACGCGCTTTTTGACATTCGAAGGGGTATAAACGACCTCGTCGAGGATGTTTCGGATGTCATCGACCTTGTTGTTCGACGCCGCGTCCATTTCGAGAACGTCGGTAGTCGTGCCGTCGAGAATGGCACGGCAGGAAGCGCACTCGCCGCAAGGATTGCCGTTTTTCGGATTCTCGCAATTCACCGCGCGAGAGAGTATCTTCGCGCAGGTAGTCTTACCCGTTCCGCGAGAGCCGCAGAAAAGATAGGCATGGCAAAAAAGACCGCGCTCGGTCTCGTATTTGAGAATATCGGTGATATGCTCCTGACCGCAGACGGAATCGAAATCCATCGGTCGCCATTTACGATATAAAGCCTGATGCATGTGCTCGTTACCTCGCAAGTGTAAAGTGGAAAGTGGAAAGTGAAAAGTTATGGTAATTTTTCGCCGAGGCGAAAAATATTTTTAATCAAAATTTCACTTGGTTTTATTTTTTGTGTTACTGATTGATATCAAGATAGCAAGTATCTCTTTGATATCCGATTCTAAACTTATAAATTCTTTATCTGCCAAATAATCGGTGGCGTGTAAAAGGCGTATCCAGTAGTATGATTCGTAAGCTTCTTTCAAAGCAATAGCAATCTTAGCATAGAAATCTGCTTTTGTCTGACCCATTTGAGCTTCGCTGACATTGGCGCCTATACTCGTCCCGGAGCGCATAAGCTGTTTTGACATAATACGCTCTTTTTTGTCTTCTTTCAAATACCTGTATAATTTCACAATCCTTATTGCAAAATCCATACTCTTTTCTTCGATGATTGCTCTTTTCATATCATCCCTCGCAAATGAAATGTCCGGTTTCAGGGCATCGGTAAGTGGAATGTGTCAGAGCATCGGTAAGTGTTTGTGTCAGAGCATCGGTAAGTCCAAGGCAAAAATATGGTATAATAACCGTCGAAAGGCGGTGAAAAAATGTCTTGGAAGGAAAC
>JAZSLM010000125.1:0-20124 GCA_045535375.1 Eubacteriales bacterium
CATCTATGTTCGCACTCGCTTTTAGAATAAAATTGAAACTTTTTGAGTATTGCGACTCTGCACTCTGCAATTGAAAAGCCGCCTCTTTCGAGACGGCTTTGATATTAGTCGTTAACAAACTCGTCGTAGATCGCCTTTACGGTGACCTCGAAGTCGCGTTCCTCAACACCGAGGATGATGTTGAGCTCGGAGGAACCTTGGTCGATCATTCGGATGTTGACACCCGCGTTTGAAACGGCAGAGAAGACTCTTGCCGCCGTGCCCTTTGCCTTGATCATACCGCGTCCGACAACCGCGATCAGCGCGAGTCCGTCGTCAACGGTGACACTGTCGGGTTTGAGGGTGCGGTTAAGGGAAGTGATGATCTTTTCCTTGAGGGGCTCGACGTCTGCGGTTGCAACGATAACGCTCATCGTGTCGATGCCGGTGGGCATATGCTCAAATGCAATGCCGTTTTCTTCGAATACCTCAAGCATACGGCGTCCGTAGCCGATCTGAGAGTTCATAAGGTCGTCCTCGACCGTGAATACCGAGAATCCGCGTCTGCCTGCAATACCGGTAATGATATGCTTGTTATCATAATCGGATGCCGAGGCAACGATCATGGTTCCGTCGTCGCCGGGGCGCATGGTATTTCTGATGTTGATCGGAATACCCGCGATTCTTACGGGGAAGATAGCATCCTCGTGAAGAACCGTCGCACCCATATAGGAAAGCTCGCGGAGTTCGCGGTATGTAACCGTTTCAATGGCTCTGGGGTTGTCGATGATTCTCGGATCAGCCATCATGAAGCCCGAAACGTCGGTCCAGTTTTCGTAAAGGTCTGCACCCGCTGCACGGGCAACGATAGAGCCGGTTATATCCGAGCCGCCGCGGGAGAATGTCTTGACTGTGCCGTTGGGCATAAGTCCGTAGAAGCCGGGGATAATTGCATGTTCGTGGCGTGCAAGTTCTGCTGAGAGGACCTCATGGGTCTTTTCGGCGTCAAATGTTCCGTTTTCCTTGAAGAGGATCACGTTTTCGGCGTCGATGAAATCGAAACCGATGAACTTTGCAAGAATAAGTCCCGAAAGATACTCACCTCGGCTTGCGGCAAAGTCACGGCCTGCTCTGCCGAGAATGGCGTTTTTAATATAACTCAGTTCACCGCTGATATCAAAATTCAGACCAAGGTCTGTTATGATGCCCTGGAAGCGGGCGCAGATGTTGCTGTAACAAGTTTCAAATTCTTCCTTTGTGGAAGCCTCGCGGGCGAGGTTGTAGCACTGATAAAGCATATCGGTGATCTTAATATCATCAGAAAAGCGCTTACCGGGCGCGGAGGGAACGACGTATCTTCTGTCGGGATCTGCCGCGATGATTTCCGCAACTCTTCTGAATTTGTCGGCGTCCGCAAGTGAGGAACCGCCGAATTTTACAACCTTAATACTCATTATATTGCTCCGATCTCGTTGATTTTACATTATACTATAATATTATACAGATTTTTTTGATTCTGTCAACAGAGAAATGAAAATATTTTCGTATTTTTTCATAAAATCTGTATTTTTAACATATAGAATGTGTTCCGCGGGCATCCTGTAATGCAGTTTTACAACTTGATCAATACTTGTAATACAAGAATTTGTAGAAATTCGGGTAATCGGAGTAAAGATCGGCAAGCGTTTTACGCGACGAACGTGCGGGATCGTTGATGGTGAACCCCGAGGCGGTCAGAGTCGATCCGCCCTTGTAACCTGTGATAACCACCCAATGTTGACCTCCGGCTGCGGTTTTGGCACCGAAGAGGACCGGCTTACCTGCTTTCAGCTGGTCATATATCTTCTGAAGGTAGCCCGAACTGCTCGTTATTATCGCATAATCGCTCGGCCAATAAACGTTGCCCGAAGACGTGTAACTCAGCTTCTTTGACATTGCATCGGGATATATCGTCTTTCCCGTGCGATACGACTCTATCATTGCGATGGAAGTCGTAGTGCAGCCGACACGGTAGATGGTTTTGCCCGATCTGCCGAGCGTGACGCTTGCCCATCTCTTGTCCGTCTGCATATAATGCGGAACGGATATCGAAACGGCGGGATAAGCGTTGACCGACGCAAGGTATGCCGAATTAACGTATCCGAGCTTCGTGCCGTTATATAAAACCCGGCTCCAATCGCCCGTAGTCCAAAGTACCAGAACCACCTCGCCGCTCGGTAGGCTTCCGATCCTTGAATAAGACGTTCCCGCACCGCTTCTGACGTTGAGACTTCCGCTTGCGGTCTTAACGGACTTTGCAGTCGCGCTGACGGTATCTATGTAGTCGGAATGGCAGTAGCCGTATTTTCCGTCGTCAAACTCCACGTACCACCAATCGCCCGATCTCCACATCAAAGTAACGTAGTTGCCTTTGTAAAGTGAAGAGATAACCTCGGACGACGCCGAAGCCGAACGCCTTACGTTCAGCGCGGTGCTTGCGGTTGCAACTCGACCCGCTTTGGAGGTCCCCGACGCTGCGCTTGCGCCGAAGGGTGCCGCAAAGACGGATGCGAGCATTACCGCCGATAAAATAAAAGCTGTAATTCTTTTTTTCATATTGTCTTCCTCGTTTCCTTCGGCAGACGTGATCTGCCGAATATTTTCACATTCCCCCTTTTTGCGCTGTGTTGCATATATGCATGTATATTATAACATATCGGCGTGGTGTTGTGAAGAGGCAAAATATTGGAAACGGATAAGACCGGTAGCGAATACGCCACCGGTCTGTGAATATCTGGTTATTGATCGTGATCTCTCCGTCTTCTCGGTCTGTCACCGTGTCCGTGTCTGATCGGATATTCTTCCTCTTCCTCCTCAACATCTTTTCCGCCTTCAAGATAGCGTTTAGCCTGGGTGGTGAAGAGGTCGTAGTACTTGCCCTTTTTTGACATAAGCTCGTGGTGATTGCCTTCCTCGATGAGCTCACCGTATTCGAGAACAAGTATCTTGGTAGCGATAACCGCGGAAGAAAGTCTGTGAGAAACGAATATGGTCGTCTTGCCTTCGCGGAGATTGTCAAACTGATTGAAGATCTCTTGCTCTGCCATCGGGTCAAGAGAAGCGGTCGGTTCGTCGAGTATCATGATCTCGGAATCGCGGTAGAAAGCTCTTGCGATCGCAAGCTTCTGCCACTGACCGCCCGAAAGCTCAATGCCTTCCTTTTCAAAGATACGCATGAGAGGCGTGTCATAGCCTTCGGGAAGCTTGTTAATATAGTCTTCCGCATTTGCCTGACGGGCGCAGTTTTCAACCTTTTCGCGGTCTTCCTCAAGATGAATATCACCGAACGCAATATTTTCCGCGGCAGTAACCGCATATTTTCCGAAGTCCTGGAATATGATTCCGAAAAGGTCGTAAAGATCTCGAACGTCGTATTCGCGCAGATCCTTGCCGTCAAGAAGTATGCGTCCCTCGGTGGGATCATAGAGTCTTGTAAGAAGCTTGATAAGCGTTGTTTTACCCGCACCGTTAAGTCCTACGAGCACAACAGTTTCGCCCGGACGGAAGGTCGTCGAGATATTCTTGATTACCTTTCTGTCGGTGCCGGGGTATGCAAAGGAAACGTTATCAAAAACGATAGTGTGCGGTATGTTTTTGTCTATCTTTTTCGGAGGATCGGCGATAGGAACGATAGTGGGCTTTTCCTTCATAAAGGAAATGAGGTTGTCGATAAAGAGTGTTCCTTCATAGACCGAAGCCGAGGTGTTGATAAACGACGTTACGCAGTTTGCGATCGAATTGAGTGCACCCGTATAAAGGGTGTAATCACCGATCATAAATCTGCCGACAAATACTCCGAAGGCAATAACAGCGTAGAAAATGCAGTTGATTATCGAGGAAATAATTGCAATAACGATAAGCCACGCGCTTTCCTCGATTATCAGCTTACGCAGACCGGCGTAATACCTTTTGAAGACCGTATTATATCTGTCGATGAAGGTGTCGGCGAGGTCGAATATGCGGATCTCCTTTACGAGATCCTTGTTTACAAGAAGGCCTGAGAAGTAAGAAAGCTGTCTGCGGTCCTTCGAACGCCAACGAACGTATTGGAAGTGCTTTTTCCTGTAAACGAAAGATATGACCGCAGAGGGAATAGTGATAAGCACGACTCCAACCGGCATCCACCACATATCGGGTATCTGCGCCAGAATGACTATATAGCTGACGAGCTGAATGACCGTCGATATCATCGAGAAGGTGGACTGAAGGGTCTGAATAGGTCTGTGCCCTGCTTCACGGTTCGCATTTTCAAGCTTTTCGTAAAATGCAGGCATATCAAAAGAAGCGAGATCGATAGTTCTTGCCTTTTCCATGATCTGCACCTTGACCTGATTGGTTACCTTTTCACCCGCTATTCTGATTATAGAATTGCTGATTCGTGAAACAACTCTGTTGCAGATACGGTAAACGAACAGGACGATAAGCATCGACAGCACCGCCGATCCCCAGAATGACGCGGTGAAGGGAATGCCGGTTTCACCCGCGATCCTCCTTGCCACCACCACAAGCTCCAATTCATTGAGAACTTTTGCAGAGATCAGTGAGCCGATAACAGGCATAACACCGTCAAATACCGAGATGAAGACCATCGTGAAAAGTATCAGCGGACTTGATTTCCATACGATATAGAAAATATATCCGAGTCTGTAAAAGAATCCGCCGAATAGCTCTATTAAAAATCGCGGAACATCTTTAATATTTTTGGGCTTTTGAACCTTTTCATATTCGTATCTCGGTCCGCCCCAACCACCGTTTCCGGGTCCCATAAAATCACCCTTCCTTTTTTTGTTGAGTATATTATACCACAAAATAGTTGCGCACGCAACTGTTTTTTGAAAAAATATTGCAATTATTAAAAAAACATTGCAAATTTGCGAAAAATGTAGTATAATGAAGATACGAATACAAATAGGAGAATGAATATGATGAAAATTTTTCCTGCCGATATATTGCTTCCCGATTTTACCGCGGTTGACGGAAAGAAGTGGGCATGTGTTGCGTGTGACCAATATACCTCTGAACCCGAATATTGGGAGCGTGTGGCAGAAACCGTAAAAGATTCGCCCTCAACGCTGAATCTGATGCTTCCCGAGGTATGGCTTGAAGATTCAGAAAACAAGGTTCCGCCCATTCAAGCGGCTATGAAAAAATACATCGAGGATGAAATACTCAAGGAGCATAAGAATTGTGCGATCTACCTCGAACGCATTCAGTCTGACGGCAAACTGCGCCGCGGACTTGTCTGCGCGATCGACCTTGAGGATTACGATTTTTCGGTAGGTTCCGTTTCTCCCGTGCGTCCCACCGAAAAGACGGTCGTCGAGCGAATTCCTCCCCGCCTTGCAGTAAGACGCGGCGCGTCTCTCGAGATGCCTCACGTTATGCTTCTGGTCGATGATCCGGAAGATCTCATTCTTTCCCGATTTGCGGGAAGGGAAGCCGATGCCTATTCATTCGATCTTGCCGAGGGCGGAGGAAGCGTCAAGGCTTCGTTCGTTTCGGCTGATGAGTTTGAATCGATCAATTCTTCTCTTGCAATTCTGGCGCAAAACGCAGATAAGAGAGCGGCAAATAACGGCGGAGCTCCTATAACGATTGCAGTGGGCGACGGAAACCACTCTCTCGCCACCGCAAAGGCATCCTGGGAGGAGATTCGCTCAAAGATGACCGAAGACGAAGCAAAAAAACATCCCGCCAGATACGCCCTTGCGGAGGTCTGCAATCTTCACGAGGAAAGCCTTGTCTTTGAGCCGATATACAGACTGATCGAAAATATCGACCCGCTTGAACTTGCAAACGATTTTGAAAGCTTCGCCGCAAGTCAAAAGGGAAGATTCCCCGCGCAGACTTTTGATATGATTCTCGAGGGAAACAACGTAGAGGTGGTGATCGAGCATCCCGAATACACACTGCCCGTTGCAAGTCTTCAGCATTTCCTTGACGAATGGATGAAATCTCATCCCCGTGCTGTCATAGATTACATACACGGCGAGGATACTCTCTGCCGCCTTGCAGCTCGTGACGCGTGCGCGGGATTCGTGTTTGAGGGAATGTCGAAAAAAGACCTGTTCCCCGCGGTCGAAGCCGACGGCACACTACCGCGAAAGACCTTCTCGATGGGTCACGCCGCGGATAAAAGATTTTACATCGAGTGCAGAAAGATACTCTGAATTATCCGAAGGACCGATTTTTCGATCGGTCCTTTTTTGATGCCTTGTTGTGACATAATTTTCCCGCCTCATCGAATATAATAAAGGTGAGGTGATGGAAATGGGACAAACGGTTTATGCCGATGTTCTTTTTTTGATAAATTTCAGCATGGATTTCCTTGTTTTGTATATTTGCGCCAGACTTGCCGGGCGAAGACTCTATCCGCTCAGGAGCGCACTTGCCGCTGCCCTCGGCGGTGCATACGGCGTCGCGTCGCTGTTTATTGAAGCCGATCCCGTTGCCGTATTTCTTTGCGATGCTTTGTCGCTGATTTTGATATGCGCAATAGCCTTTGCTTCAAAAAGCATAAGACCGGCTGATTTTTTTGGTCGTTGCATATTATTTGCGTTGATATCTTCGGTCCTGGGCGGAATAATGACCGCGCTTTCGTCAATGCTCGAGCGATCCGGCCTGGCTTCGCTTGACTATGAAAGCGGCGACGATATCAGCGTCTGGATATTCGCCATGCTCGCTGCTGCGGGCGGTGCAGCTGCATTTGTTGGCGGGAAAAGAATGAAAAGGCTTGCCTCATCCAAACACGCTGACGTTATAATAACCTTTAACGGAAAAAGCGTTACTCTTCGAGCGATGACCGATACGGGAAACATGCTCACTGACCCTTTGAGCGGCAGAGCGGTAGCCATCTGCGAGCTTGATTCTGTTTCTTCACTCTTTTCCCCTGAAATGATCGGGTATTGGAAGAGCCGCGATCTTTCTGTAAATATCGAGAAAGAATTCGCCTCAAGGCTGAGATTTATTCCGGCAAAGGGCGCACTGGGAGATAAAACCTCCTTGCTTGCCGCCATCGAACCCGATCTTGTTACGGTAATAAACGGCAAAGGGAAGGTAGACGCGGACGTACTGCTCGCACCCGTTCCCTATAATCTGAGTGCAGGCGAAAGCAGGGTGCTGCTTCCCCCGGGACTCGTTGAATAAGGAGATAATATGCTTACGAAGTTTTTTATGCGGGCTCGCTTGCTGATCGCCCGTCTTCTTACAAAAATAAACAAGGGCGAAGGGATATATTACGTCAACGGTCCCGATATATTGCCCCCGCCCCTGACGGCTGAGGAAGAGAATGAAGCGATTGCCGAATTTGAATCAAGCGGAAGCGAAATGATACGCGGGCTTTTGATCGAGCGCAACCTCCGCCTCGTCGTGTATATTGCACGCAAATTCGAAAGCACGGGTATCGGCATCGAGGATCTTGTTTCGATCGGTACGATCGGTTTGACCAAGGCTATCGGCAGCTTCCGTTCCGACAAGGGCATCAAGCTCGCAACGTATGCGTCGCGTTGTATCGAGAATGAGATACTGATGTATATCCGCAAGCACAGCCAGACGAGATGCGAGTTATCCCTCGATGAACCGCTCAACGTCGATTGGGACGGCAATGAGCTTTTGCTGTCCGACGTTCTCGATTCAGGCGAAGAAAGCGTTTGCGAACAGTTTGCCGCGAATGAGGAGAGGGTACTCGTCCGCCGCGCCGTCGCCGCGCTTGCACCGAGAGAGAGGCAGATAATCGAGCTCCGTTATGGACTCACCGGTAAGCGCGAACTTACTCAAAAAGAGGTTGCCGACCTGCTCGGAATATCGCAATCATACATATCAAGGCTTGAAAAACGCATAATTGAGAGTTTACGCCGTGAAATGACGGGAAAAATATAAAAATTTTTTGAGAAATTCTCAAAAAGGTATTGCAAATTTGATTAAAATGTGATATAATTTTACGGTAATTGCAATACCGACGGCAAAATCCGTCAGAATAATGCTAAAAGTGAGGTGTTTATTGTGAAGCAGGGACTCCATCCCAAGTATGAAGAGGTAACTATCAAGTGCGCTTGCGGCGAGACCGTAACCACTCGTTCCACCAACCCTAAGGGCGGCAACGAGATCAGAGTTGAAATTTGCTCGAAGTGCCATCCCTTCTTTACCGGCAAGCAGAAGTTTGTTGATGCCGGCGGACGTGTTGACAAGTTCAACAAGAGACTCCAGGGCAAATAATTGTCAAGAACAGTGGGCGAGAATTGCGCGAATGCGTATACTTGCCCATTTTTCTTTTATACTATCCTCACGGAGGTGATTTTTATGGAACTTAAAATTACAGATAAAATAATCGCGGGCAGAGCGGTACTTGTCGGTGTCGATTCTTTCGGAATGGCAGAGGGAGAGTGCGAGATCTCGCTTGCCGAGCTTCGCCGCCTTCTCGACACCGCGGGCGGTGAAACCGTTGCAACGCTTATTCAGACGCGTTCCAATCCCGACGTCCGCACCTATATCGGCTCGGGCAAGCTTCTCGAGCTTGCCGAGCTATGCAAGAATAACGATATCGACATAACCGTCTTCGACTGCGAGCTCACTCCCTCGCAGATAAGGAATATTGAAGACGAGCTTGACGGCGTCCGCGTCATCGACCGCTCGATGCTGATCCTTGATATCTTCGCTCTCCACGCGGCAACCGCGGAAGGTAAGCTCCAGGTCGAGCTTGCACAGCTCAAATATACCGCACCCCGACTCATCGGTAAGGGCACCCAACTTTCCCGTCTCGGAGGCGGTATCGGTACTCGCGGACCCGGTGAGACAAAGCTTGAATCCGACCGCCGTCATATCAAACGTCGTGCCGCCGCTCTTGAAGCCGAGCTTCGTGAACTTGAAACTCAGAGAAAGACTCTCCGTTCCGCGCGCGACAGAAGCGGTGTGCCGAAGGTAGCCATCGTCGGCTATACCAATGCGGGTAAATCAACTTTGCTCAATGCCCTCACCGGTGCGGGCATTCTTGCCGAGGATAAGCTTTTTGCAACGCTTGACCCTACAACGAGAAAATTCTCACTCCCTTCGGGCGAATCGGTCCTTCTGACCGATACAGTTGGATTCATCCGCAGACTTCCGCACCATCTTATCAAAGCATTCCGTTCAACTCTCGATGAAGCGGCTTGCGCGGATATCCTCATGATAATCGTCGACGCATCCGACCCCGAACATCCCGCACAGCTTGAGGTAACGGAAAACCTTCTTGCCGAACTCGGTGCAGGAGGCAAACCCTGCCTGATAGTTTATAACAAATGTGATCTTCCCGGACGCGATGATATTCCTCTTCCCGCTATGGAATCTTCGGACGGGCAGAGAAGAACAGTCTTTATTTCCGCACTCACGGGCAAGGGCCTCGATCGCCTCGGTGAGCAGCTCGAATCGCTTGTAAATGCAGGCAAAAAGCGCGTAAAGTTTATCATTCCCAACTCCGCCGCAGGTGCGCTCAATACGCTTTATAAAAATGCATCGGTAGAGGATGTCGAATACGGTGCGGAAAATATTACTGTTATAGCCACAGTCGACTCGAAGATCCGCGGTATGCTTTCGGCTTACGACGGAGGTGAGGTCCGTTGAATACCTACACCACCCTTGCAAAGGAAGGCACTGCCACTCTTGTTGAAAAACGATCCGAATTTATCGGTTACGCAAAACCCGTAAACAACGAGGAAGAAGCCGCTGCTTTTGTTCTGAGTATCAAGAAAAAACACGCAGACGCGCGCCATAACGTCTTTGCCTACGTTCTCCGCGGCGGTGCCATGAAACGCTATTCCGATGACGGCGAACCGCAGGGAAGCGCAGGAATGCCCGTGCTTGACGTTCTTTGCAAAAACGGACTCGACGGCGCGGCTGTGGTAGTAACCAGATATTTTGGCGGAATCCTTCTCGGAACCGGCGGACTCGTCCGCGCGTATTCCTCCGCCGCAAGCGCGGCTGTTGCGGATGCGGGTATCATTACTTACGAGGAAGTCGTACTTCTGAAAATGAAGTGCAGCTATAACGATCATGCCCGCGTGCAGAATGAATTCGCGCGTTTCGGCATCGAGATCGAGGATACCGAATTTGCATCCGACGTTACGTTGACTATGACGTCCCCCACCGCAACCGTTGAAAATTTTAAGGTAAGAATGAGAGATCTTACTGCGGGACGCTCGATTCCGACCGAGATCGGACGTAAACTTGCCCCGCCGAGGAAACTTTTATAAGCTTTTCCTATAAAAAATACGAAAAATCGCAAAAAAGTCTTTGCAAAAAAGAGTTTTTTGCGATTTTTCTGCGTATATTGTATTATAGAGCTGAATTTCGCAGGAAGGAGTGGTGACTTGAAGATACCGAGAGAAGTCGTCGAGGAAATAATCCGACGCAACGATATAGAGCAGGTCATCGGCTCCTACGTCACGCTGAAACACGCGGGCTCCAATATGGTCGGACTCTGTCCCTTCCATAGCGAAAATTCACCTTCATTCACAGTATTCGGTTCGGATGATCATTTCTATTGCTTCGGCTGCGGCACGGGCGGAGACGTTATCACCTTTATTATGAAGATGGAAAACGTCGATTATCCCACCGCTCTTGAAATGCTCGCGAAGCGTGCGGGCATTGAGATACCGCAGACTGCGGATGATCGCTTTGGGGAACGGGGAGTCAAACGCGAGCGCGTGCTTAAAATGAATGAAGCCGCGGCGAGATTCTTCCGTCACTGCCTTACCAAAGAACCCTGCGGCGAAGAGGCGAGAAGCTATTTCCGGAAGAGAGGTATTTCGGAAGGAACATCCAAACAGTTTTATCTCGGATACGCTCCCAACGATTTCGGAAAGCTTACCAATTATCTCAAAAGCCTTGGATTTACCGAGGAGGAGATGATCGCGGGCTTCCTCTGCGGAAAAAGCCAAAAAACGGGCAGAGCTTACGATTATTTCCGTAACCGCGTAATATTCCCGATCGTCGATACTTCGCGCAACATTGTCGCTTTCGGCGGCAGAGTTATGGATGACAGCAAACCGAAGTATCTCAACTCATCCGATACTCCTGCGTTCAAGAAGAGCAAAAACCTCTTTGCGCTCAATTACGCCAAAGGCTTCTGCGCTGAACAGCTCATCCTCTGCGAGGGATATATGGACGTTATCGCGCTCCATCAAGCAGGATTCCCGAATGCCGTCGCAACTCTCGGCACCGCAATAACCGAGGAACACGCGCGTATAATTTCAAGATATACCAAAAAGGTCATCATTTCCTATGACTCTGACGAGGCGGGACAAAAAGCGGCAAATAAAGCAATGCTGCTTCTCGGAAAAGTCGGAGTCGAGGTCAGAGTCCTCAAAATGCAAGGTGCAAAGGACCCGGATGAATTTATCAAAAAGAAGGGAGCCGAGGCTTTCAAGGCTCTCCTGACCGAAAGCCGTACGGGCTTTGAGTACAAGCTCGAATCTGTGCTTTCAAAACACGATGTTTCGCAGGTAGAAGAAAAGAGAAGAGCTGCGGAGGAACTTTCCGCAATAATCTCGGATTATCACTCGACCGTCGAGCGAGAGCTTTATTCCAAACGCGCGGCAGAAGCGCTGTCCATATCGGTCGATGCGATCAGAAGCGATGCGGAAAGACTGCGCAAAAAGAAGATCCGTGAGTTTACGAAGGACCAGACAAGGGAAGCGCACGCAAGCCTGCGTCAGTATTCAAACAAGGTCAACCCTGATGCCGCAAAGAATCTGCGCGCGGCTTATGCGGAGGAAACTCTGCTCGGACTTTTGATGATCTATCCCGAATACCGCGAGGGAATCCTCCGCGGAGAATATGAACTGCTGCCCGATGATTTCTTTACCGAATTCGGAAAACGAGCTTTTTCGGCAATAATCGAGCTTGAAGCTTCTGGTGGATTCATCTATTCTTTGCTCGGCGAATCTTTCAGTCCCGATGAAATGTCGGTGCTCGAAGACATGCAACTTCGAAGAAAAACGCTTGCCGAGAACGGACCGGAGGTCTTTCGCTCCTCAGCTCAAATCCTGCGTTCCGAAACCCGGAAAGCGGCGGACGAAAAAAGCGGCAATTATACCCTTGAGGACAAGCTGGCGGAAAAACGCCGCCGCCTTGAAGAGGAAAGAAAACGCCGCGGCGAATAAATTAAGGATATTATAAATTGTGTATTTTATATACATAAGAAAGGATAAAAAATGATACAGAGTGACAAGAAAATTGACGTTCGCGATTTTGGCGATGCGTCAGATACCGGCAATATCGACTACAAAGACGTTCTTGACGGTATGAACGACGTTGACAAGATAGACGAGTTCTTCGACGATGATACCGATGCCGAACTCCTTCTTGCCGATGAAATGCCCGATGGCGAAATGGACAAGATCGAAAGCGAGGTCGAGAAATTCGCGGACAGCGAAGCAATGGAGCGCCTGCTTGAGCAGGAAGGGCTTGCTATCGACGACCCCGTTCGTATGTACCTCAAGGAGATCGGCAGAGTAGAGCTTCTTTCTCAGGAAGAAGAGCTTGAGCTTGCAAAGGTAATGTATGACGAATCTCTTCCGGACGATGTAAGAAAGAAGGCAAAAGACAGACTTGTTGAGGCAAATCTCCGTCTTGTAGTAAGCATTGCAAAGAGATATGTCGGTAAGGGTATGTTCTTCCTTGACCTTATTCAGGAAGGCAATCTCGGTCTTATCAAGGCTGTTGACAAGTTCGACTATGAGAAAGGATTCAAGTTCTCGACTTATGCAACCTGGTGGATCAGACAGGCTATCAACCGCGCAATCGCAGATCAGGCAAGAACCATCAGAATCCCCGTTCATATGGTAGAAACCATCCACAAGGTTTCCCGTTATCAGCGTCAGCTCCTTCAGGAATATGGCAGAGAACCTACCGCGGACGAGCTTGGCGAAAAGATGGGTATGAGCTCGGATAAGGTCCGCGAGATCCTCAAGATCGCGCAGGAACCCGTTTCCCTCGAAACACCTATCGGTGAAGAGGAAGACAGCCACCTCGGCGATTTCATTCCCGATGACGAGACTCCCACCCCCGCGGACGCCGCATCCGCAACCATGCGCCGCGAGGTTATCGAGCGTCAGCTCCGTACACTCACTCCCAGAGAAGAGCACGTTATCAAGCTCCGTTTCGGACTCTATGACGGAAGATGCCGTACCCTTGAGGAAGTAGGTAAGGAATTCCGCATTACACGTGAAAGAATCAGACAGATCGAGGCAAAAGCACTCAGAAAACTGCGCCATCCCAGCCGCGCACGCCATCTCAGAGGCTTTATCGAGTAATTTTAGATTTTTTTGCATACTTTTGCATTGGGCAAATCTAACAAATTATTTGCTCAATTATCGTTAAAACGCACAAAAAGTTTGACATTACGATCAAAGCACCCAAACTGCATTTGTGAAAAGTGCAACATAAAATTGAACGTAATGGAAAGCAAAGGAATCTGTTAGTCAATCGTTCAAAATTTCGACTTGACTTTTTACGCTTTTTGTAGTAAAATATATAATAACATTATCTGCGTGTACGTGCGAGTACACTACTTTCCTAAGGAGGAAATTTCAATGAACAAAAGAATTATCAGCCTGATTCTTGCATTCCTTACCCTTGCAAGCGTTCTTTTTACAGGATGTAGCGCATTTGGCTCGGGTGAAGAAACCGATCCCAATAAGAAGCTTGTAGAGGGTCAGGAAAATTCCGCTATCACACTTTCCATGTTTGTTGTAAGCGAAAAGCCCGTTTCCGAAAAGACCGCAAAGCAGGTTGAGGACGCTTTCAATAAGATCACCAAGCCCAACTTCAAGACTCAGGTTAAGCTTCACTTTGCTACATACGATGAGTACTATGACGTTATCGCTGAAAGAGTAAAGTCCAACCAGGAATATGCACTTCTTGAAGAAGAGGCTGAAGACGCACTCAAGCAGGCTAAGAGAGCTGCAAAGGCAGAGGGCGTTGTTACCGACGATCTCTGGTTCGATGCATTCTATGCAGAGCATCCCGAATACGCTCCTTTCCGTGAGACCGAAGAGCTCACCGGTGAAGATACCACCGCAGAAGAAACGGTTCTTGAAACCATCGAGGGTATTGACAACAGCTATACCATCAGCCAGATCAAATATCCCGAAGAGAAGGAATTCCAGATCGATATCCTTTGGATCGACAGCTATGACAGATACCTTCAGTTCATCGAGGATGAAATGATCGAAAGACTCGACTCCGAGCTGAGCGGTTCTTCCAAGAAACTCAACGAGTATATCAACAACGAGCTTCTCCTTTGGGCAAAGTGGCCCACAAGCGGTACATACGCTATCCCCAATAACACTGTTATCGGTGAATACACCTACCTTCTTGTAAACAACGAGCTTGCAAAGAAGTACAGCTACAATCCCGAGGAACTCAATAGCCTTGCAAAGTGCGCAGACTTCCTTGCTGACGTTGCAGCTTACGAGCCCGGCGTAGCTCCCATTCTCGGTGACATCTACACCACCAACACTTACTTCTGGAATATTGATCCCGGTACCGGTAAGATCAACGCTTCCAACTTCAACATTCTCGCAAGTACCAAGACCAGCCGTACTCACGATCCGAGCGTTGATACAAACGTAACTCTTGCATGTAACAACGTATTCAAGAATTCCGAGTACGTCGAGCAGATCACCACCATCCAGAAATATAAGGATGCAAACTACATTGTTTCCGAATCCTCCAACCCCGCAAACTACGCTATCCGCATGATCAAGGGTAACGCTTCTCTTGAAGCAATTTACGGCGAGGATTACACTCTTAACGTTCTCGAATACCCCGAGGTTGATTATGAGGATGTATTCAGCAATATGTTCGCTGTTTCCTCCTACACACGCAGCCTTAGCCGCAGTATGCAGATCATCACTTACCTCAACACCAACAGCGACCTCCGCAACGTACTTCAGTACGGTGTTGAAGGTGTACACTACATCATCAACGATGAAACCGGCAAGCTTGAGCGCACCAAGAACTGCGATTACTTTATGAACATCGAGTCCACCGGTAACGTATTTATGGCATATCCCGAAGAGGGTATGGATCTCGACGTTTGGGAGTGGGGCAAGAAGCAGAATCTCGACGTTAAGCCTTTCCTTTCTCTCGGATTTGACTTTGTCAACAGACTTACAGTTCCCGAAGACGAAGATCCCGAAAGCTACTATCTCCTCAATATTGGCAACATAACCAAGATCAACGAGCTTTCCGCTGACATCGAAAAGCAGATCGCCGCCGCAAAGAACCTTGCGGAGCTCGAAGAGCTCATCACCAAGTGGGCGGTTCTTGAGGATACCACCCCTGCACTTAAGGTTGAAAAATCTCCCGCAGAGCCTAAGGAAGGCAGCAAGGATGTTCCCGGATTCTTCTACTACTATTCTCAGTGGGTACAGGATACCGGTCTCTACGTTCCCAAGGAAGAGTAATTGCTTCATTATAACAATATAATAAAAAACAACCGCATCCGAAATCGGATGCGGTTGTTTTTGTATTATCAATTACTTTCGGGTCTGAACTTTTTCCATAGCCCGGAAAGTACGAAGCAGATCACAGCGCCGCCAATGGCAAACCCGGTCCAAAGGAGTACGGTTGACTGCCAGCTTTGCGTCTTTGCCATACTTCCGTAAATGGTGGTACAGCTTGATGCGGCAATGTAAGCCATGCAATTCAGTGTTCCGGTGACTGCAGATGAGATCCCGAGGCCGCCGTAGCGGTAAGGAACAAACGTGAGGATCATTGTATTGACCGCCCACATACAGCACATCGAGAACGCGAGAAGCGTAACTGCAAGCAGCGGGAGAGAACCTTTGAGCAATACGACTCCGATAAGGCTGAGCGCAGCAGCGGAAAACATGACACCCGAGGTTGCAACTTCATTTTTGAATATCTTTTTATCAAGGAATATTGCAACGTAGGGGCCGGCAACGGAGAAGAGGGGAAGAAGTGTGGAAACGAGTGATGCGGATGCATCGGAAAATGCATAAGTGTCTTGCAGATATGTGGGCGCCCAACTCAAAACAGCATCTTTGAGCGAACCGTTGAATAGTGCAACTATTGCTATAAATACAAGACCGGTACCGAAGAAGATTTTTGGGGTGAGAGAAGGCTTCTTTTCGTCTGAAACCTTTAACTTAGTAAGACTATCACTTATGATCGCCGCGTTTCTTTCAGACATCGTATGGATATAAGGCTTGATCAGCGAGATACCGAATATCCAGATAGCTCCGCCGACGCAGAGGAGAGAACCGCAAGCGAGGAATACCCCACGCCAATCGGCTATTTTAAGCATAAAGGAAGAGATTATGTAGGAAAGCGTCATTCCGACGGGAATCGTCAACGAGATGTTTGCGCCTGCACGCAAACGCTGTGTCTGCGTCATCCAATCAGTGAAGACCCGGATTATCGGCGACCACAGCATAGAATTGAAAAATCCGTTTGCTGCCCAAACAATCAGGAAAACGTATTTGTTTGACATACTGCCCATCAGGATGTTTGCCGTGCCCGCACCGAGAAGTCCGATCGCCACCATTATCTTTGGCGAAACTTTTACTCCCAGTCTGCCGTTGATAAACTGTCCCGCACCGTAAAATATCAGGTACGCGGATGAAATGATTCCTCCGAATCCCGTGTCCAGCAGACCCGCCGCAGTCATTGAAGCAAGACAGGTGGAGTAGTTGTAACGCCCGAAGTAGGAGAAGGTGTATGCAATAAAACACAGCGCAAAAAGGAAGTTTGATTTTCTAAGCTGTTCCGCGGAGTCATTTTCCGCGATAAAAGGTCCTTTCAATTGTAAGTCCTCACTTTTTCAAATGATGCTAATATCATACCACTAATTCCGCAAAAAAGCAATAGTAAATACCAAAATCATCTTAAAATTTTTTTACATTATATATTAATCTTTTAATCTTGACAATCCCGCCCCTCGGTGATATAATAATAGCAATAATGAACAACGTGAGGTAACCATGAAAAAAACAATCAGTAAGCTTATCGTTTGGCTTCTTTTGCTTTCCATGATTTTGTCGCTCCCTCTTTCGCTTGTTTCCTGCAATAAAACGGGCGGCGAAGAAACAGAGGCACAAACCGATGAAATAACCGAAGCACCCGAAGAAACCGAAGCACCGCTTCCGTCTATTCTTAAAGCCGATCTTGCAAAATATGCGATCGTACGCCCCGAAAAGCTCAGCGATTCCCTCAAGGAACGCATAAACAATCTTTATCAGAAATTAAAAAAAGATTTCAACGTTAATGTATATAAGGATGACTTTTACAGAGACGATGTTCCCGCATACCGCATTGGCGAGTATGAGATCCTTGTAGGCAAGACCAATCGCCCCGAAACCGCGGACTTTCTCAGCAATCTCAAATACAATGATTTCGGATACGCACAGTACGGCAATAAAATAGTTATTGCGGGACATTCGGATGATGCCACCATCAACGCGATCCAGGAATTCATGTTCTCAGTCGTAGTAAAGAAAGACGGAGAAGAAGGCGTTTTCTACAACAATTCATACGATTATATCAAGCGTCTCGATTATAGGATCGACGAGCTGACTATTGGCGGAGTTGCTGTGAACGAATACCGCATCGTATATCCTAAGCGAAACGGAAGCTCAGAAATAGTTGCTGCACAACTGATCGCGGATGCAATTGCAAATGTGAGCGGATTCGTGCTCAACGTTATACACGACGGCGAGGCGGAAGCATCCGAATACGAGATCCTCGTTGGTGCTACAAACCGAAATACCGATGCCGAAATTTCAGCTTTCGCTTCTCAGCTTTCGGATCTTGAATCCATATTGACGTTTGACGGCAAAAAAATCAATATTTACGGTGTAACAACTACTGCGCTCCTTGTTGCGGCAAATGAACTGACTGCGAAATTTGCTGAAGAGAGCGGAGAAAAAGTTGCTGTTACCCTCGATGCATCTCAGGTGTGCAAGTATAACGACAGCATCCTTAAGGCGATGTCCTTCAACGTATGGGTATCCGGCAAAACCGTTGAACGTAACGAACGCGTTGTATCTATGGTGCTGAAGTATCTTCCCGATACCGTAGGTTTCCAGGAGGTTGACCCCGTTTGGTTGGCGACTCTCAACGCAGGACTTAAGGATCAGTATGCCTTCGTTGGAGAGGGAAGAAACGGAGGCGCGAGCGGCGAATATAATCCTATATTCTATAAGAAGGAAGTTTTCAATCTGATCGACAGTGGAACACGCTGGCTCTCCGAAACTCCCAACAAAGTTTCCAAGGTTGAAGAATCCTCGCTTAACCGCATATATACCTTTGCACTTCTTGAAAGAAAATCCGACGGCGAGAGAATTATGATCGTAAATACGCATTTCGATCATACAAGCGCAGCTGCGCGTGAGAAGCAAGCAGAAATACTTGTTGAATATCTTAAGACGATCACGGATTATCCTATCGTCCTGACAGGAGATTTTAACTGCGAAGCGAGTTCAAAAGCATATTCAACCATTATCGCCGCAGGAGTTTCGAATTCCTCGGATATTGCGGATAAGAGAATCAATAGATCCGCGACCTTTACAAATTACGGCTCTTCAAATAAGATAATCGATTTTGCCTTTGTATCGCCCAAGAGCGTTGCGGTTACTACATATAGAGTTTGCGATGAAATGATCAACGGCGACTATCCTTCCGATCACCACCCCGTTCTCATTGAATATACTCTTCTGGGTTAAAATATATTATCAATCGAAAACTCTTCACGTTTTCTGATACCTTCGATGGCGCGCTTCAGGCGCGCCATCGATCTTTTGTATTCTTCTGTATCCTTGTTTTCGACACAAATTTTCGATTCATCTAACATGAGTGTTATCTCTTCAAGCTCCTTTTGTGAAAGTGAAAGCTTCAGGATAGGTATTCTTTTGTTCCAATATTCCGATATCGCTGTAACGGCATCACCGGAGTAATCGGTGAGATCTTCGAAAGAATTTACTTGAGTTAAAATATAGTTGGTGGTATTTTTAATATAAATTGCATTCGCGAGTATTGCTCCAATCATCAGTATCAGTACCGATGCAGCTATAATACATGAGAGTTTTCCGGACATTTTAACCTCCGTTATCGGTGAATACTTGGATGTTACCGATCTCATCGGCAAGCATAAGACGGATTTTTGATATTGGGATATCAACAGCGTTTTTCACCCAGTCAAGATCAAGTGAAAGCTCACAAAGAGAATTTTCGTTCGGAATTCCCCTGTCTACTATTATGCGGAAAATTCCGCTCTCTGTGTTTTCTGCCGCCACGTCCTTGGCTGTTGCAGGCTTTGCATATGATCGAGGAATTACCGAAACGTTTCCGTCCTGCTCGAGAATCGCGTATGCTATCTCAGAAATGTCTGTCGTGCCGGTTCTTCTCAAGGCGATCAGAAGTTCATCAGCAGACATGCGGCATTTTTCAAGCTCCGAAAAATCCGGTTGTCCCATTCTGATAAGAATGCTGGGACGCGGAGAAAATAAATTCTTCAACTTTGGAAATTTGCCTTGAAGAGCCGCCGTAAATATTTCTATAGACATAAGAAGTGCGGTCGGTATTAAAGAATAAGCCAACGGTATATCGTGATTCTCTATCGGAAGTGCCGCGAGTTCAGAAAGAAGCAAAGTGCTGACGAGATCGGAAACCTCAAGCTGACCGATCTGCCTCTTACCCATAAGCCTCATTGCAAGCAAAAGTACTGCGTATATTATCAATGTCCGCATAATTATCGTAACCAAAAAATCACCCCCAAAGAATATTTTGCACCCTCGATTTTAATAATATACACATGATGTTAAAAAGCGAAATAATCTCTTCGTCAAAATACACAAACGAGGAGGCAAAAGCTTGTGCAAAACAACGCCAAACGTACAAAGTGCAAAAAAGATAAAAAAGTTTGAAAAAAGGTATTGACAAAGTGGAATGAAAGTGGTATAATATACAAGCTGTCGCGGAAAAGCGGACAGCGAGGTCATTGAAAATTGAACAACAGACTAAGAAGTACAAGCTTGGTTATCGAGAGATAACTGTTGAAGGTTTGTGCGAGGAAGTCGGTCAAAGATTTTGAGAAAACACGAACTCAAA
>JAZSLM010000020.1:0-15912 GCA_045535375.1 Eubacteriales bacterium
CGGCACCCTGCCTTTTTTGCGGAGGGCAGGGGTTTAATTCTCCTTCATTTTGCCGAAGGCAAACTATCATTCGGCGCAGCCGATTATCATTCTGCGAAGCAGATTATCATTCGCGGCAACGCCGCGATTATCATTCCGCACTTGGGCGGATATTTATTTAAGTGCGTCTTCTATGGCTGCCTTCAGCGTCTCGTAATCGACAGAGCCGTCAAATCGGGCGGTAATGACGCCTTCCGAGTCAAGGACGACCGTCATCGGCCACGTGTCGCCGCCGCCGAGGGAGTAGAAGTAGGAGTCGCTTTCGTCCCCTTGACCGAAGAGCATCTTCGAGTCGGGATAGTTTGCGAGCACGAAGTCGAGTGCGGTGTCAGCGGCGTAGCTTGAATGGATGGCGATAAAGACCGCTTCGCCGTCAAATTCGCTTGCAAGCTCGTCAAAGTGGGGAAGCTCGGCAACGCAGGGGCCGCACCAGGTGCCCCAGAAGTTGATAACGCGGACTTTGCTGTTAGTGGTGGTCACGCTGAAGCCGAATGTCTGGTCGGAATTGTAAAGCGGGATCTCATCCGAAGGGCACATCTGTCCGACCTCGGCGCCCGTCGTGGTTTCGGGGACTTTATCGATGAAGTTGTAGTAAACGAGCGCGCCGACAAGCACAACTGCGAGTACAGCGGCGACGATCCGCTTGCCGATCTTGTTCTTTTTAATTATCTTTTCGTCACGTTCGGGCTCACCGGTCAGGGGTGCGCCGCCGGGTGTGCCGGGGTCAAGCAGGAAGCGCGGGCCGCGGCGGTAGATCGCGGAGGTCGGGCATTCGGGAATACAGTCGCCGCATTGGATACATTCAACGTCGCCGACCTTCGAAATATCCATCTTACAGACCGAAAGGCAGCGTCCGCACTCGGTACATTTGTCATTCTCAACCGAAACACCGATGAAGGAGATCTTGTTGAAAAGACCGTAGATCAGTCCGAGCGGGCAGAAGAAACGGCAGAAGAAGCGGTAAATGAAGACCGCGCCGAGTATAAAGATGACGAGAAGGAAGAATTTCCAGGTGAAAAGCGGGCCGAGCATCGAGAACATATTCTCGTTTTCGGGATTCGAGAGCAGTCCGACCGCGCCTTCAAGCGTTCCCGCGGGGCATATGTATTTGCAAAAAGCGGGCAGAACAAACTCGCGGAAGGCGTATATCAGCGGGAGCGCGAAGACAAATACGGCAAGAATGACGTATTTCAGCTTCGAAAGTATCTTTGTGAAGCGATTTTTCTTGATCTTCGGCGTTTTGATCTTGTAAAGAAGATCCTGAATGAGACCGAAGGGGCAGAGGAATCCGCAGATCCAGCGTCCGAAAAGGAGCGCGTAGAGCAGGATGATACCCACCATATAGTAGGGAACAGACTTGTTTGCCGCAGTCAGCGCGTTCTGGAGCGAGCCGAGGGGGCAAGCGGCAGACGCGGCGGGGCAGGAATAGCAGTTGATTCCAGGCGCGCAGATGCCTTTAAGAGGTCCACGATAGATGCGCCCGTTGCCAAAGCCCTTGAGGTTGGCGTTGAAGAGAAGCGCGGCGTAGAGCTGGATAAGTCTGCGCTTGGTCGGCTTGTGAGAGGAGAACCATTCTTTGATTTTCATTTTTCTTCCTCCTTAACCGAGACCGATGCACTCGGTGCAAATGCGGATTGCCTTCTGCAGAACGTCGTAAAATCCGTCCTGAGTAAGACCGATAACGATGAGCGCGCAGGCAACGCCTACGAGAACGAAACGTGTGATCTTTATCTTGTTTTCGTTATTTTTTATAACTTTTTTGTCGGATTTTTCAGATTCCGAAAGCGCAACTTTTGTCCACTCGATTTCGCGCTCGGCACTCTTCCTTTCGATGATGGAAAGGACGAAAAGCAGCACGCCGGAAATAACGGCACCGACGAGAAGCAGACCGACTGTGCGCAAAAGCGCGGGGGTCAGGTTGTCGACTGTGAAATAATCGTAATCGCAGAGAGCGATAACGGTGGGGATAAAGCTTCCCACGCAGAGTATCGAAAAGAACACGCGGTAAGCCTTGCGAACATAACGCTGGCGTGCTATGCCGTCGTGAGTGGTGCCTTCGGGAAGCTTCTTTTGCAGGATTCGAAGCTTGATAAAGGGATCTTTTATTGCTTTTGTTTTGCTTTTGGGCATAGGGAGCGCAATATTGAGGATGATCCCCGCAAAAACAGCGGAAATTGCGACCCAAAGCGGAAGGGCGATCTTATCGTATTCCGCACCGATGCTTTCGGGTGTGTAGGGCGAATCGCCCGAGGTGTAGATCGTGTAAGCCGAAACGATCAGACAAACGGCGGCAACGATCAGCGCGGCGGATATCACGCAACCGCACACGGTATGTATCAGCCGAAGCTTTTTCTCATTCATTCGTGAAAACTCCTCGTAACATAATAATTCATTATATTATACCATATATTGCGGAAAAAGTCAAATGCGAATTTGAGAGAGCAATATTTGTCGTGCGAAGCGCGAAGTGAAGAGTGAAAAGTGAAGAGTGAAAAAGTATGGTGAATTTCCGCGGAGCGGAAATTTTCCGATTTTAATTTTATTTCGCCCTTGGCTTCGTTCAGACTGAAAGATCCCGCGCGGCGCTCTATACCCACCCACCCCTCCCGCAAGCGGGAGGGCTGATTTAAGTTGCGATGCATAAATAAAATTAACAGTCAACAGAACAGAACGTGTCATCCTGAGCGAAGCGAAGCGGAGTCGAAGGATCTCGCGCAGCGGGTCAACGTAAGGAGTTTGCTGTGAATTCTATCACTGTGAACCTATGAGAATATCACATAGATACCGCTCACATCAACACCATATTGCCGGACGCTTCGCGAGATCCTTCGACTGCGCCTGCGGCTTCGCTCAGGATGACACGTTCTGTAGTTTTTGGGTAAATTGCAGCAAGCGGCTCGTAATTCAATTAATTTAAGTTGACATCATTGCCCGCAAGTGGGATGGCACTTGATAGAGCAGTATGGGCGTTCTGTGAATAATTGCAGTTCACCGCCGTCTGCGGATGGCTTGCGATATGTTCCGTTTGCCGGAACGTGACAAAATGCCGAGAGCGAACCTTTCGGTCGCTCTCGCCGGGGACTATTTATTTTTCGATAATTCTGTTCTTCTTGAAAAGCACGGTGAAAAGTACAAGGAAAACCGCAAGATTTGCTCCGATTATCAGCAAGCGTTCGGGAATGTTTAAGTAATAACGGTCGTATACGTCGCCGATCAGGTCGCTGATCTGTGTCGTGTACCAAAACCTCGCGATCTTCATAAACCCGGGATTGCTTGCCGCAACTCTGTGGATCGTGGCGTTGACGAGCGATATCAGCGATACCGCCGCGGATGCCGCGCCTCCGTGCTTCGTTTGTACGGTCAGCATACTTCCGAAGACGAGGCTGGTGAACGTGCCGAGCAGGACGGAAAGCACGAACCAAAGCAGGGATATTCCGACAAAACCGCCCATTAACCCCATTACAACGGCAATCGCGGCTGATATCATCAAAATATAAAGCGTGATTCCGAGCAGGTACTCAATCGGCTTTACGTTTGACAGGATCAGCATCCTCGTGACGTTTGTAAGCTTGTCCTCGCGAATGATCGAGACTATCGCGTTGAGCGGTGTCATACCGACGAAGACCGTGCTCATGTTCATTACCGTCCGCATACGGCTCAGAGCCGAGGCGTCGGGATACATTACCGTCGTCAGCAGAGTAACAAGAGGGAAAACTGCAAAAATCATTATTATGCTTGCGTTATGCGACGCGTCGAGCATTTGCTTTTTGAAAACCGCAAAGATCCGTCTTAGCTTCATTGCCTCCGTCCTCCCTTCGTAACAGCGAGAAAGACGTCCTCAAGGCTCGGCTCGGAAGAGTGGATCGAGACTATCTGCTCGTTTTTCACATATTCCGCGATAGTCTCGTGCGAGTCCGCTATGTTGGGCAAAACGACTTTTTCACCGCTTTTCAGCAAAATCTGAAGCGAGTTTTCGAGATCGTATTTGCGGCAGATCTCGTCGGGGGCATCGTTTTCGATCAGCACGCCGCCGCAGAGCAGGGCAACGCGATCACAAAGTGCCATCGCCTCATCCATTCTGTGGGTCGTCAGGAAGATAGTCGTGCCCGATTCCTTGAGCGACAGAATGAGCTTGTGCAGCTCGGCGGTGTTCAGCGGATCGAGCGCGCTTGTTGGCTCGTCGAGAAATAACAGCTTGGGCGAGTGAAGAATTGCCCGCGCGATGATAAGCCGCTGGCGCATACCCTTTGAGAGCCTGAACGCTTTTGTTTTTGCGTTTTCCGCTAAATTGACCTTTTTCAGTACCTCGGAAATGCGATTTTTGTCGATCCCGTGAATGTCGGCGTAGACCGAGAGATTCTGCTCGCAGGTCAGACGCTCAAACAGTCCGGGGGCGTCAAAGACCATTCCCATCGCGGCGTATTCCTTGTCGCCGAGGTGTTCGGTATCGGTACCGAATACAAACGCTTCGCCGCCCGTGGGGATCAACTGTCCCGTCAGAACGTTGACGAGCGTTGTTTTTCCGACGCCCGACGGACCGATAAGTCCGATGATCTCGCCCGGCTTTACGGTGAGATCGATTCCTTTCAGTACCTTGTAACTATGAAAGGACATTTGAAGCTGTCTTGTTTCAATGACGTATTCCATAACAGGCTCCTTACGGCAGATAGAAATACGCGCCGATGGCGGGCGAGGTGTTCTCGTCGTATTTCAGCCAACCGCTCTCTGTCGCGTACTTGATAACGTAGCCGAGAATATGGCTTGTCGTGCACATCGATTCAAGCAACGCATCGACCGCTTCACTCTTTTCACTGATACAATCCGGCAGATCTTCTGCGAGAATTTCCCGAACGGTGAGGTTTATTTTCCCGATCATATCAAAAATATCATCGAGCATCTTTTTGCGTGCGCTCGCGTGTTCCCAAAATTCCTTGCTGAATCGTTTTGTTTTGCAGGTCTTGAGGAACTTTTGAATGTTGCTTTGGCTTACGACCACTACGTGCGGCACGTACTTGTCGCCTTTTTTATACGCATATCCGTATTTGACAAGATTATCCGCTAAATCGGTTTTTTGGGGCTTCTTTCCATCGACTATAAGGCGCAATTCGTGTGCCTCGTCGATGGAAAGATTTGCGGGAGTTCTTTTCAATATTCCGCGGTAACCGAAGCGGTAATGAACGAAGCCGTCGTATTGATGGTGGCATCCGACACCTTCCGGGGAAAAATCGCATTTTTCAAAGGCAACTACGTCCCAAATGCCCCCGTCCTTCCTTTTCGTGTTGCCGAGCTTGATCTTCGGAGAGCTTTCGCAAAGCGAATACAGACTTTTATAAAAGTCGGGAAGAAGCATCCATTTCGCTTCTTCATAGCTTTGATAAAAACCGTAATAACAATAGCCCGCTTCCTCGTACTGCGCCATCAGTCTGTCGGTGCTTTCCGCTATGAGCGCGACAAGCTGTGGCATAACGCCTTCGTAATAATAATGAATTTTCTGCTGTGCCGCGCGGCTGATGATGGGGAAGTTGGTTTCGTACTTGTCGCCCTTTTTATTAAGCAACGTTTGCTTCGTCAGATGCTTTACCGTATCTTCCATATACGGCAGGGCGACGCCCACCTCGATCGCAAGCTCCTCGGCGGTCATAGGATTATCGTAGCACGCGAGGAAAACGTTCTGATTCAGCTTGGGATCGAGCAAGGACCACGGCTGACCCAGAAGTCCCGGTTTTGTGCAGATATTCGAATATGTAATTTCTTCGGGCTTATAACTTCTTACACCAAATTCTCTTGCCATATCCATACCTTCTTTCAAAATTTCTCTTGCACGGAAAAGCCGTGACTTTACCGTGTTTTCGGGGAGCGAGAGTGAAGACGCGATTTCGCGGACGCTTTTGTTTTCGATGTAGTAGGCAACGACGATGTCGCGGTAATCGCTCTTGATGAACGCCAGCTCACGCCTCAGCAGGGACATTTCCTCCGCGTGTATCATTTCACCGAGGATATTATCGCTCTCGTCCTCGATCTCATAATCGCCGATATCGGAACCGGTTACCGACTCGTTACGGTTATGCTTTCGTGCCGCCCACAGCGAATAACGGTTGCGCGCGATCTGCCAGACCCACCCGGAAAAGCTCGTCGGGATGGTTCCGCTATGTAAAGCCGTGATGATCTGGAGCGCAATATCCTGCGTCAGGTCCTCGGCTTCGTAGTGATCCCCCGTCTTTTTCAGGCAGAAGTAAAAGATCTTTTCCATATAGCTTTCGGTAAATTCCTTTATAAGCCGATCGCGCATATTGTCCGTGTGTTGCATTCTTCTCACCTCCCGTCATCCCTATAGTGTGGCGTTTTTGAATTCGGTTGCATCGATTTTGAAATATTATATCATATTTTTTGGATTTTGTCTACTTGAACAACAAGAGTTCACGTTCGCGCAGCGAACATATCGTATCGTTTGCCAAAGGCAAACAATATATCGTAGCGCAGCTATATCGTATGAGCGCAAGCGAATATATCGTGTTTACACATTTTGGTCTCCGACACGATATGCCTGCGGCACGATATATCTTCGATACGATATGCTTCGCACGATATGTTCCGCAAGCGGAACGTTTTGAATACGTATAAGTCACACAAAAATCACCAACATTTCACGCTCTTTTCGTCGGATTTTGTGTAATGTTCATATATATGTAATATATTTATGATATACTATACTATGTGTCAAAATGCGATTATTTTATTAATAATCGGAAGGAAATTGAAAGGATCACCGAAATGATTAAAATTTCTCACCTGGTGAAAAACTACGGCAATTTTACAGCCGTGGACGATATCAGCTTTGAGGTTGCGAAGGGCGAGGTGCTTGGCTTCCTCGGTCCCAACGGCGCGGGCAAGAGTACCACGATGAATATGCTCACGGGCTATCTTTCCTCCACCTCGGGCTCGATCAAGATCGGCGGCGTTGACGTGCTTGACGACCCGCTGAACGCAAAAAGACTGATCGGCTATCTCCCCGAGCAGCCTCCTCTTTACCCCGATATGACTGTCGAGGAATATCTCTCCTTTGCTTACGACCTCAAAAACTGTAAGCTCAACAAGGAAAAGCATCTCCGCGAGATCTGCGAGGTCGTCAAGATCACGGACGTTTACCACAGAATGCTCAAGAACCTCTCGAAGGGTTACAAGCAGCGTGTGGGCATCGCGCAGGCACTCGTCGGAAACCCGCCCGTCATCATCTTTGACGAGCCTACCATCGGTCTTGACCCCAAGCAGATCATTGAGATCAGAAACCTTATCCGTACCCTCGGTAAGGAGCACACCGTCATCCTCTCCACGCATATCCTGCAGGAGGTTCAGGCGGTCTGCGACAGAATCGTCATCATCAACAAGGGTAAGATCGTTGCGAACGAGCTGACCGAAAACATCTCTCGCGCGGTCGAAAACACCCGCCGCTTCAACGTAAAGATAAGCGGTCCCCAGCGTGACGTTCTCGCGCTTCTGCGCAATCTTCCCGGCATCTGCTATGCGGAAGTTCTCGCGGCACGCGACGGCGACGCTTATACTTATATGATCGAAAGCGAAGTCGGCATCGATATCCGCAAAAAGCTCTTCTGGGCGCTTGCAGAGAGAAAGTGGCCCCTCATCGGTCTTGAAGCACTCGGCATGAGCATCGAGGACATCTTCATTGCCGTTGTCGATAAGACGGCTCCCGAGGCGCAAAAAGCAAAGAAAAAGACCCGCTACGAGGGCGTCCGTGCGGCAGAAGAGAAGGAGATCGCATCCGATATCGTTGATAAGACCGTAGAAGAGCAGAAGAACGCTTCCTTCGAGGAGGAAGGCACCGATTCCGAATTCTACGAGGATCACTCGATCAAGGAAGACACCTTTGCATCTGACGACGATAAGAACGAAGACAGAAAGGAAAACTAAACGCAATGCTTGCAATTTATAAGAAGGAGATGCGTTCGTATTTCATCAATCCCGTGGGATACGTATTTATCGGAGTTTTTCTGGCTCTTTCGGCAGGTCTCTGCTGTTACACCACCCTCCAGAGCAATTCTTAC
Organism: Eubacteriales bacterium; assembly: GCA_045535375.1. GTDB lineage: Bacteria > Bacillota > Clostridia > Oscillospirales > CAG-272 > CAG-390. Next base: position 8,100 of record JAZSLM010000020.1, read on the forward strand.
AGCACCGCATCCTATTACTATTGGCTCATACTCAGTATGATCATCATCATCCCGCTTCTCACGATGAGAACCTTCTCCGAGGAGCGTAAAATGCGCACCGAGCAGATGCTTATGACCGCGCCCATCTCGATCACGGGCATGGTCATGGGCAAATTCCTCGCCGCTATGTCGATCTTTGGAGGCTGTCTTGCAGTTTCCTGCGTAAATCTCATTCCTCTTTACATCATCGGTAAGCAGGAAAGCGATCTTGACCCCGACGGACTCACTATCAAGGGTCCCGTAACCCCCGAGATCATCGGCTCGCTTCTCGGCGTGCTTCTCGTCGGTGCGGTATTCATCGCGATCGGCATTCTTATCTCCTCGATGACGGAAAACCAGCTCTCCGCGGCTGTCGTTACCATCGCCGTTCTCGCTGTTATGCTCATTCTCAATATGCTCAACAGCGTCGGAAGCGAGGAGGAGGGCACAAGACTTATCAATAACTACGTTGCCCGTTACATCATCGACTGGGTAAGCGTCGTTTCGCGCTTCTCGAATTTCCAGTACGGTATTCTTGATTGGTCGGCACTGCTTTATTACGTGTCTGTGACCTTTATCGCGATCTATCTCACGGTCCGCGTCTATGAGCGCCGCCGTTGGGCTTAAGAGAAAGTGAGGAATATACAATGAAAAATTCTGCTTTCTCTTCCCGCAAATTCAAGTACGGAAGCCTTTCGGTCATGATGACTTGCGTCATCATTGCCGCAGTTCTCCTTTTCAACGGAGTTTTCAAGCTTCTGGCGGACAAGTACCTTTGGTACACTGATCTCACCCGCGACGAGATCTACACCCTTTCGGATGCTGCAGTTGCGGCTCTCGAGAACATCGACAAGGACGTTCACATCCTTTTCTGCGACGATCCCGACAATATCGAGGAGGAATATTACAGCAAGATGATCTACAAGACCGCTCTCGGCCTTGCGGAGAAGAATGATTACATTCACGTTGAAAACGTGAATATCTGGCGCGAGCCCTCTGCTGTAAACAAGTTCAAGAACAATTCGAAGGACTCGATCTATTCGACCGATATCATCGTATATTCGGGCACCGAATTCCGCGTTTACGCGCTCAGATCGATGTTCTACTTCAACGATGAAAATTCCGCTCCCTGGGCGTATAACGGCGAAAAGAAGCTCGTTTCGGGTATTCTTGCCGTAACTCAGGCTGAGTCCCCCATCGCTTGCGTAACCGTCAACCACGGCGAGCCCTTCATGGCTGAGAGCGACCTTGCGAAGACTCAGTATATGCTCTCTCTTCTTGAGGACGGCGGATACAAGGTACAGCTGATCGACCTTGCGCATCAGGAGATCCCCGAGGATTGCCGCCTTATGGTCGTTTACGATCCTCAGGACGACTTCCTTGTCAAGGACGGCGTTTCCAATATCTCCGAGATCGAAAAGCTCGACAGATTCCTTGACGGCACCAACGCTCTTATGGTCTTCGTCAACCCCACCACACCCCTCCTTCCCAATCTTGAGGAATATCTTGAGGAGTGGGGTATCAAGTTCGACCGCCACACCGATAACATGGGCAACGTGCACGGCACTGCCATCCGCGACTATTCGAATTCGCTTACCGAGGACGGTATGACCGTTGTAGGCAGATATTCTACCCTGGGTCTCGGCGCTTCTCTCCACAAGGATCTGAGAACCACCTATCCTCCCAAGGTCATCTTCAAGAATGCAATGGGTATCTCCTATTCCGACACCTACCAGAGCGTATGGCACACCGAGGAAGACGATCCCACCGCAACCTTCAGCTACGGCTCTTACTACAAGGACGGCGTATCGCGCTCGATGTTTGACGTTTTCGTTTCCCCCGCAACCGCAACCGCAGTTGTTGATACCACCGTTGTGGCACAGGCTACCGAACAGTATCCCTTCAGACTTATGACCATCACCCGCGAATCGAGAATGGTTGATAATACCAACGAGGATTACTCCTACGTTCTCGCTTGCGGCTCGACAGATTTCCTTTCGGAAACTCTCCTTCTCTCGAACACCTACGGTAACACCGATATGATGCTCAGCGCACTCCGCGCAACCGGACGTGAGAACATTCCCGTCGGACTTGATATCAAGCCCTTCGCTTCGACCACCATCGAAACGCTCACGACCGCTCAGGCTAACAGATGGACTGTTGCCCTCATCCTCGTTCCCACCCTCATCACCGCTATTGCAGGCGTTTACGTTCTCGTAAGGAGAAAGTACAGATGACAAACGGCAAGGCAATAAATGAAAGCACCGCGCGTCTTCGCCGCCGCCGTTCGGTGGCAAAGATGCAGAGAAACTGGATAATTGCCCTCGCTATCCTTATCGTCGTTCTGATCGCAGCCTTCATCGTCGTTGATTATATCGTTAATATCGTATATTTTGAAGATTACGACGGCGCGAAGTACCGGATCAAGCAGAAAAACGGCATCTACGTTATGTGTGACGATAAGGGCGATACGCTCGAATTATCGGTTTCCGCGGATACTTCAAAGAACACTTATATTTACGTGACCGCCCTCGGCACCGAGGTCAAGGTCGATCCCGACACGGGTATCAACACCGTTTATTCGGTCATTGACACCGTGGAGGGCGAAGAGGTCGGCGTTGCGAACAGGATCCAGATGTTCAAGCAGATCAAGCAGGAAAACATCGACAAGATCGAGGTTCACAACGGCTACGGCTCCTTTGTATTCTACGTTGACAAGGACGGCGACTTCCAGATCAAGGGCTATGAGGGAACACCCTATTCGCAGGTTATGTTCTCCTCGCTTGCAGTTTCCTGCGGCTACTCGCTCTCGACCAGAAAGATCCCCGATCCTATCAAGGACGAAAACGGACTTTACACCGAATACGGCCTCGCTCCCGAAAAGAGAGTGGACGAAAACGGCAACGAGTACGATTATTCGCCCTATTGGTACAGAATCACCGATCTCGACGGTAACTCCCACACCGTATATATCGGCGACCCCGTACCCTCCAACACCGGTTACTACGTTAAGCTGACCGACCGCGATGCGGTTTACGTCATGAACTTCAGCATCGACGGTTCCTACCTCGGAATGTACGACGGTAAGACCTACGACAGCATCGAGAGCGTGCTTCACGTTCCGATCGAAAAGTTCATAACGCCTCTCGTCACCTATCCGATGGAGCTCAACAACTACTTCGACGTTGAGACTTTCACCATCTGGGAGGGCGAAAAGTTCAACTCCATCCCCGATAACATCACCGACGAGGAGCTTGATAAGCTCGATCTCGATCCCATCGTTTCCTTCACGTTCCAGGATCTTGACGAGAGAACAGGCACCTTCTATGCCAACACTCCCTACACTCTCGACTTCCCCGCGGGTTACGTTGCAAACGATAACTCAATCGACACCTGCCTGCAGACGTTCTATACGCTCGCGCCCCTCGGAGTCGTTAAGCTGGGAATCGACGACGAAGCTTTGAAGACGTACGGACTCGATAATCCCGAGTACGTTATCTACTTCACCTTCCAGGAAAAGTACGAGCACATGATCTTCATCAGTGCCGAGACCGAGCAGGGCACCCGCTATATGACTTCGGGAATCTACGATTTCATCGTCGAGGTCGACCGTTCGGCGCTTACCTTCCTTAATTATACCAAGAACGATTGGGTAAACGACCTTTATTTCTCGATGAACCTCTCTTGGGCGACCAAGGTCGAGGTCGAGTATAACGGCAAGCTTTACACCTTCGAGCTTGATAACTCTATGTCCGACTCGGTGACCAACCCCACCTGTTCGGAGGATGCAAAGAAAAAGGGAACCATCTCTTCGGCTCAGATGGCTGTTCTCGGTTATGATTCAGACGGCAACAAGATGGAGGCTATCTCCGAGCTTACCGTTACCGATAAGAAGGGCTTCAAGTGGGTCATCGACCACGAGACCGTCAAGGCTTACAACAGCGCGGGCGAGCGCGTTAACATCACGGGCGGCTACTATGCCACCAACAACCGCGATGAGGAAGTCGTTGTCCTCAAGGGATTTATCGACACCGCTGATTATCAGATCTACGTCACCGCAAACCAGATCCGTATCTGCACTCACGACGGCGTTCTCGTCAAGGAGTATATGAGATACGGTATGTCGAACTTCCGTAAGTTCTTCTCGGCACTCCTCTATGCATCCAAGCAGGGAAGCGTTCACGACGGTACAAACGGTCTCAGCGAGGCAGAGGTTGACGCAATTCTCGCAAATCGCGATAATTACGACGTTCGTATCAGAGTTGAAACATCCTATAAGGATCCGACGACTAACGAGTATACCTACTATGAATACAAATACTATAACTACTCCGAGCGTCAGGCGATGATCACGGTCAACGACGGCGACGGGGAGTTCCGAGTTCTCCGTTCCTTCACTCAGAAGGTCGCGGAGGAAGCGGGTAAGGTCATCTCCGGCGAAGCCATCAAGGCGACCGATAAGTATTCGTAAAGCAATTTGATCAATTAAGGGCATATGACGCGGAATATCCGTCATATGCCCTTTTTCAAAAAAATATTACTTTTTTTCAAAAAAGTGAAACCTGGCGCGACTTTTTCGGTCTTATAGGGTGTAAATGAAAAGCAAAGGATGTGAGATTTTGGACGACAAGAAAATAATTGATTTGTACTTTGCAAGGGATGAGGAAGCACTCAAGCAGACCTCGGCTAAATACGGCGCGCTTTTGCGCAGGATAGCGGAAAATATCCTGGGCAACAGCTTTGATGCAGAGGAGTGCGAGAACGACACATACCTCTCGCTCTGGCGCTCGATCCCGCCCAACAGACCCGACAGACTTTCTGCATATGCCGCTAAGATCGCACGAAACCACGCCCTGCACAGGCTCGAGTATATGAATGCGCAAAAGCGTTGCGCCGTTCTGCTGCCTACGGATGAGCTGGCGATGATAATGGGCGAGGAGGACGATCTCTCGGCAGAGGAGATTGCAAGGACGATCTCGGCGTTCTTGCGCTCGGTTTCAGCCGATGAGCGACGCGCCTTTGTTCGGCATTATTTCTCGCTCGAACCGCTTGATAGGATCGCAGAGAGCGAGGGTTGGAGCGTCGGAAAACTCAAATCCATGCTTTTCAGAATGAGAAAAAAGCTTCGCGTATATCTTGAAAAGGAGGGTATCACGGTATGAAAAACGAAAAGATCAATAAGGCACTCGGTATGCTTGACGATGATGTTCTTGCCGATGCACTTGAGGGGAAGAGAGGCTCTTTCGGTGGCAGAAGAGTTGTTACTGCGCTGATCGCCGCAGCGCTGGCGGTGGCAATTCTTGCTTCGACGGTGCTGATCACACGCCGACTCGGAAGGAATGTGGAAAGGACAGATATCACCCCGCCTGTCGGAATGACAGTTATCAAGCGGGCGGCGTCCTCGGCAGGGCAGATAACTGCCGAAACGGTAACGAGGAGCGGCACCTATCCGTACGTTCAGAGTGAGTATGTCGCAGTCGAGCCGCTTTCGTATATCGTTGCGGACGGACTTGAGATGGATGAGTCGCTTTATAACAGTCTTGTGAGCAGTGACGACATCAACCGCACATGGGCGATAGAGGTTCAGGTTTCGCCGAATCTGTATGTAACAAACGAGTATCTTGCTCTCGAGCTTGAGTCTATTCTGACGAACGTTGATTCGCATCGCCTTGAGGCTTTGGTAGGAATATATGAGCAGGCAAAGGCAAATTTCGATATTGAAGCCCTTTATCTGCAGTATAAGGATGCATATGAGATCGATGAGCTTTATAGGTATTTTGCAAGCGGTGAGCTTGACCGCGATCTGCTGAACGCGGATATCGACGCTTTGGGCAAGAAGGCGTCGGAGCTCGTCAAGGAGTGTCTCGAGATCAGGGAGGGCTACTGGAGCCAGCTCCGCCCGATGGCTGTATCCGCGCTTGAGAAGATGGGAGTTCCATTTGCAGAAGAGGACGGGAATTTGGTAATTTTCGTTACCGAGAGCGAGCTTTTGTCGCTTTCGGGAATTGAGGGACTAAAATTCGAAGAATCCTATTATAAGATCGGCGTCAGCGAATTCTCAAACGTTGAGACAGTTCTTCGTGAAGGCAAGAAGATTTCGGGCAAGCTTTCGGATGCATTTGCCGAGTATGAGGACGAGGACGTGCTCTTTGCCGTGCTTATTGAAACTGCGGGAATTGCCGAATCGGGCAGCCGAGAGGTGTATGTGCAGGAATATATCGAGCTTTTATCCGAGCATGTTAATAGGCAAACGGTAAGAGATCTGCTTGAAAACGCAGTTGCCGAAGGCGGTGACAGTCTTGACAGTGTGCGAGAGGCGTACGGATCGGAGATAGTCGATAAGTATTGCGCAAACGGCTCTTTTGATTCAGCTCTTTTTGACAGCGACACCGCTGCTATCGAGGCAAGAATAGATCAGATGAAAACCGATCTTTACGGCAACTATACCGATGAGACCTACGATATCTTCAAGGATCAGGTCAGATATATCGAGATCACCGATCAAGGGTCCGTTATCATCTACGTTACCGCGGCCGAATTCGATGCTCTGAATATAGAGGGCGACTTCGTATTCGATCTTGCAGCATAAAAAACAAGGGAATCAAGAGGCTGCTCTTGATTCCCTGTTTTATTAACTAAAAAAGCTGTCTCCGAAGGGCGTGCACAGTTAGCGGTAAATTGAAATTCAATTTACGCCGTTCCGAAATATTCCTCGCAGTCTAAACAACTGCGTTCCACAAGCGGAAACGGAATATTTCCAAAACAAAGTGCAGACCGAAGGGCGTGCAAAATTAGCGGGGAAATCGCAAAATCTTTCACTAATACACGGTAGGGGCGAACTGCGTTCGCCCGCGGGAGACCGCAGGTCTCCCCTACGGATAAAAAAAGCTCCGCAGTAAACAAATAATTAGCCCCGACAGATTTTAAGGTCTGTCGGGGTTAGTTTTATTCTGTTCGACAAATTGAAATTTTACCGTGCATCTTTGTTGAATGAATTGCAATGGAAACTTCCATTGCTGTAGGTCAGTTCTTCGCCATCAATGTATATCACTCCGTTTTTACATTCAAAGGAAAAGCTTGGTTCGCTCAATATCATCCTTGATATAACTCGAATTTGTTCAAAAGAAGTCAAGTCAAAAATATCGACACTCATATAAGACAGACCAGAACCCCATGTGTTATAGGACACAAGGTCTTTTGTGCCGTTGTTGTCATAATCCCACAAGCATAATTGATGGTGATATCCACCAAAAGTATCATATCTGTAAATCGTATGATTTACCATCAAAAAGCAATGTGCGTCACTCACCCAAAATACTTCAATATCAGATGTTTCATCAGAAATGCTTTTGGGGGTAATGTTCACAGTTCGGGTAATGTTATCCGTGTTGTAGTTATCATCCTTTTCACCGCCACGGATGTATCCATCGCTTTTCAAATTTTCCAGAAATTCATCACAGTGAAGATTGTTCGTCGTATTATAATCCGGAATAAAATAGCCTGTTTCGCTCTGTGTGTTTTTGCTTAGGTTGCTGGTTTCATTTGAAGTACTTGCCTCTGTTCTTCTATCCGAAGAGCAACCCGCCAATGCCAGCATGAATGTCATCGATAAAATAAATGCTATAAGTTTTTTCACTTTGAAAGCCTCCTTTATCAAATCCTTATTTATCGTTCTGCTTTATCGCAAGTTTCGCCTTTGTATTACAGCGTTGCAAGCAACGCCGGCTTCGCGCAAAGCCCATACCCCTATGTTTGCACGTATCCAAAGGCTCCCTCCGGAGAAGTCGGAGGCCAA
>JAZSLM010000043.1:0-9475 GCA_045535375.1 Eubacteriales bacterium
CTTACGACTCGGTCTTTTTGGCACCCGCACATCGAACCTATCTTTGCGAGCACAGCGAGCAAATATGGGTTCGCATCCTCGGCGCAGAGCGCGTCAAGCTTGCTTGTAAGCGGCAAGCCGAAGGATATTCGCCGCAGGCGAAATTCCTGTTATCGTTTTGATTCGCCGAGTCTTTCGGACTCGGCAGAACCTATTTTCCTTAACCCTCTCTTTTTCTTTTGATCTTCTTATCGATCGCGTGGGCGATCGAATAATATACAGGAATAGTTATGAAGATCAGCCACGATGGATGCCATAAGTCAAAATAACAGCCGCAAATCAGGTATACGACAGAGGCAAACACAGGATATGCAAACTCTTCGGCTCTTCGTGAATATATAGCCTCGACTAACGAATAGTAAATCGGGATAGTAACGAAGATTATCCAAGTGGGGTGCCATCCTCCGAGTATGTCAAGACAGCCGCAAAGAAGATACAAAAGCGTACATATTATGGGATACGGTACTTCGAGCCAGATTTTTGTCCTTTTCGCATCCGATTCGTCAAAAATTGATGCTCCTTCGTCCGATATTGTGACCTCGCCGCCTTTTTCTTCTTCCGAAGCTGCCCCGAGATCTTCGTTACGTTCGGTATCGGATCTCTCCGCCGAAGATCCTTCCCCTGTTTTACCATAGATCAGCTCGTCAAGCGAAAGGCAATAGATCTTCGCGAGAGCTATAAGGTTATCGGTATCCGGGGACGCCTCGCTCCTTTCCCATTTTGAAACGGCCTGGCGAGAAACTCCAAGCTTTTCCGCAAGTTCTTCTTGCGAAAAATTATGTTCTTTTCTTAATTCAAACAATCTGTTAGCTGTTTCGATATTCATTATTCATTTTCCCTTCCCTTTGGTTTATGATAAAATTTTATCAAAAAACGCAGAATATGACCATACATTTTAGCGTTCAAATATCAAAAGTTCCGCAACTATCGGTTGCATTTTCAATTATAGCACTTTAAGACATAAAAATCAATCGGAATATAAAATTAAAATGCAAAAACCGATAAAAACAAAAAATTATCTTGATTATTTTTCAAAAACCTATTGACAAAATCCGCGTTCCGTTGTATAATAATATGCCGCTTGAAATCGGCTCTTTTTTAAGTGCGTTTTTTACGCCGCCGAGGCACAGCGAGTCTAAAATGAAAGAGAGGTGCTTTCCAGTGTTTGCTATTATCACTACTGGCGGAAAGCAGTACAAAGTCACCGAGGGCGATATCATCTTTATCGAGAAGCTCGGCGCAGAAGAAGGCAGCGAGGTTGTTTTTGATCAGGTTATGGCTGTATCGAGCGACAACGGTTTCGTTGCAGGCACTCCCACCGTTGAAGGTGCTAGCGTAACTGCTAAGGTTCTTGCACAGGGTAAGAACAAGAAGATCTACGTCATGAAGTACAAGGCTAAGAAGAACGAGAAGAAGAAGATCGGTCACAGACAGCCTTATACCAAGGTACAGATCGAAAAGATCGTAGGCTAATTCCAAAATGACTAAAGTCGTATTTTACAGAAGCGGCGGAACTTTCTGGGGCTTCGAGGAAACGGGACACACAGGCTACGGCGACGCGGGCGAGGATATTCTCTGCTCTGCTCTCTCCGCAATGACGATGCTTATCGTCAACACTGTCGAGATCGCCTATGCTTCAAACATCGATTACGATATCAATGAAGGCGCAACGAAGATCAAGGTATCATCGAAGGCTGCTCTTCCCGAATTTGAAGACGACGAGCGCAAGAGATATGCGGTATCGGGGCTTTTTATGGCTTACTATTACCAGCTCAACGATCTTACGCTTGAATACGGAGATTTCCTTGAGGTCGAGGTCATTGACCGCGATTACATCTGATTACGACGCACCGCACATCCGCTTACTGCGGAAAAACTTAACGGAGGAAACTAGAAATGCTTAGACTTTCATTACAGTTCTTTGCTCATAAGAAAGGCGTAGGTTCTACCAAGAACGGTCGTGATTCCGAGTCCAAGAGACTTGGCGTCAAGAAGACCGACGGTCAGCCCGTTATCGCCGGCAATATCATCATCAGACAGAGAGGCACCGCTGTTCATCCCGGCAACAACGTTGGCATGGGCACCGACCACACCCTCTTCGCTCTGATCGACGGTAAGGTCAAGTTCGAGCACAAGGCTGGTGGCAAGAAGCAGGTCAGCGTTTACGCCGACTAATCTTTGCCCCAAGGGAACGCGTTCTGCGTTCCGTCAGTAAAAGGCTATCGCGCAAGCGATGGCCTTTTCTTTTTTACAAATAAGTTTGTTAACAAAATAAACTTGACAAAACCCGCGCGGAGTGATATAATATAATGTGAATAATTATACTGTACGAAAGGACGGTATTATATATGTCCAAGAAGTTAAAGCTTGTTATTTTACTGCTCTGTGTATTATGCACTCTGCCTTTGCTGCTCATTCCCGCGTTTGCGGATGAAACAGCTAAAACATATCCTTATCTGGAGATTCTGAAGGGTGCAAACTGTAAAACCATCTACACAGAAGGCGAAGAGTTCTCCACAGACAACTTCTACGGAAAGTTTTATTATAACGAGCAGGAATACCTTTTCTTTTATCCCGAGAACCTCGAGATCCTTGAAAAAGGGCCTCTCACATCCGATATGACGAGCATAACGTTTATTTATGAAGGTTACACTTGCAGTTTGCCGATAATCGTCAATCCCTCGGACATCCCTGTCACTTTCCCCGTCGGTATTGATGTGATCGGAACCAAGTCGGAATATCTCGAAGGTGAAAAGATCAATCCTTCAACCTTCAACGCGACCGTTATATATTCGGACGGTACACACAGTACATTGAATATAGCGGATTGCAATTTTTATCCCTCGCTTGACACACCTCTGACCCCTGACATAACCTCCATATCGGTTATCTACGCAACCAACAGCGGCACCTTCAGCACTACCGTCCCCGTGTCGGTACTGCCGATACTTTCCATTGAAGCGTGGGGGCTCGAGGGCATCAGCCTTTACGAATCCGCTCCGATCGAAGAGCTTCCCGGCGTTACTCTTACCGCTTACTATGACGAAGCCAAAACGATCTCCTCCACCATCACCGATTTCGAGATCAGCGTAGCAGGCGGAGTTGTCCGTCCCGACGAAAACGGAAAAGCAAAAATCACTCTGACTGCAGGTACACAATCGGTTGAAGCTGAGATAAACGTCAGCGCGATAGTCAATTATAACGTAACCGGATTCAGCAACGTTTATTATTACGGCGACGCTTGTCCGCTTGAAAACATCAGAGTTTACGCTATTTACTCTGACGGTATGACTATTAACGTGACCGATCAGGTAATCTTTGATGTTCCCGAAACCATCGTTTACGGAAGCAAGATCGCGGCTTCGCATAACGGATACGATCTCAAGGATTTCATCAACATTTCTCTCCCCGAGGGCGAGCTGATGATCATCACGCCTCCCGATAAGGTACATTATGAGATCGGAGAGATCTTTGTAAGCACGGGACTTTCTGTCGGTGTCAACTACTCCGACGGCACCCGCAAACTTCTCACCGCCGAGGAATACGTGATCGAAGCATCAAGCATTCTGACCGCCGCTGACAAATTCGTTAATCTGAGCTATTACGGCATCTCGACCAACATTTCGATTTCTGTCGGCGACGAGGCATACATCGTTTCGCTGAGCATCATCGGTTCTCCCGACGAGCTTAATTATTACGAAGGACACACCCTGAATACCTCCGGATTGCTCATTCAGGCTACCTTCTCGGACGGTACTTTTTCGATAATCGACCACAGAAATCTTACATTCACTCCCGCATTGGATACTCCGCTTACTCTCGATATCACATCGGTCAAGATCTCTGCGAACGACGGAACCGATAAGTACTGCGAAGTCTCCCTTCCCATCTCGGTCATAAAGAAGACCCCCTCCGCTCTTACCGCAACCTCACGGCCGAATAAGTTGGTTTATGCCGAGGGAGAGGCGTTTGATCCCGACGGACTCACTCTCAGCCTCATCTTCAACGATATGTCGAGCATCGTTCCATCCAGCTTCTCTTTCTCTCCCGAGCTCGGAACCGCGATCGTTCTGCTCTCGAACGCGACTGAAAAATATATCATTTACGCGATATATGAATACGACGGCCTCGAGTATACTTACCCCATTGAGATCACAGTTACCCCCGCGGAGGTTCAAAGCCTTCTCGTTTCCAGACAGCCGTTAAAAACCAAATACAACGTTGGCGAAAAGTTTGATCCCGCAGGGCTCGAACTGATCCTTGTTTACGCGGACAGAACTATCGCTTCACCCAAGGTTCCCGACGGCTACTACGCCTTCTCTCCTTCCATCATCACAAAGGACACCAAGGAGATAACCGTCTCATTCAGAGGTCTCACCGTTGCGATACCGATCACGGTTAACGGTGCAGAAACCGAGCCACCCGTTACCACGGAGCCTCAGCCTCCCGAAACAACAACTCCTCCGGATACTACGGTTCCTCCAGAAACTTCTGCAGAGGTAACTACCGAGATCACAGACGTAACCACTGAGCCCGACACCGACGAGCCAGAAATTACTACCGATCCCGTTACTACCACTTCTCCCGAGGACGTTACCACGAACGAGGAAGTAACCACAGATGACGGCGGCAGCGGATCCGGACCTTCATCCCTACTTTATCTCTGGATCATCGTTATAGCGGTAATCGTTGTGGCGCTCATCGCACTTATTATCTACTACAAAAAGAATTTCACCTAATTGAATAACAAAAAACTCCGAAACGAAAGTTTCGGAGTTTTTATTATTAAATTACTTTTCAGCGTTTTCTGCGGCATAAAGGGTGTTGCAGATAAGCATTGTAACAGTCATAGGTCCTACTCCGCCGGGAACGGGAGTGATGTAACCCGCGACTTCCTTTACTGAATCAAAGTCAACGTCGCCGCAGAGCTTGCCCTCGGCGTTGCGGTTCATGCCGACGTCGATGACTGCCGCGCCCGGCTTGACCATATCGCCGGTAATGAGACCCGCGCGTCCTACTGCGCTGACGAGAATGTCTGCGCGTCTTGTGACCGCACCGAGATCGGGGGTGCGGCTGTGAGCGATGGTAACGGTACCGTCAGCGGCAAGCAGAAGTGCCGCCATAGGTCTGCCGACGATGTTGGAGCGTCCGACTACTACGCATTCCTTGCCTGCAACGGGGATCTCGTAATGCTTGAGCATCTCCATAATACCAGCAGGAGTGCAAGGAAGCACGTTGCCCTCGTCGAGGCACAGATGACCCGCATCTAGCTTTCCGAAGGCGTCAACGTCCTTTTCGGGCGCGACAGCGGCAACAACGCGCACCTCGTCGATATGTTTCGGAAGGGGAAGCTGAACGAGAAGTCCGTCGACCGTGGGATCGGCGTTTACCTTTTCAACCTCGGCAATTACCTGTTCTGTGGTATAGGATTCGGGAAGTATGTTGCAGGTAGATGCAAATCCGACCTCCTCGCAGGCACGGAGCTTGTTGCGAACGTAAACGACAGATGCGGGATCCTCGCCTACTCTGATAACGCAGAGACCGGGCTTGCGTCCGTATTTCTTTTCAAATTCTATTCTCTTTTCGGTAACCTCGCCGCGCAGCTTTGCGCTGACGAGCTTGCCGTCAATCAGTATTGCCGACATTGTTTTCTTCCTCCTTGGAGTCTTCTTTAGTTTCGGTTGTGTTTTCTTCTGCAAGCATCTCGCCGTAGGTCGACACTTCGCCGTCTGCGGCAAGAAGCTTGGACTGTTTTTTAGCACGGATACCGAGATATACGAGGAGTATGCTTCCGGTAACGAAGCAAAGGAACGCGACGACCTGCGAAATGCGGAAGGTGCCGACCATAAGGCTGTCGGTGCGCAGGCCCTCAATGAACATTCTGCCGAATCCGTACCAGGTGATATACATCAAAAAGACCTGACCGTCAAACTTTTTCTTCTTGTAAAGCGCGTTGATGATAAGGAATCCGATGAGATTCCAAAGTGATTCGTAAAGAAACGTGGGCTGGCAGATATAGGAATTAGACCAATTCTCGTGGCGGAGCTCCATTCGCATAAAATAGAGCAGATTGTCAGCTGCGGGGGACTCGCCGTAAGCCTCGCCGTTGAAGAAATTGCCCCATCTGCCGACGATCTGACCGATCATAACGCCGGGACAGACCATATCGAAGACCTTCTGCCACTTGATCTTTTTGTAGAGCGAAACGCAAAGAAGCGCAGTTGCACCGCCGATAATGGCACCGTAGATGGCAATTCCGCCGTTCCAGATTGCAAAGATCTCGCCGAAGGAGTATTTTTGACCCGAGGTGATAACGTAATAGAGTCGCGCACCGACTATACCGCTGATAACGGTGAATATCGCGTAGTCAAGCAGATCGTCGAAGGACACGCCCTCCTGCTTCGAGCGGTAGTATGCGTAAAGAAAGGCGAGGATGATGCCGGTCACCATTATGATGCCGTACCATCTGACCTGAACGCCGTTTAAAAACGGCACCCATTCGGGTATGGTGAACGCGACCTTGTTGAAGCTGAATTCGCCTATTCCGAGGCCGGGAAAGGATACTGTAACCATTTGTAGTCTCCTTTTATGTATTTGTTTAGTTATCGTGCGAGGGATAAGCGTCGCCGCTTATCGGGATTGATTCGCCGAGGAAGGTCGGCTCGGGCTTGATCAACGCATAAAAGAAGTCCTTTACGCGGGCGAGCGATTCGCGGAAGTCCTGATAATCCTGCGAGCCGTAGCCGTGGAGCGACGCGCTGACGCCGTAAGCCTCGATCCCGAGCTTTTCGGCGATATAGAGAGCGCGATAAAGGTGGTATTCTTGCGTGACAATGATGATTCGTTTCGCGTCGAATATCTCCTTCGCGCGGTAGATGCTCTCGTAGGTTGAAAATCCTGCGTGGTCGGTGAAGACATCCTTACGCTCGATGCCGTGCTCTTCGGCTTTGCCGAGCATGTAGTTTACCTCGTCATAGACTTCCCTGCCGTGGTCGCCCGTCATAAGCAGTTTAGGTGATGCGCCCATATCGTAAAGTCCGAACGCGGTGGTCAGTCTGTCCGCGAGGTACTGCGAACGGACGTGGCAACCGAGAACGAGGATGCAATCGACGTCGCCGAGCTGTGCCGCCGTCTGAGGTGAGAGGATCCTGTCCTTCGTCACAGACTTGATGGCAGCATTCAGCGACAAAGCGGTTATTGCAAAGAGCAATCCGAAAAGCAAGATGAGTACGACCGCGTTTTTTACCACGGTTACCCATTTTATTTTTTTAAGAAATTCGGGCATCTGCCTTATTCGGAGAGACCGAGTCTGTGCTCGAGAACGGTAGCCGCGATATCGAGATAATCGCAGTCCATATCCTCGATCTTACCGTTGTCGCAAAGGGATGCGAGCTTCGAGTCAAGCGGGATCTGACCGAGAACGTCGTAGCCGAAGCTCTGCGCGATCTCAAGAATGTGGCTGTCGCCGTATATATTGATTCGCTTGCCGCAATCGGGGCAAACCGCGTAGCTCATGTTCTCAACAAGACCGAGAACGGGAATGTTCATCATATTCGCCATATTTGCCGCCTTGCCGACGATCATGGAAACGAGCTCCTGAGGGCTCGAAACGATAATTACGCCGTCGAGGGGAAGGCTCTGGAAAACGGTGAGCGGAACGTCGCCGGTGCCGGGAGGGCAGTCAACGAGGAGAACGTCAACGTCGCCCCAGATAGTGTCCTTCCAAAACTGCTTTACCGTGCCCGCGATAACGGGTCCTCTCCAGATAACGGGACGGGTCTCCTCCTCAAGAAGGAGATTTACGGACATCATCTTGATGCCCTTCTCGGTTGTGGGCGGGAACATGCCGTCCTCGCTGCCGGTGACTTCGCTCTTAACGCCGAAAGCCTTGGGAACCGAAGGACCGGTAATATCGGCATCAAGTACGCCTACCTTGTAGCCCTTGCGCTGAAGGAGCACGGCGAGCATGCAGGTGACAAGGGATTTACCTACGCCGCCCTTGCCGCTGACAACGCCAATGACGTGCTTGATATTGCTTTTAGCATTTGCGGGCTCGTGGAGATCCTGCGGCTCTTTGCGAGATGAGCAGTTAGCCGAGCAAGTTGAACAGTTGTGAGTGCATTCTGACATTTTATATTCATCCTTTCGATAAGTAAATAATATCTAACTATATAATTATACCCCCTTTTCTCCTTCAAGTCAATGGCTTGAATATTAATAAATTGATTTTTTCAAAAATTTTCGGCGATATATGAAAAAAATTCCTCTAATTTAACATAAAAGACTTGATTTTTCTCGAAAAAAAGGTATACTATATAAGGTTAAATTTATTTTCTACAAGCGAAAGGAATTTTTGCAATGAAAGAACTCAAAAAAGCCGCTTACGCTCCCGTGAAGGGTCCCGTACTCACCATCGTTATGGACGGTGTCGGAATCGCTCCCGAAGGACCTACCAATGCCGTAAGCCGCGCATTCACTCCCACTCTTGACAAGCTTCTTAACAATCATCCTTGCGTAACTCTCAAGGCACACGGTACCGCAGTCGGTCTTCCCAGCGACGACGATATGGGTAACTCCGAGGTCGGACACAACGCTCTCGGTGCAGGTCAGGTATTCGCGCAGGGCGCAAAGCTCGTAACTCAGTCGATCGAGTCCGGCAAGATGTTTGCTTCCGAGACCTGGCAGACTCTTATTTCCAACGTAAAGACTAACTCCTCCACCCTCCACTTCCTCGGACTTTTCTCCGACGGTAACGTTCACTCTCACATCGACCACCTCAAGGCAATGCTCGTGCGCGCAAAGGAAGAGGGCGTAAATAAGATCCGCATTCACATTCTTCTTGACGGACGCGACGTTGGCGAGACCTCGGCTCTCGATTATATCCTTCCTTTCGAGGAGTTCCTTTCCACTCTCCGCTCGGATGATCTCGACATCTGCATTGCTTCCGGCGGCGGAAGAATGAAGATCACTATGGACCGCTACGAGGCTGACTGGTCTATGGTCGAGCGCGGATGGAAGACCCACGTTCTCGGCGAGGGCAGACAGTTCGCATCGGCTGAAGAAGCTGTTAAGACCTACCGCGCAGAGACCGGCGTTATCGACCAGGATCTTCCCGCATTCGTTATCGGCAAGGACGGCAAGCCCGTCGGCACCGTTGAGGACGGCGACAGCTTCATCTTCTTCAACTTCCGCGGCGGCCGTTCGCTTGAGATCTCCCGCACCTTCGACGAAGGCGAAACTTTTGATAAGTTCGACAGAGTTCGCCATCCGAACGTAGTATACGCAGGTATGCTCGAGTACGACGGCGACCTTCACATTCCCTCCCGTTACCTCGTTACTCCCCCCGAGATCACCAATACCCTTGGCGAGTACCTTGCAGGCAGCGGCATCTCCCAGCTTGCTATCTCCGAGACGCAGAAATACGGCCACGTGACCT
>JAZSLM010000068.1:0-41850 GCA_045535375.1 Eubacteriales bacterium
GAGAAAGCTGGGAAGAACCGAAGAACTCGCGGATAACGGTTGCAACGGGTCTGATATTGATAAGAGCCTGAGGAGTCAGCTTCTCGTTGTCCTGAAGTCGGAGGCCAAGCGGTCTTAAGGAAGACAAAATTTGTATTCAACTCCTTGGCTCACAGAACGACATGGCTACGATCCGACTTCATGAACTGAGAAAGCTGGGAAGAACCGAAGAACTCGCGGATAACGGTTGCAACGGGTCTGATATTGATAAGAGCCTGAGGAGTCAGCTTCTCGTTGTCCTGGGTGGTCATTCTTTCGCGAATGATCTTTTCCATACGGGAGAAACCGATTCTGATCTGGTTCTGGAGCTGTTCGCCTACGGAACGGATACGACGGTTGCCGAGATGGTCGATATCGTCGGTAGTTCCAACGTCGTGAGCGAGGTTAAGCAGATAGTTGATGGTTGCGTAAATATCCTCGCGGGTGATATGCTTGGGGCAGAGCTCGCTCAGACGCGCGCGGCAAGCTGCCTTGATAGCGTCAAGATCGCCGCCGCACTCTTCCATAATAGAAAGAAGAACGGGAGTGGAGACCTTCTCGCGCACGCCGCAATCGATAAGCTTGTCACCGATGATCTTTTCGGGCCAGCAGGTGTGGTTAGAGAACACCTTGATAACTTCGCCGTTGTCAAGAGAGATTTGAACCTCGTTTACTGCTGCGTTTTCGATCTCGAGAGCTTCCTCGGGAGTTACAACGTGACCTTCCTCGAAGAGGAGCTCGCCGCTGATGGTGCTTACTACGGGAGCAGCAAGACGGCGGTTTGCGATTCTCTCGGAGATAGCAAGCTTCTTATCGAACTTATAGCGTCCGACGGGAGCGATATCGTATCTCTTTGCATCGAAGAAGAAGTTGCTGATAAGGGTAAGAGCCGCGTCTACCTGGATAGGCTCACCGGGACGGAGCTTACGGAAGATCTCACGGAGAGATTCGATAGATGCGGAAGAATGACGGTTGACAGCCGAAGCCTCGGACTCGTCCTTCTCAAGAGTTGCGCGGAGACGGATGTCGTCACCGAACATCTCGAAGATGTCCTCTGCGCTTTCGATGCTCGAAACCATATTGCCGGTTTCGTGATCTACGGAAAGGCCGAGAGCGCGGATAAACATAGTAAGCGGGAGCTTACGGTTTTTATCTATTCTTACATAAATGACGTTGTTGCTGTCTACCTCATACTCAAGCCATGCTCCGCGGTAAGGTATGATCTGGGCAGTGAACGTCTTCTTGCCCGCCTTGTCTATGTCAGAAGCATAGTACATACCGGGCGAACGAATGATCTGCGAGACGATGACACGCTCTGCACCGTTGATAACGAAGGTGCCGTTTTCGGTCATGATCGGGAAGTCACCCATATAAATATCGGTCTGCTTGACTTCTCCCGTCTGCTTGTTATTGAGACGTACGTTGACCTTCAGGGGAGCCGCGTAGTTTACGTCACGCTCCTTGCATTCCTCAACGGGATACTTCGGCTTCGAATCGATCGAGTAGGATACGAATTCGATAGAGAGATTTCCGCTGTAATCCACGATGGGGGATACGTCGCGCAGAACCTCTGCAAGGCCTTCCTCGAGGAACCATTTGAAGGAATTTGTCTGAATCTCAATAAGATTCGGGATTTCGAGTGTAGTGCGGGTTTTGGAAAAGGATTTTCTTAAATTCTTTCCGAGCACCTGGTCTGTTACGTTGACCATAAATTCAATCACTCCATTCAAGTATTTTTCGCTTTTAACATCTTTTCGGAAATATTTTCGTCTGCGGCTGAAAATAAATATTTTCATACAATATTAATATATAAACCGCACTTCGGAAACAATCCCGACCCATTTTTAGACATATTAAGCGATTATAATGCAGTATAATATTGTACAACATTTTTTCTCATTTGTCAATAGGAAAATCAAAAAAAGTTTTATTTTTGCGCGTTTTTTTCAAAATATTTTCTTCTTACGTTATTTTCTTGCTTTTTGTATATCAGCAGAGCAAAAACGCATAGAATCATATAAAAATAAATAGGAGAAAAGAAATGGAACCAAAAGAAAACAAATCACCAATGAGAAAAAGTCTCACAAACACCGCGGCAACTCTCTTTTGCATACTCGCCGCAGCTGCCGCAGTTTACGTCATATTCAAATACATTTTTGCCCTCACACTTCCCTTTCTGCTCGGCGCGGGGCTAGGAGCGCTCGCTTCGGCTCTTGCCGCGAAGCTTGCCAAACATACCGCCGCGGGAAAGAAAACGGTATCTTTTGCCGTACTTCTGTTTTTGCTTGCGTCGTTCGTCACGCTTCTCTTCTTTGTAACCAAAAGACTGTTGACCGAGCTCGGGAAGCTTGCCGAGGGTATCGGATCCGGCGAAGGAACGGCAGGGGAATTCCTGCGTAATGCTCTGGATATTCTCGGAAGGCTGGGCGAATGGCTCGCCTCAAAACTTCCCGACACGGGTTCGGGGAACATAGCAGACAGGACAGAAGCTATAAACGCCTTTATCGAAAAAATCGCGGGTGATCTGCTTGCCGAAGTGGGGAGTGCCGTCCCCGGCGTGCTCAGCGCAATACTCAAAGCACTGCCCGAGCTTTTGCTCGGACTCGTCGTAACAGTCATTGCCGCTTTTTATTTCACTCTTGACGGTGATCGGATAAAAAGCGGCATCCGCTCGGTTCTTCCCGAATCTGCAAAGGCAATGCTTGCGCATATAAAAAAAGAAGCGGCGGTCGCCGCGATCGGCTACCTACGCTCCTATTCATTAATTCTGCTAATAACCTTCGCCGAGATATTTTTTGGGCTCAGCGTTCTCGGCGTTGAGTATTCGCTTCTCATCGCCGCGATCACCGCTGTGGTCGATATTCTGCCCATTCTCGGCGTCGGCATAGTGCTCTTACCCTGGGCGCTTTTCGCTCTCGTGACAAAGGATATATTCCTCGGGGTCGGACTGTTGATCCTTTACGTCATAACCGTAGTCGTCCGCCAGTTCATCGAACCGAGGATAGTCGGCGAGAATCTCGGCTTGCATCCGCTTCTGACCCTCGCCGCCTTTTACCTCGGCTACCGACTTTTCGGCTTTGCGGGAATTCTGATTGCCCCGCTCGCGCTGGTGGCTTGGAGGGCTCTGCGGACCTATTCAAAGAACGCAGCGATCAGCGGTTCTTGACAGTTTTTGTGCGGAATACGAAAGCCGAAGCCGCGATTATCAGCGCACCGTAAAATACGATCGCGAGGACCGAAACCGAACCTGCCATAACAGCCGAGATATAGAAGAAGCACGCAACGGCAATAGCAACCGCGCCGATTATGCGGCAGACGGCATCGACCGCGTTGTTTTCGAAAAACGCGATGACAAGGCAGAAAAAGGAGATGATCTTCTCGCCGAGCGCTTCCTTATATATATTCGCCTCTCTGTGCGAAACGGGGGTGTAATTTCTATTGATAACGTTATTCATCTTGAACCTCTCAAATTCAAATTAATTCCGCTTTTGGAATCTTTCTGACATTATTATACCACATCCGATTTCATTTGTCAAGATATTTTTATCATTTTCGGAAAAATTTTTATTTTTCTCTTTACAAATCGGAATTTTTGTGATATAATAATTCCAACACAGGAACTAAGGGGTATCAAAATGAGTTTTGATTACATTGAAAGAATAAAACAGATCAAAAGCGAAAAAAAGATCACCAACGACGAGCTATCGCGCCTCAGCGGAATTCCGCTCGGAACGCTCTCCAAACTCCTCGCGGGACTTTCGGACTCGGTCAAGCTTTCGAATATGATCGCCATTTGCGACGCGCTCGGATGCTCGCTTGATTACGTCGTCAGCGGCATTCCCGAGAACACGAACAACTTCACTCTTGACGGAAACGAGATCAGACTGATCGAGGAATACCGCCGCCTTGACAGCCACGGCAAGGAGCTTCTTATGCTCGTTGCGGGCAAGGAGCGCGAGCGCGTTTCGAGCGCGGAATATCCCACCGCACCCGCTCCCGTATTCACGCGCGAAACGAAGCCCATCGTCACCGCTCCCATCGCGCAGAGATACAAGGACAGCGGCGCGGGCAGAGTCACGAAGCGTTCGATCCCGCTCTACGATCTTCCCGTCTCCGCGGGCATCGGCGAGTACCTTGACGGCGACGCGGCGGAAAGCCTCAGCATCACGGTCAGCGAATCGACGGCATCGGCTGACTTCGCGCTCCGCATCAGCGGCAACAGTATGGAGCCGAAATATCACGACGGCGACGTTCTTCTCGTTCAGAATGCAGAGGGAGTCGAGGTCGGCGAAGCGGGCATATTCGTGCTTGACGGCGCGGGTTATTTCAAGGTCTACGGCGGCGACTGCCTGATCTCGCTCAATCCCGAATACGGCAGAATAATGCTCAAGGATTTCGAAAACGTTTCCTGCATCGGAAAGGTTCTCGGAAGACTCAGAAAAAGATAAACGAAAAAGTGCTCCTATCGGCTTTTCGCCGATAGGAGCTTTTTGTATTATCCGAAGATCTTAAGTTCGGGCATTCCGTTCTTCATCGTCCAGACTTCGTCAAAATTAAATCCTTCGTAGAAGTCGGCCTTTTCCTTGCCCTCGGGGGTGTAGCAGCAGATGGTACCTACACGCATTCCGGCGTCGCGGTACATTTGCTCGATCGCAGGAATGTCGCCGACCTTTTCAATCGCGTGCTGCAATTCGAGATTTTCATATCTTCTGGCAAACGACGTGCGCAACATAAATATATCATAGGTAAGCATTCCGTTACCGTCAATAAAGAATATTTCCTCGATCTCTCTGATATCAGCATGTCGGGGATCTTGAAGAATTTCAATATCTTTTTCAAGATACAACTTTACTACATGCCATTTTTCTTCTGTCCGACATTTGCTTCTGTCTGCTATGCTATCAAAATAGAAATAGTCACCTTCCATATGATCGTTTATAAGTGATCTATACACTTCCTGCGGTATAAGCACCGGAGCAAGGCAGGCTTTTCCGAGGATTCCTCTGCTTCTGAAAAGGTTACCTTCGATATTCACATTTGCGGTAGAATAAGAGCTTACCGCAGAGCCTCCGTAACCAGCAATCAAACCCGCGGAAAGTGTGCAAAAATCAATATTCTCATTTCCTGTACCTGAAGCATTAAGTACACCCTCGGTATAACAGCTGTCGATTGCAAATACTTCGCCGCAAAGAAGTCCCGCGGATACGCTGTAAACTCTCGTTCTTCTATAATTATCGCCGATCGACATCCATCCCCATCCGTCCATATAATCGAATATATCATTTACCTGAGCATTGGGTATCTTTAAGTATTCATCAATCGCAGAAGTGTCTGCATCTATCGTAAGAGTCGAATCTTTGACATAGCAAGAGCTGATATATCCCGCCTGACCCGCAATTACTCCGACTGCGGTATAATCGGCATCGGTAACTGTAATATTTACATTTTCAACGCCAAGTCCGGTTATAGTCGAATTTCCGGCATTTCCAAAGAAACCAATTGCATTGATGTACTGCAGATCATAAGTTTCGTAAATGTGCCCTTGGACAAAACCATCGTCAAACCTTCCGTCGATGCCAAACATCGAGTACGCAGGGAGCTCGTAAGCATCGATTATAAGTTTATTTCTGGAATTATAGTGATCTTGTACCGCCTGATACCGTGTTTTCATCTCTTCTCCACTAACCGTCTCCCAGATCGCCGCGCCGGAGGCGGTGATGGTGAAGTTCGAGAACACGTGGCCGTTGCCGTTGAACTTGCCGTCGAAGGGATTGAGGTAGTCGCCAATGGGGGTGTGCTCCTTGCCGCCGAGGTCGATATCTGCCATGAGGATAAAGTTACCGTCGGGGTCGTTGCGGATGAGGTCAAGATCGGCTTCCGTATAGATTCCGACGTATCCCTCGGGGACTTCGGTAAGCTGTCCCGAATTGCGGGTGAATGGGAAGGTCAGCCAACCCCAGATAACCGGGGATGCGGCTGCCGCGGATACCATAATTACCGCTAGCGATGCCGCGATGAGCGACACGAGAAGCTTGCGCTTCTTGAATCTTGTGTGAGTCTTTTCATGTGTCTTTGTACCCGTGATCTTGGCGAGTTTCGCTTCGATCTCGGATTCTGTAAGTTTGCCCGCGGTGGCTTCGATTTTTTCTGTGCACTCGCGGACGAGTTTCATATCGGGATTTCCCGTTTCGGCTTCGGCTTCGATTATTCTGCCGAGAACCTTGTTCTTCTCTTTTGAGTTTTTCATATCTTTGCTCCTTTCCGAGGCGGTGTGTTTCTGATTGCCGGCCGGCTTATCGCCTTCACCATGTAAACGAAATGTCGGGGAATTATTTTCACTTTTCAGAAAATATTTTTCAGTATCTCTCCGAGTTTCGTCCGCAATCGGTACCATGCGGTCAGCGTTCCCGCGCGTGTCATTCCGAGAAGTTCTGCCGTTTTATCGACGCCGAGCGACTGCTCGACCATCGCGCCGAAGATCTCGTTTTCGCGCTCGCCGAGTCTTGATCTTATCTCGGCTATGTAGGCACGGTAGGACTCATCCTCCGCCGCGCCGTCGATATCGGGGATGCCGTGAAGC
Source organism: Eubacteriales bacterium (assembly GCA_045535375.1). GTDB lineage: Bacteria > Bacillota > Clostridia > Oscillospirales > CAG-272 > CAG-390. The sequence goes on from JAZSLM010000068.1 coordinate 6,599, forward strand.
TCCTCGTTGTATTCGACCTCGTCGGGCGAGCGTTTGCGTTTTCGGTATTCATCGATAAAGAGCGATTTTGCGCGCAGGCAAAGCCATGAAAAGATCGAGGGCGGCGGTGAATTTTTGAAATTATCCCATCCTTGCCACAAATCGGCAAATGCCTGCGATGCGTAATCGTCGGCATCATACCCGTCGAGCGAGAACCGCGCAATGCAAAACGCGCGCACGAGAGGATAATATTCCTTGAAGAACACGGAAAAATCTATTTCTTTCATTGTCTTCTCCTCCTTTTGTGTGTCATCGGGATAACGAAATAATTGTCGATTATTTTCACAAAGATCGATTTGTTTACAATTTGTTTATATTTTAGTTTTTGCCGACTTGATTCAGAAGCTGTAGGGGACGGCGCCCTCGATGTTCCTTACTGCACGATATTTGTTCGCTTAAACTGAATTTCGCAAACCAATATCGAAATTTTTAATCATTCGATATTATCAAAATATAACCGTTAGTCAGTCCGGGAGGTCGAGGCGCCCTCCCCTACAAGCTCGTACTATAGCAACAGCAACAGCTTGCCCCAACACTCGAAATAACAAATCGGCTCATCAAATCAACAAGCCGATTATTTATTTCCTTTCGTAAAAGCTTTCAACGTCGCCATCCTTGCCTTTGCCGAAAATAGTAAATACGGTAAGAAAAACTATCTTCGCGTCAAGGAAGAACGAAACTTTCCTTGCATATTCCGCATCCAGTTCAAATCTCTTTTTCCATGGGAGCGAATTACGTCCCTTGACCTGCGCGAGTCCCGTAAGCCCGGGACGCACCGAATGGCGGAGCTTTTCCTCTTCGGTATAATGGGGCAAAAATTCAGCAAGCTGCGGGCGGGGACCGACAAAGGACATCTCGCCGCGCATAATGTTTATAAGTTGAGGGAGTTCATCGATACTCGTTCTGCGCAGGAATCTGCCGAATCGCGTCAATCTTTCGGAATCGGGCAAGAGATTGCCCTCCGAGTCGCGCTTATCCGTCATAGTCCGGAATTTCAATATCATAAAATTCCGCCCGCCGATGCCTCCGCGAGCTTGACGGAATATCACGGGCGCACCGAGCTTTATTCTTACAAGCAACGCAGTCAACAGCAATATCGGAGAAAGTAAAAAGAGGAAAACACACGCGAAAACGACGTCAAAAAACCGCTTGACGCATCTTTCGTATATCTTCCTCTTTTTTCTTATTTTCATATTAATTTTCCTTTGAAAGCTCAAGCGCAAGCTTGAGTGCGCCGTAGATCTGCTCCTTTTCGGGATAGATGATTCTTGCCTTGTCATTTGGAAGCGCGAGAATGCGCGACTTCATATAGGAATTGTAGATCATACCGCCGCCGACAACGCAATCAAACTTTCCGCCGATGATATCGTAAGCGCGGTCAATGAATCCGCAAATACCGTCGATCGCGGAATCAACGATCCGTGCGGCAACGGCATCGCCCGCCTCGCAGGCGTGAAGAACCTCGGGAGCAAATCCCGCGATAAAGGTCTTGCCCTCGGCATAGATCTTTTTGATCGCGAGCTCGGGCTTCATTCCAAGATATGCTTCCGCGCGGGCGTAAAGCTCTGTCGCCTTGCCTCTGCCGTCGTGATAACGGAGAGCGGCTTCAATGCCGTCGCGTCCTACCGAATAGGCACCGCCGAAGGTATCGAGCAGATATCCCCAACCGCCGATGCGGTGGAGAGCGCCATCCTTGCGTGCGAAGCAGACTCCGCCCGTGCCGCAGATGATTACAGCCGCATCGCGCGAGATGTCGCCGTCAAGAAGCGCGAACAGATTATAAATATCGCTTGCAACCTTGATCTTGGCATCGGGGCAAGCCTCGGATACCGCGCGGCGGAGGACCGCTTCGTTTCCGATAGCACCCGAAATACCCGCGTAAACGCTGTCGATCCATCCTTCCTCGGCATCCGCAAGCTCGCGGATGATTCTCGATATGGTATTCGCCGCCTGCTTTTCGCCGACGTCGTTGGGATTCGAAGGTCCGCCGACCTTGTAATTAAGTATCTCGCCGTGCATATCGGCAAGCACACCGACCGTCTTGGTTCCACCGCCGTCGATGGCAATTATAAACTTCTTCATTGTTGTTTCTCCGTTATATCTTCAAATTCTACAATTGTTCTTCCTTTATGGAAATCCTCAAATCCGAGTCCCATATCCTCGTATTCCGCCTCGCCGCTCTGGTTGTCGTAGGGATCGGTGCGGAGATACTTCTTCGGCGGATCGAAGGGCGTTCCCTGCGAGTGGTTGTTGATCTCGCGGAAGACGTCAAAGTTACCGCAATAGTGCTCCCAAAGTTCTGTGTCGCCGTATTTATGCGCGCCCTCTCCGAAGGAAAGATCGGCGTGGAGCCAGCCCCAGGGGGCAACGTAAAACTGCGCCCAGTCGTGGCTGCCGATGCGGTTAGGTCTGCAATGGCTGCCTGATTGCCAACGAGCGGGCACGCCCATTGCGCGGCAAAGCGAGATAAAGAGCAGAGCCATCACTCCGCAGTCGCCGCGCTTATTAAAGAGCGCGAATTCGGGGATGTTTTCGATGCAGAGATACTCGCGCATATAGGAATACGACATATTCGTCGTTACGTATTCGTAAGCCTTGCGTGCAAGAATGAGAGGATTCTTCTCTTCTCCCTTGAGCTCGTCGGCAACGGCTTTGATTGCGGGGGTAATTCTTATCTGCGGAAGTTCTTCCTCGGTGCAGAAGTCGGGCTGTTCAGCCGATACTTTTGCGGGATCGAGCTCGTAATACGGAATCGTTAAGGTATAAGAAAACTCGATCTCAAACTTCTCGTCCTTCTTATACTCGGTTTCGATAAACGCCGTGCGCTGATCGGCATCCGAGATATAAACGGGATGAGAGGAATAATGAAGCACGATATCGCTCTGCTCGTCGCACTCAGCGGGATAGGGCAGGTGGACGCGGATCTTTTTGCCTTCTCGCTGTGCGTGTTCGGCAACCGTCAGCCACTCGCGGATGCGCCAGCGGACCTTGCGGTATCCGTGCTTTTTCATTATCTCAAGATTTTCATGGCGCAGAGGGTTGCGGTAGGAATTTTCATAAACTCCGCCGGGCAACGATTTAAGATAAGCCTCCTGACATTCGAGGATATTTGATCTTGCCGATCGCTGAAAGAAGCGTTCGCCGTTCTTACGGATATAATCGGCACTTCCCTGCGAAATTATATATTCGAGATTATCAGCCGTGCAGGCGGGGTATTTTTCTTGAATCTTCCCGAGAAGTGTATCAAAATCGGTATAATAATCCCTTTGCATCTCGCGGCAGATGGCAAGCTCAAGCTCAAAACGGCGGCGCAGCGCGGTTGGGAGCTCGCCTTCAAGCAGAGAGAGAACGACTTTTTCCTCGCCCTCAAAATCGCCCGAGTATTTATAAAACTTCACCTCATCGGGAAGTTCGATCGCAATATATTTTATATCTTCTTCGCGGAATTCGATCATTTTCAACCTCGTTATCTAAACAACTCCGAATGGCTTCCCAAGCGATACAGCATAAGAACCAGAACATCACCGATCACCTCATATACCAAAAGCCAATCCGGTTCAATATGGCACTCTCTGCATCCTCTGTAATTGCCTGTAAGTTCGTGATCTCTGTATTTAGTATCAAGCTTCTCTCCACACGCCAATTTTTCAATAACCTCAAAAAGTTTTTCCGTGTTCTTTCCTTGCTTTTTTGCAAGTTTGAGATCTTTTTTGAATTGAGCGGTAAATCTTATTTCATATTTCATTCTTCCAGTGCCGCCCTTAAATCGTCGATACTTTTATAGCCAACGGCACTTTCGTCGTATGCGATACGTCTGCCTTCCTCTATCGCAGCAGCAGTCTGCGGATTTGGAACGTTCAATTTCAGTTCAAAAGGAATTCCGTTTTCTCTTATCGTCTGGCGCAAAAACATATTTACCGCAGTGGTCATATTAATGCCAAGCTCGGAAAATATCTTTTCTGCCGCATCTTTGACATCTTTATCTGTACGGATATTCAAATTAGTGCTTCCCATCGGAACACCTCCTATTATTCTTTCATATTCATTATATCACAACATGTGCCTATTGTCAACACATTGCACGAATATTATTATAAACAGCAAGTTGAGAATATTTTGCTTGAAAACCAAACCAATATATGTTATAATAAATGTAATCAACTAATGTTGGAGGCGATATAATGTCACTTCGCAATTTTACCTCTCTCACCGAAATCAACAAAGGTTGGTCGGGGGATAAAAAATACCGCGCCGTGGATGAAAACGGTAACGTCTTTCTTCTCCGTGTGACCGATTCTCCGCGCGGCGAACGCTACCCCGATATGTTCCGCATGCAAAAGAAAATCGAAGAGCTTGGCGTTTCGATGTGCAACCCGATCGAATACGGCAAGTGTGAGGGCGGATATTATATGCTCCAGCGTTTCGTTGAGGGCGTTGACGCGGAGGATGCCGTCAAAGCTATGAGCGAGGAAGAACAGTACCGTCTGGGTTACGAAGCGGGCAAATATCTGAGTCTGATCCACTCGATACCCGCACCCGAAGATCAGCCCGATTGGGAGCCGCGCTTCAACGCAAAGATCGACCGCAAGATCCAAAAGTATTCGGAATGCCCGCTGAAATTCAACGGCGATCATTACATCCTCGATTACCTTGCGGCGAATCGTCATCTGCTGAAAGACCGACCTCAATGCTATCAGCACGGCGACTACCACATCGGAAATATGATGATCGAGGACGGTAAAATCGTGATAATCGACTTCGACCGCTACGATTTCGGCGATCCTTGGGAGGAATTCAACCGCATCGTATGGTGTGCGCAAGCGGCTCCCGCTTTCGCATCGGGCAACGTCGACGGCTATTTCGGCGGAGAAGTTCCGCACGAATTCTGGGAGCTTCTCGCGCTCTATATCGGAAGCAATATGCTTTCCTCGATCCCGTGGGCGATACCTTTCGGAGAAAAAGAGATAAACACAATGATGAACCAGGCGCGCGACGTGCTTGATTGGTATGATAATTTCACTAAAGTAGTGCCTAAGTGGTACAAAGGAGGCAAAAATGGCTGAACTTACCGTAAACGAAATGCTCGATATGCAACGCGCTCTGCAGGATAAATACAAGGAAAAATGGGAGCCGATCTGCCCTGAGATCGGACAAAATAAGCTTCTCTGGATGATCGGCGAGATCGGCGAGGTCGCTGATATCATCAAGAAAAACGGATGCAACAAGGCGATCACTGACCCCGAACTCCGTGCTCATCTGATCGAGGAAATGGCAGACGTGCTGATGTACTACCACGACGTTATGCTCTGCTACGGCATCACCTCCGACGAGCTCCGCGAGGCTTACACAAAGAAATTCGAAAGGAACATGAAAAGATGGTAAAGATAATGTTCGTCTGCCACGGCAACATATGCCGCAGTCCGATGGCAGAGTTTATCTTTAAGAAAATGGTAGCCGAGCGCGGGCTTTCCGATGAATTTCTTATAAGATCGGCGGCTACGAGTGACGAGGAGATCATTAACGGAGCGGGCAATCCCGTCTATCCGCCCGCGCGTGCCGAGCTTGAAAAGCACGGCATCTCGCCCGACGGCAAGCGAGCGGTGCAGCTTCAAAGATCAGATTATGACAAATATGACCTATTCATCGGCATGGATTCGGCAAACATCCGCAATATGCACATAATCCTCGGCGGCGACCCCGAAAAGAAGATCCGCAAGATGATGGACTATACCGACCGCCCCGGCGACGTTGCGGACCCTTGGTTTGTCGGTCATTTTGACACCACCTACCGCGACGTATTTGAGGCTTGCGAAGGCCTTTTGAAAACATTGATAACCCAACAAATTCGCCTGCAAGCATACGGCGGTAACAGTCAGGCTCAATACGAACTTGCAAAATACTGCGAAGATACACAAAAAGATATAGAGCAATCGATTTTTTGGTACCGAAAAGCCGCTCAGCAGGGTCACTGTCCGGCTATCGAAAAATGCGAGGAACTCGGCATTGATCTCAATCCTGCGAAGCCTACGCGCAAGGAATTGCAATGCAGGATCTATCCGCACAATTATCTCATAAACTACAAATTCACGGTGATCTGCGCCAACTTCGGCGGGAAATGGATCCTTTCAAAGCACAAAAAGCGCGACACCTGGGAAACGCAGGGCGGGCATATTGAAGCGGGAGAAGAGCCCATCGAATGCGCGCGCCGCGAGCTTTTTGAGGAAAGCGGCATCAAGGATGCCGAAATCTATCCCGTCTGCGACTATTGGGGCTTTAATTCACACGATTGCTCGAACGGAATGGTTTTCCTCGCCGTCGTTCATTCCCTCGGTGAGCTTCCCGAAAGCGAAATGAAGGAGATCGGAATACTCGATACTCTCCCCGAAGAACTTACATACCCGCAGGTCTCGCCGAGGCTTTACGAAGAAGCCGAAAAGCTATTGCATACGTTATAAAGGAGAAGTGCTATGGAATTCAGAAAAATATTCGACACCATCCCCGAACAGTTTGACAAATACCGTCCGCGATACTCGGACGAGCTTTTCGCCGCCTTGATCGAATACGCGGAGATCGGAGAAGGCAAGTCCGTTCTCGAGCTCGGTCCCGGCACGGGACAAGCCACCGATCCGATCCTGCGTACCGGATGCGACTACAACGCCATCGAGCTCGGGGAGCATCTTTGTGAAAAAATGAAGCAAAAATACGGCAGCTATCCGAATTTTAATATTGTGAACGACGACTTCATCACGCACGATTTCGGAGATCAAAGGTTCAATATGATCTACTCCGCCGCGACGATACAATGGATTCCCGAAGAAATCGCTTTCTCCAAGACTTTCGATCTCCTGAAACCCGGCGGAACGCTTGCAATGATGCTGACGCGCGGAGATTACAAGACCCCAAACGAGGAACTTTACAACGAAATCCAAAAGGTTTATGCCGCATACTATAAACCCGAAACCAAGTACACGCACAGCTCGTTCAAATACACGAATGCGCCGAATTACGGCTACACGAATTTTGAGAAGAGAGAATTTTACGGCAAGCGCGAGTTCACCGCGGACGAATACGTTGCTTTCAGCGGCACACATTGCGATCACATCGTCATTCCCGAGCCGTATAAAAGCAAGTTTTTCAACGGACTCCGCGAAGCAGTGTTGGAAGCGGGAAATAAGATCGTGTTCAACGACACATACGTATTGTATCTGGCTAAAAAGCCAAAATAAAAAGGGAAAGACAAATGAGCAAACCGCAAAACATATACGATAATCAAACATTTTTTGACGGCTACAAAAAGATCCGCAGTAATAAATACAGCGCGAACAATCTTGAGGAAAAGCCTGCGCTCTTCTCTCTTTCGCCCGATCTTGGCGGCAAGGCAGTCCTTGACCTCGGCTGCGGCTACGGCGAAAACTGTGCCGAATTCAAGGCGCGCGGAGCATCTGCTGTTCTCGGAGTAGATATTTCGGAAAAGATGCTCGATATAGCGACAGCAGAGCATCCCGATATCGAATTCATACGCGCGGATATGAGCGATCTTTCTTTCATCAAGGACAAGTACGACGTGGTTTTCAGCTCGCTTGCGGTGCATTACGTTGAAGATTTCGGTGCATTTGCGAAAAGCGTTTACGACGTATTGAATCCGGGCGGCTATTTCATATTTTCGCAGGAGCATCCGCTGACAACTGCACCCCAAAGCGGTGCCGGCTGGTCGAGGGATGAGGACGGAAACGTACTTCATTACAAGCTGACGGACTATTCGCGCAACGGATTTCGAAGTACGAAGTGGATCGTTGAGGGTGTGGAAAAATATCACCGCACGTTTTCCGAGATCGTCAATTCCCTCTGCGCGGCGGGATTTATCATCGAGAGGATGATGGAACCGGTGCCTACAAAGGAAACGATCGAAATGGACAAAAGCTGGGAAAAGGATCTGCACAAGCCGAATTTCCTTTTGGTGCGGGCAAAAAAGCAATAGGTGAAATTATGGAACAAAATTATCATTTCTGGCAAGCCGTGGACAAGCTTGTTTCATCGGGAAACATCGTGATCGACAGACCGAAAGGCAGTTCTCACCCGCGCTACCCAGAGATCAAATACGAGCTTGATTACGGCTATATAGAAAACACCGCCTCTATGGACGGCAGCGGCATCGACGTGTGGCGCGGGTCGCTGTCCGACGCGAGGTGCGACGCCATTATTTGCACGGTCGATCTTTGGAAACGCGATTCCGAGATCAAGCTCCTTATCGGCTGTACCGAGGAGGAGAAGGCGATCGCGTATAATTTTCACAACGCATCGGAGTTTATGAAAGGGATTATGATCAGAAGATGAAACCGAGAGAATATATTGAATTTCTGAACAAGATCGAAAAGCTGAAATGCAACACGCGGCATTCGTGGACGTCGAGCGGACGGCACGAGAGCGTTGCGGAGCATTCGTGGCGGCTTTCGGTGATGGCGATGCTCTGCGCCGACGAATACCCCGAAATTGATATAAATAAAGTCATAAAAATGTGCCTTATCCACGACTTCGGCGAAGCGGTCACGGGCGACATTCCCGCTTTCAACAAAACAGCAGCTCACGAAAAAGAGGAAGAAAAGGCGGTAAAAAGCTTGCTTTCGAAGCTTCCCGATGAGATCTGTTCCGAGCTTTCGGCGCTCTTCGATGAAATGAACGCCCTCGCAACGCCCGAAGCGAAGCTCTTCAAGTCGCTGGACAATCTCGAAGCACTCGTCTCGCACAACGAAGCCGACATTTCAACGTGGATCCCTCTTGAATACGAGGAAAATCTCGTCTACGGTCAGAAAAACTGCGAGTGGTCGGAGTGGACACGCACGCTTCGTGAGGAGCTACGGAAGGATTCGCTTAAAAAGATTGAGGACAGCAAAACGGAAGAATTATTTTTGATAAGACCCTCCGCAGAATATGCGGAGCAAATAAAGGAATACCGTGGCGAATTTCTTGCCGTGGGAGAAACAATGTACGGCACGGGTCCTCTGCGTAAAACTGAAGACCCGCTCGCGTTCATACAAAAATGCAAGGATCGCGAATCTCCCGAAAATTTACCCGAGGGACGCGTTCCTGCAACTCAATTTATGCTCGTCAGAAAAAATGACGGACGGGTGCTCGGTATGCTTCAGGTAAGGCATTACTTGAACGATCGTCTGAAAAAATACTCCGGCAACATCGGCTATTCCGTTCGCCCATCCGAAAGACGCAAGGGTTATGCAAAGCAGATGCTTGAAATGGCACTTTCCTACTGCCGCGAGTTCGGACTTGACAAAGTGCTGATCACCTGTGTTGATGGCAACATCGGAAGCGAAAAGACCATTCTCGCAAACGGCGGAGTTTATGAGTCTACGGTATATGAGCCGGATAAAAACGAGAATTTGAAAAGATTTTGGATAACGCTATGAAAATTACAACACCCCGACTTATCCTAGGCTCTATACGCGACTGCGACCTTGACGCGCTGATGGCGATCTTCAAAAGCGACGTTGTCAAGGCGACCTACATGGTTCCGGATCTTGGAACGCCGGACGATGAGATCAGGCTGTTTGAATCTTTAAGGAATCTTTCTTTAAGAGAAGACAGATTCGTTTTCGGCATTTATCTGAAAGACACCCTGATCGGAATCATCAACGACTGCGAAATCGCCGGAAGTACCGTCGAAATGGGCTACTCTCTGCACCCCGACTATCACAACCGAGGCTTTGCCACGGAGGCTTTCGGTGCGGTAATAGACCATCTTTTCTCCAAAGGATTTGATCAGATAATTGCGGGCGCGTTTGAGGAAAATGCCGCAAGTATGCGCGTAATGGAAAAATGCGGAATGTCGCGCACAAAAATGACCGCAGAGGTCGAATACCGCGGGATAACGCACAAGTGCGTTTATTATTCAATCAAAAAGTCACAGTAATCCCGATTTCGCATATTATGTAATGATATTACAATATGCGAGGTCAACATGTATCACAGAACAAGCGGTATTAATATAAACGCGCTGCTACGCGGTCTACCCGACGCAGTAGCGACGGTTCGCGGGAATTCGGAATATCCGGGAATAAACGGAAGCGTCAAATTCTACCAGACAGCGCGGGGCGTGCTGACAGTCGCCGAGGTCTTCGGTCTGCCCATTTCCGCCGAAAAATGCGGAAACGATATTTTCGCTTTTCATATTCACTCGGGCGCGTCCTGCACGGGTAACGGCGAAGATGAATTTGCCGACGCGGGCACTCATTACGATCCCGAGGGTTGTCCGCATCCCTATCACGCGGGCGATATGCCCCCGCTCTTCTCTGCCGGAGGAACGGCGTTTCTCGCCTTTCTCTCGAGCAGATTCACGGCTGACGAGATCGTCGGTAAGTCCGTTGTAATCCATGACTCACCCGACGATTTCACAAGCCAACCTTCGGGTAACGCAGGCAACAAGATCGCCTGCGGAGAGATAGTGGGCGTAAGACGTTAAAGAAAACGCACGGCAGAATTTTGCCGTGCGTTTCGTTTATATATAAAAGAAAAAGGCTGCAAGCACGACTTGCATCCCTTTTTCTATATTCAGGTTTACGCGATTTTGTTGAGGGCGAGTGTAAACTGGCTCTTCTTATGAGCTGCGGCATTCTTATGAATGATACCGCGAGCAGCAGCCTGGTCAACACACTTAACTGCAACCTTGTATGCCTCGGTAGCAGCAGCCTTATCACCCGACTCAACAGCAGCATAGAACTTCTTGATGATAGTCTTCATCTTGGTGCGAGCGATCTTGTTCTGGAGTGTCTTTTTCTCGATAACAAGAATGCGCTTCTTTGCGGACTTAATGTTTGCCAACAGATTCACCTCCCTATTTTTGTGTATTCGCTACGCCTGAGAGGTTACGCCACGAATACTTCACAGTTGAATATTATATCACAAAACTTTCCTAATTGCAATAGGTTTTGCAAAAATAATTTGAGTTTTTTGAAGAAATTTTCAAATAATCACTTCACGCGCATCGCCGCTATCCGCTCGGGGTCGGGCGTGACGTACGCGGTGTAATTCGTATGGTAAATTACGAGTCCGGGTTTGCCTCCCGCGGGCTTTTTTATATGCTTCGCGAAGGCGTAATCGACGGGGATATTGTTGCCCTCGGCGGTCGAATTGAACGCCGCGATCTCTGCCGCTTCGGTCATATCGAGTGCGGGCGGCTCTTCGCCGTCAGTCTTCATCAGCACGTGCGAGCCGGGTACACCCTTGGCGTGGAACCAGTAATCATCCTTCGCCGCGGTTTTGAAGGTGATATCCTCATTCTGCAGATTGTTTCTGCCGCAAAGGATCTCGTAACCGTTCGTGGTGATATATTTGAGAGGCATACTCTTGATAGATTTTGCGGGAGCCGCGCCTTTTTTCTGCTTGAGATATCCGCCGTTTTCAAGTTCGAGGCGTATGCCCGCAAGATCGGCGCCGCTTTCGGCACGCGAGAGTGCATCGCGGACGGTGTAAAGGTAGTCCGCCTCGGCGTTTGCCAGCTCAAGCTGTTTCGTCAGCTCACGGCGCGCGGTGTTACATTTGTTGTATTTTTTATAAAGCTTCTGCGCGTTATCCGAAGGAGAAAGACGGGTGTCGAGCTTGATTGTTCGCTCGGGGAACGTACCGTCATCGTTCATTTCGGAATAATCGGTCAGCCTTACCTCGCCGTCGCCCTTTTTAAGACGGTAGATGTTTGCAACGATCAGATCGGCATCGCGCTTGAAGCTCTCGCCCTCTTCGCATTCGACAAGCTCTGCGTTCTGCGCCTCAATTTTACGGAGAACACGAGAGATCGCTGACGACACGGTATGTTTGAGGTCGGATGCGCGGTCGGTCACGAGTGCCGCGCGGTCGCGCTCGCCGAAATAGGTATCGAGGAGCTTTGCGAAGCTTTCATAAGTACGCTGTGACTCTGCCGAATAATGCGTCAAAGGCAAGAATGAATACTCCGCGGGGCGGTTGCCGTCAAACACCGCCGACGGAACGAATCTGCCCTCCCGAACGTCCGCAAAGACGCTTGAAAAGACCTGCCAGAGGCGGAGGGGATCAACGCTTCCGCAATCAGCGGCAATATCTCCGACCGCGCGGAAGACGATCTCGCGTGCCACAACGGGTGCGACACCGAAATAGCTCTGATTAATGAATTTCGCCGCCGAAAGATCCCACGGTGCCGCGGAAAGGCGTGAGATGAAGCCTTCCATATTCTCCGCAAGCGGATCGCTCTTCCCTTCCTGCGCGGGGGGCATTTCATATCGCATACCGGGCAGGATCTGACGGAGACGCGAGGTAGTGAAATCAACGGTACGAAGCGCGGTGATTATTCTGCCGTCTTCATTTGCAAAAATGAGATTCGAATTTTTGCCCATGATCTCTGCGATCAAGAGCTTTTTGCAATCAAACCCCATCTCGTCGCGCGTGCCGAATTCAAAGACGGCAACGCGTTCAAATCCCTCTTGCCTTACATCTGTGAGAAACGCACCGCCGAGGTGCTTGCGAAGGAGCATACAAAGCGACGGAGGTACGGCGGGATTGTCGCGCATATTCTCCGTGAATGAAACTCGCGGGTCGGATGCTCCGCAGCGGAAAAGAAGCTTCTTTCCGCCCTCGCGCCCGCGCATCTGAAGAACGATCTCGTCGGCGCGCGGCTGATATACTTTTTCTATTCTTCCGCCGACTGCGGAAGCCTTGATCTCTGCTAAAACAGCCGAGAGAAAACCTGCATCAAATGCCATAAATCATCCTATCCAAGCGGAAACAGTTCCGCTTACAAACAAACTTGAAATTAAACCGAGCACTATTCCCAGCCACTGCAAGCGTGTAAGCTTTTCCTTGAAAAGAAGCGTCGCGGCAAGGAGTGTGAGAATAAGTCCGCCCGTGTTGATTATCGGGAAGAATACCGCCGAAGGCAATGCTCCCGCGAGGTAGAGATTTGCAACGTGAGGCACGGCAAAGGTCGCACCGCTGAGAAGTGCAAATGAGATCTGCTTCCGGTTGGGATAAAAGCAATGCTCGCCCGCTTTTTTGCGTTCGTAAAGCCAGATAATTGCTGAAACTATCGTCATAAACGCGAAAGCCGAAACCAAGAACGCCGTACTTTGACCTTTGTACTCCGTGCTCTGATGAATCTTCTGCATAACGCCTACGAAACCGTTTGTCAAGCAAGAAACAAGCGCAACGAGAAGCCATTTGAGTGACGACTTTCTCGATCCGTTGTTCTTGTCGGTTGAAAAGATGATGCAAAGCACCATAATACCCATACCGAAATACTGAAACACATCAATGCTCTCACCAAACCAAAGACCGCTGACCGCCGCGATAAGGCTCGCAAGCGACACGATAACGCTCGTGTAAGAGAAGGGACCTATCTCCAGCGCCCACATATAAGTATAGCTCTGTGCAAGCACGAGAATTCCGAAAATAACGCCGAGTCCCGCAGAGAAAAACGAAAAATCGGTGATAGCGCCGAGGGGATCTGCGGCGGTGGGGTCTATCGAAAAAACAAGTATAAAAGCAAGACACGCGACGCCCATACAGGTGTTGTAGAACCAGTTGCTCTCCCTGCCCGCGGGTGCGGTTCTGTTATAAAGCTTTTTGGTGACGCTCGTAGCGACGTTAAAGATCAGCGAAACGACAAGCAATATGCCAACCGGAATTAAAAGTAACATCTGTCACTACCTCAAAAATCAATCTATTTTAACAAATACGTTCTCCTGCGCCGACTTTCTTGCCGCGAGGCAGAGCTTCGCCGAAAGAATACCGAATGAGAGGGGTGCGGGAGACTTTGCGCCGCCGAGCATTTTTACGTATGCGTCGATCATCTTCCTGTCCCCGCCGCCGTGCGAATGCTGGGATACGTCCGTCATATCAATATGCTCGTTCTTGTTTTCGTTATGGTAAAAAATATCAATACATTTTGAATTGAATTCAAATTCGAGCGTTGCGTTGTAACCGATGATGCGAAGTCCGCGTCTGCCGGCTGCCTTTCGTGCAACGAAATTCTGGCTGTAAACGGCGTGCATTCCGTCCGCATACTGAACGATGATCGACGCGCTGTCGTGGTTGCCCGTGTCAACGGCGAAGCAACACTCGTCCCTGACCGCGTATCTGTCGCCGTAAGTCGCGACGTTAATATCACTTTCGGGACAGCTCTCGCGCTTTTCGCAATCCTTGCATTTGAGCCCCGCGGGCATATCACCGAGGAAAATATTCTTCGTTTCGGTCGCGCTGATCATAACGGGCTTGGGCTCGGAGAGAATGAACTGGATGAGATCGAGATCGTGCGTTGACTTTTGCAAGAACAGACCGCCCGTTTCATTATCGTCGCGGTACCAGCCGTGGTAATAGCCTCTTGCGTAGGGAACGTTATTGATTCCCTGCACCTGGCTGATCTTGCCGAGGATACCCGTGTCGATTATCTCCTTTGCTCTGACGGCAAGGGGAGCAACACGAAGCGGGAAAGAAATCAGCGTCTTTTCATCCATCGTATCAAGAATGCCTTCAAGAGCGGCAAGATCATCGTCGGTGGTTGAAACCGGCTTTTCGAGAAGCACGGGAATACCGTAGCGCGCATTGATAAGCGCCATTTTCGTATGGAGCGAGCAGCGGGTGCCGATGATGACACCGTCGAGCTTTTCGTTCTCATACATCTCAACGGGATCGCGGTAGATTCGCGCGTCGGGCGCGCAGCAGACCTTGAGCTGTTCGCGAAGCTCTTCCTCGGGGCGAACGTCCACTATCGCAACAAGGCGGCATTTGTCGTTCCCCTCGGTCTCACTGTACGGCATAATGCTCTTCTCCCAGATACCTCGCGCACGCGAACCGAAACCAATGACGCCGATGTTATATATCTTTGACATTAATACACCTCATAAAGTTTAAATCAAAAAAATGAATATTCACAATCCGGCTGTCCTTTTTGATATACACATTCAATTAACTGTGCTGGAGCCATTTTTTCTATATATGCCAATGTTCTAAATGCCATACCATGACCAACCATAATTACTTTATTGTAATCTGAGTATTTATCGGCAACTCTTTTCATTCGTTCTCTTACAGATGCTAATGTTTCCCACTTCATTTCAACATTTTCAGGATACACACCTTTATAAACATTAAATTCATTTGAAAGCTTAACTGCTTCTGAATTTGAAGATAGTGTATTTGTTTTATCTGCAATCCACTCGTGCAATTCAGGCTCAATTATTATAGGCTTATTTACTTTCCGAGATATAATCGCAGCAGTTTGTAATGCTCTGGTATATGGGGAGCTGATAATAATATCCGCATCTAATAATCTACGATCTTCTGCCGTAGCTTCCGCTTGCTTTATTCCTTTATCGGATAAAGGTGCAAAACTTCTGCCAAAACCGAAAAATCCGATTTTAGATACTGCATCATAATTAGGTTCGCCGTGTCTAATTAGGTAAAATATTGCCATCCAAAAACTCCTATAAAACTACGACTATTAATCTTTAACTATCATAATTATATATCATATAACCACAAAGTTTGGCAAATGCTATTCCGAGACCGTTTTTGATTAACCTCAAAAGATCGGCGTCGAAAGGTCCTCGACTATTTCATCGAGGCAGTACTTGCCCTTTATGGCAGGCTTGCGATCCTTCCACTTGCCGTTTGTGAAATCGGGGATATCAACGGGAGCACCGTTCTTCCTGATTGATTCTGAAGAAAGGCAACCAATGCAGAGCCACGCGGCAGTATCGTAAGCATCGATAGGCGTATCGGTGCCGTTTTTCACGCTTTCCACAAATGCGCGGGAAACGAGCCAGTCCATTCCGCCGTGACCGCCGCGCGTTCCCATAGCTTCATACTCACGGTGCAGCGGGTGATCGTACTTTTCAAAGAATTCCGCCTCGTTATCCTGGGTCTTTTCGGGAGTGATACCGTGCAGGTAGACCACGCGGCGATCCTCCATTGACATACCCTTCGTGCCGCGCACGGAGATATTTCGGGAATAATGAGAACGCGGGAGAGTGGTATCGAGAGTCAGAAGGATGGTTTCGCCGTTCGCGCAGGTGATGATCGTGTTCACTATATCGCCCTGTGCGTATTCCATCGTCGCATACTTGCTGTCCGCGCCGAATCTCTGTGCGGAATACTCGTTCAGCGCAACGCTCTTGGTTGCTATCGAATTAAGACGAATCATACGGTTTCCGCGGTTGATCGAAAGGAATTTCGAGATCGGGCCGAGCTCGTGAGTCGGGTAGTTCTCGCGGTTTTCCTTGACGTAATGCGGGAGTCTGTAATGCGGGGGATCTTCGGTATCAATATTCTTGAACAGATCCTCGTCGGGGAGATAGTGCTGATAACCGCCCGTGCAGTGAACGAGCTCACCGAAGAGCCCCTGCTTGATCATATTCAGAAGCATCATCTCGCGGCGTCCGTAGCAGCAGTTTTCAAGCATCATAACCGGCACGCCGGTCTTTTCATATGTTTCAACAAGCTCAAAGCATTCGTCAAGCGTGTCGGCACAACCAACTTCAATAGCCGTATATTTGCCCGCGAGCATCGACTCCTTTGCAATAACGATTCTACCGCTCCAGCCCGTCATAATGACTACTGCATCGATCTCGGGGTCGGCAAGGATCTCGCGATAATCCGTCGTCGAAGCAGGTGTGTATCCGCCTTTTTCGAGAACGAGCTGCTTGCCCATTTCGATACGTTCCTCGGAGACATCACAAACAGTTTTGACGTTTACGTCATTCATCTGCGAAAAGCACGCCTTCAGCATTCCGCGACCGCGGCGACCGAGACCTATATAACCTACGTTTATTTTTTCTTTCATAAGAGCACTCCCTTTCCGTAAAAAAAGAATTGCTTATATTATAACATACATTATTAATTTGTTCAATACAAAAGTCGTTTTTTCCTCAAAAAAACGGATACTCCTGACCAAAAGGGTCTTGAGTATCCGTTTATTTCATAGAAAGAGATTAACCAAACATAACCTGATCGACTTCGTCGAGCGAGGGGAATGCGTAGTCGGGCTTTTCTGCTACGGTTGCAGCCTCAACGTCCTCGGGAGTGGTCTCGCCGGAGTAAACGAGAACTGCGGTTACGCCGTGCTTCTTGCCGAGCGCGATATCGGTGTAGAGTCTGTCACCGAAGATGCACATTTTCTCAACCGATACGCCGGTAGCCTCGCTGATCATCTCAACGGTCTCCTTGTAGGGCTTGCCGAAGTAGGTGGGGGTCTTGCCGGTGGATGCGGTTACGAATGCTGCGATCGCGCCGCTGTCGGGAATGAAGCCGGTCTCGGTGGGACAGTTAAAATCGGGGTGAGTGGAAAGGTACTCAGCGCCGCCGCGAACAAGGCGGCACGCATCGTCCATCTTCTTGTAGGTCATAGTGGTGTCAAAGCTGGTGACAACGATGTCAGCACGCTCCTCGTCGCCGGTGTGCATATTGATGCCCGCGTCCTTGCAGCTCTCTACGAGCTCGTCGGTGCCTACGAGATATACGCTCTTGCCGTCGCGGTGGCGGCGGAGGAACTCAATTGTTACGTCGCCCGAGGTCATGA
Organism: Eubacteriales bacterium; assembly: GCA_045535375.1. Taxonomy (GTDB): domain Bacteria; phylum Bacillota; class Clostridia; order Oscillospirales; family CAG-272; genus CAG-390. The sequence goes on from JAZSLM010000068.1 coordinate 24,189, forward strand.
TCTCATCTCTTGTGGGAGAGAAGCCGAGTTTGGAGAGCTTCTGAACGTAGAAATCAGAGGTATGGGACGCGTTGTTCGTGAAGAAAAGTACGCGCTTGCCTGCCGCGCGGAGGTTGTTGATGAAGCGGATAGCAAAGGGGAAAACGTTGTAACCGAGGTAGATGGTTCCGTCCATATCGAAGATATAGAGCTCTTTTTCATTGAGAATTGCGGTATCGGGATTCTTGAATGCCATTTTTCTTCTCCGTTTTATAAGTATTTTCTTAAATATTATATCACAGACTTGATTTTTTTGCAAGAGTTTGATATAATATCAGTATGAATAAAAATGAAATTTTTCCCGCGAGGACTATATAAATGGCAGATTACATTATAAAACCCGATAATAAGAAGACCGTCGTCGGCATCGACGTCGGCGGAAGCACGACAAAGATCGTCGGTTTCGCACCCGGCGGCAAGCTTCTCTCCCCCATGTTCGTTCAGGCGACCGACCCCGTGACGTCGATCTACGGCGCTTTCGGAAGATTCACTCTCGAGAATGGACTCTCGCTCGACGAGATCGACCGCATCATGATGACGGGCGCGGGCAGCAGAGCGATCAAGTCTCAGATATACAACCGCGAGTGCAAGAGCGTTTCGGAATTTGCAAGCACCGGCATCGGCGGACTCTATCTTTCGGGACTCGACGAAGCTATCGTTGTCAGCCTCGGAACGGGTACCGCGATCATTCACGCGAAGCGCGCTGAAAACGGTGCGATAACCGAATACCTCGGCGGCACGGGCGTCGGAGGCGGAACGATTCTCGGTCTCTCTCGAAAGATGCTCGGCATTGGCTCGGTCGAGCACCTCGAACAGCTTTCCGAGGGAGGCGATCTCGGTCAGATCGACCTTCGTATCAAGGATATCTCGAAGTCGGGAACGTTCAAGGGTGTCAACGAAAACCTGACGGCATCGAACTTCGGAAACCTTTCCGACCTTGCCTCGAAGAAGGATATCGCGCTCGGCATCTTCAATATGGTTTCCGAGACGGTCGCTATGATGTCCATTTTCGCGGCGCGTCAATTCGGTATCAAGGATATCGTTATGTGCGGCAATCTTACCACCTTCAAACCCGTTTGCGATACCTTCGCAAGCCTTGCGCCCACCTTCGGAGTCAACTTCATCGTCCCCGAAATGTCACAGTACGGCACAGTTATCGGTGCGGCACTTCAATAAAACAAGGAGTAATAATGAAAGCAGTTGTTTTATACGGTCCCGGCAACGTTTCGGTCGGTGATCTTCCTCTAAAAGACCTCGCCGCGGGCGAGGTGCGCGTTAAAGTCGCATACTGCGGAATCTGCGGAAGCGATCACCACAAGGTCAGCGGCAAGAAAAACACAAGACCTGTAACCTATCCTGTTGCACTCGGACACGAAATTTCGGGCGTTGTTGCCGAGATTGGTGAGGGTGTTACCGAATTTAGCCCCGGCGACCGCGTGACCGTCGATCCCAACTGGGGATGCGGCAAGTGCGAATTCTGCAAGGACGGCAAAAAGTCCTTCTGTCAAAACAGCCGCGGTGTCGTCAAGGGCATGGCTGAATACATAAACGCTCCGGTTGAAAACGTTTATCACATCCCCGACTCTCTTTCCCTGCGCGACGCGGCACTTGCAGAGCCTCTTGCCTGCTGTCTTCGCGGCGCAGATCTTCTCGGTGTACGCCACGGCGAGCGCGTTGCCCTCGTCGGTCTCGGTGCTATCGGCACGATCATGATCCAGCTTATCAAGTCCGCAGGCGCGGGTGAGATCGTTGTCGTTGAATACGACGAAACAAAGGAAACTCTCGCTAAGGAGCTCGGAGCCGACGTCTTCATCTGTTCGAAGGATGAAGAAAAGATAGCTGAATACGCTTCAAAAAATAACGTTGACAAGGTTATCGAGTGCGTCGGAAACACGGGAGCACAGCTCTCCGCCCTCTCTATTGCGGGACGCGGCGCGACTGTCGTTATGTTCGGTGTTGCCGACTCGGCAAAGACCACTCCGATCTCTCTCTACGACGCCTTCATCAAGGAGCTTACTATCAAAACATCCTATGTCAATCCATACACCACCTCCCGTGCCGTCCGCGTTCTTGCGTCGGGTATGCTTGATACCTCGAAGATCATATACCGCGATCTGACGATGGAGGAAGCGGCAGAGGAATTCATGAATTCCACTCTCTCAAGATTCGGAAAATTGCTTGTCAAAATCGATTAATACATAAAGCCGAGCGTCCGCGGACGCTCGGCTTTATTTTATTTTACGATCATCATGACCGCTGTAAGTATTGCAAGGAAGCCGAAGTTGAATGCCGAGAATGTAAGTACGTATTTCAGCGTCTTGCCGGGGTTATGGCTTGTGTATTCCCTGAATGTGATAAGGCTTGCCAGAGATGCGATAAGAGTTCCCGTACCGCCGATATTTACACCGACAAGAAGATCGGCGTAATTTTCCGTGAACTGCGAAAGAAGAATCGCTGAAGGCACGTTACTGATAAACTGGCATGAAAGAGTGCTGACGAGAAGAGTGTTCTTGTCAAGAAGCCAAGAGAGAAAATCGCGGACGATCTCTATTCTCGCCATATTCCCCGCAAAGATGAAGAAGAATACGAAAGTAAGAAGAAGCCCGTAGTCAACCATCTTCAGCAACTTTCGGTCGGCAACGATCAGCACGGGAGGAATAACGAGAAGTCCGATATAATAAGGAATACCTCTGAAAACGATTGCGATCGAGAGGGCGAAAAGTACAAGATAAAGGACTGTTTTCTTGGGGTTCAGCTCTATCTTTTCATCCGCGATCTCCATCGGCTCGTTCTTGACAAATATGAGGCAGCAGAGCGTGATGAGAGCAACTGCAAGAACGAAGGGCAGAAACATTATCTGCATAAACTCGCCCGTGGGAATATTGAAAAACGAGTATAGATAAAGATTCTGAGGATTACCGAAGGGCGTCAACATTCCGCCGAGGTTTGCAGCGATATTCTGCATAATGAAAGTGAATGCCATATACTTTTCCTTGCCCGTCGAGGAAAGAACGAAGTATCCGAGAGGTAAGAAAGTCAGCAAAGCCATGTCGTTCGCGATCAGCATCGAGCCGATAAAGGTTATGTAAACGAGCGCGAGGATGCTGATCTTCGCTGTTTTGAAGCACTGAACGATCTTTCGCGCGAGCATATAGAAGAAATTGATATTCTTCAATGCACAAACAACGGCGAGAACGCAGAAAAGGCAGGTGAGAGTCTTGAAATCAAGATATCCCGCGTATTTGGCGTCGGGCGGAACGATAATCGAAGTTATAACCGCCGCGCAGAATGCGATCAGAACCACAGCATTCTTTTTTACAAAGGGAACTATATCGATATGGGGCAAATGATGACGGTGCGGGGCGCGTTTTACATGAGCAGAAGTCATTTTTCTTCTCCGATACACAAATTTTTGCTCACCCTTTTTGAGGGTGAGCAAAACACAAGCGATATTATAGCACTTAAAGCAATAAAAATCAAGAACAAATTGTTATTTTTTAATATATTTTTCCGTTCTCGATTATCCAGTCGCGCCAGAGCTTATAGCACTTGGCGTAAAGATGCACTCCGTCGCCCGAATACTCGGCGCTCATAGCGCCGCTTGCATCGTCGAAGATCTCCTCAAATCCGAGATAAAAGATCTTTTTGTTGTCTGCGAGTGCCGCGAGGCGGCGGTTGAGCTCATCAATACGGCTGTTCGAGAAAGTATTCGGATTCGAATCCGATTTCTTTTTCGTCACGTGCATATTCGACTGAATTATTATCTTCGCATCGGGCTGGTACTGTTTGATGTAATCTATAACGGTGGAATAATTCTTGACAACCGAGCTGTAAGGATTACCGATTTCGTTGATACCGAGAAGAATGTATATTTTACCGAATTTTTTCGCGGTGAGAAGCTCGGCGAGATTATATGACGAGGTATCTTTTGTTTCCGAAACCTTGTTGTCAAACGCATTATAAACGTTCATTGAGGTGCGCGCAAAATAGGTCGCACCGGGGATCTTTGCGTAAAGATAGAATCCGACCGTTCTCGAATCGCCGAGGAAAAGAGTATCGGAGAAATACTCCTCATCCGTCTGAGGAGGCTTTGTAGTATCGGGGACCTTGGTTGTTTCGGGAGGTCTTGTGGTTTCGGGAACTCCGGTCGTATCCGGAACTCTTGAGGTTTCGGGTTTATTTGTCGTATCGGGAGACTTTGTGGTTTCGGTATTCCGTGTCGTTTCCGGAAGCTGAGTCGTAACTTCGGGTGCCAACGTCGTTTCGGGAACAGTTATTTCTTCCTCTTCGGTTTCATCGGGGAGGCTGATCGTGGGCGGGATGAATACGGGTTCGGTGATCTCGCCTTCAAGCACTTCACTTTCATTTTTTTCGATCGCGGACGTTACTCCGTCTCGAACGAAGAACATCAGCGTTTCGATGGGATTGGTGCTGTCGGCAGACACTATCAGCCCCGCACCGATCGCAATGACGACCGTCATAAGCAGGCATATAAGCAAAAGTCCGCTGTCAGGATTGTTGTTTTTCAAAATAAAATTCCTTTCGGGTCAATAAACCATAGGATTTGCGCCCTCGCAGAAGATCAGGTATACCGAAAGCCAGAACAGCGCAAGCATCAGTATAACCGCAAGGGGTTTGATATTTTTGTATTTTTCGTATATCCTTCTCGGCAGGGGAGTCAAAAAGATAACGCCAACAGCCATATAAGCACCGACATCCTTCAAATGTCTTACCCAGTCGCCCGCCTCCACGTATTCGGGGATCTCCGTGAAAAACGGGAAGAGGCGCGAGAAATACACACCGAGATCGGCCAGTGTGAGAATATTGGTATTGAATATCGCCCACGATATAAGAATGACCGCGGGAAGATAAATATGTGCAAGGACTTTATTCTTAATGATAAAATCAAGAATTCCGATCTTTTCAAGAAGTATGAAGAAAAGCAGGAACGCCGCCCATATCATAAAATTGAGTCCGTTTCCACCAAAGCAGAGGGCGTGCCACACTCCGGTGCAAAGCCAGACGATGCAAAGATTGAAGATCGTTCTTCCCTTCGAGCATCTGCTTCCGCCGAGGGGGAAATATACGTTTTCCTTGAACCATTCGCCGAGAGTCATATGCCAACGGCGCCAGAATTCGCTGACAGAGCGTGACATATACGGAAACAGAAAGTTGTCCGGGGTTTCGTAACCGAGCATTCTTCCGATACCGCGCGACATAAGCGAATAACCGTAAAATTCAAAATAAAGATAAAGAGGAAATGCGAAAAATCCGAGCCATGCGAGCGGCGTCGATATCGAATCGAGCCCGATACTGTTGATACCGTAAAGTCCCGCCGTCCAAACCCTGATTATTCTGTCGGCAAGGAGTATTTTAAGTGCAAGACCAATAATAAACTCATAAATACCGCCGTTTACCTCGGCAAGTCCGACCTTGCCCTCCTCGCGGCTCTTTCGAAAGTCAGCGTATGTCTGGATGGGTCCGCTGAGCACCTGAGTGAAATTGACCAGATATGCACCGAGAGCGATAAACGACTGCTCCGACTTGATCTTTCCGTCGTACACTTGGCGCAGGTAGGACATATTTTTGAACATATAAAAACTGAATCCAACTGGCGCCGCGACGGCAAGCTCTGCGGGCAAAGCAGTACCGAACGACTCTGTGATTATCGAAATGATCTTCGGAGAAAGCAGCGCCGATGCGTTAAGAACGGTGCAGAAGCCGAATAGTAATTTTCTCGCTCTGCCCTCCGCGATACCGATGAACAGTCCCGCGGCATAATTGAAAAGCAAACTGCTTGCAATGATCGCCATTGCCATAAGGTCGCGGGAAACGAACCAATAGAACACGATACTTCCGAAAAAGAGAACGGCATCGCAAAGCTTTTTACCCGCCAAAGCATAAAGCACTACCATACACGGAAGAAATATGAATATAAATTCCGGACTGTAAAAAGTCATGCCTTTCTCCTTTACTCCATAATATATCAATTCTAAATTATATCACAAATTTCGACAAAAAGCAAGAAAAAGAGCCAAAAACTTTTCAATAAAAAAGCAGAGCCCCGGGCTCTGCTTTAATATATTAATGGGAGGTTCCGTAATAAGCGTTTTTCAGATAAGATACGTAAGATTTTTCCGCGCTGTAAACACCGGAAGCTTCGATAAGCTCGATACCGTAGCTGATCGATCCGTCGGCGCTTTCAACGCTAACCGTGGGTTCCTCAAAAAGGGCGCAGAAGGAATAACTCATCATCGTTCTCGCATCTTCGGTTGGAAAATACTCAGCGTCGTCAAGAGCCACGGGGACACCTTTCGCCATATCGTCGGATGATACCGTTTTGCCATTCACCTTTACAATAGCTCCCTTGGGAGCGATCACGGTTATTTCAACTGTCGGCTCGGTCAAAAAATCGATCTTTCCCAGGGAGGGACAGTGAGCACCGAGAAGGGGCGTTACATCCCTGTGGGGAATGAGCGTAAACTGTGCGATCATTTCACCGTCGGCATAAACGTTGTAAAGAGCGCGATTTTCGGCTTTATAGCTGAGTTCTTTGCCGTCAATCAAGGAAGCTATCGCCTTTTCGGGCGCACCGATCTTATCGTAAGGAGAATAAAAGCCTTCTTCATATTCGATCATATCGGCAACATCGGCGTTAAGGAAATATTCGTTGAATATTCTTTCCGCCTCGTACTTCGGCTGAATGCTCTCATATTCGGCAAGCCTTTCGTTTATGGCACCGAGATAGATCGCCCAGGTGAGAAAGGCTACAGCGAATATTCCGAGCCAGACCGTGGCAAATATAAATCCGCCGCGTGTAAGTCCTTTTTTCATCAGTCAAGCACCTCCGCGGGTTGCATTATCGAGTCGATCTCGCTTGCCGGAAGCACAAGATATGGTATCCACTTCGTGCCCGATTTGCTCATTGCGCGGCTGACGATCTCATCTCGGTAGGTTTCGCTGGGTCCGTGAACAACAGTATAAAGCCACGTCCAGGCGAGAGAAGCAATAAGCAGAAGCGCCAGAATGAGAGATATTACCGAGCGAGCAACGATGACATCCGTCACGCATTTCTTTTCGGAAGGTCTTCTTCTCTGCCCTGCGGCGTCTTCAAAGGGCTCGTCCATCCTCGCCCCGAATTCATTAACGTTCATAATACACCAAAGAAAAATTATTTATTGTTGATAAGCTCGCAAAGCTTATCCGAAAGTGCGCAGAATTCCGCAACCGAAAGACGCTCGCCGCGGATGTTTGCATCAAATCCGCACTCAACGATCGCATCCGTGATCTCCGCCTTGGAAAGCTCTCCGAAACCTGCGGAAAGCGCATTCGGCAGGGTCTTTCTTCTCTGCTCGAACGCCGCGCGCATGGTGCGGAAGAATACCTTTTCATCCTTCGGCTTGCAAGGACGGTCGCGGTAAAGGTCGATTCGTACAACCGCGGAATCCACCTTGGGAGGCGGGAGAAATTTGCCCGCGGGAACCTTCAGGAGCTTGCGGCAGGTTCCGAAGTAATTGAGATATGCCGTTACCGAGCCGTAATTCGGAGTGCCTGGAAGAGCGCAGAGCCTGTCCGCAACCTCGGACTGGATCATTACCGTGATGCTGTCGAAGGGCAGGCGCGAATCGAGCAGTTCGAGCAGGATCGGCGTGGTGATATAGTACGGCAGATTAGCACAGACCGAAACTCCGCCCTTCTCAAAGGCATCTCCGAGAAGCTCGGGGATATCGGTCTTCATAACGTCCGCGTTGATAACCTTTATGTTCTTGTGCTCGCCGAGGGTGTACTTGAGAAGCGGGATAAGTCCGCGGTCGATCTCGAGAGCGACTACGTTTTCGTAAAGAAGCGCAAGCTCGTGCGTAAGCGAGCCGCATCCCGCGCCTATCTCGAGGACGGTCTTGGTGTTGGGTCCGCCGCATGATTCCGCGATTTCGGCAACGACCTCGCGGTCGGTAAGGAAGTTCTGTCCGAATTCCTTGCGGAAGGTCAGACCGAACATTGCCATGGTGTCTTTTATTGTTCTGATGTCACAAAGATTCATTATTTACCTCTGAAATTCGGTATATGTGATGTGTCAAGAATAAGCGCGGCATTGGGATTGAAATCCTTGCCCGTGCAAACGGCGGGGAGAGTGACGAACTCTCTGCCGATATCAATGCTGTAAGCGCCGGGGTGATAATGTCCGCAGATAACGAACTCAACCTTGTCCTTACCCTCGTTACCGATGATATCAAGCACCTCGTCGGCATTGTTGACGATATGACGCTCCTCAACGCCTATGTCGAGGCATTGGTGGCAGAGGATCCAGAACCTACTTCCCTCGGGCGAGGTTGCAAGAACTTCGCGGAGCGCTTCGATCTGATCTTCGGGGATATAAGTATCTTTCCAATTGTACTTGACACCGCTGCCGTATCGCGTACCGTCAGAGCTGTAATTTGCATCAAGGAAGATAAGATTGACCTCATCCGCTCGGCAAACGAATGGCGGGCGCACGAAATCAGAAATACGGTAAAAAGTATCGTCATCAAGATTTTTGAAATCGTGATTGCCCTGCATAACGAGAACGGGCACCGCGCTGTCGCGGATAACTTTTGCCACGCGCGAAAGGTGCTCGATGTCGTCCGCTTTGCTGACACTTCCGTTTATGACGTCGCCAAGGCAGATGGCAAGATCAACGCCGATATTTTCAAAATCAAGAAGCAGTTTTTGCAATTTTCCGAGAGAACGCGAGGGGTATCTGTTGCCGTTCGTGATCTCTTCCCTTCCGCTATGAAGGTCGGAAAAGAATCCAATTTTCATAAATGATCTCCGTTTGGGGATAGAATTTAGTTATACATAATATATGATACTATATATTTTGTAAATAGTCAAGGGGAAATGCCAAAAAACAAAAGAAAAAATTAAAATAAAAATCAAAAAAGGACTTGAAAAAACTATTTGAATGTGATATAATATTACAGTCGCTGGTGTAGCACAGCCGGTAGTGCAGCTGATTCGTAATCAGCAGGTCGCAGGTTCGAATCCCGTCACCAGCTCCAAAAAGAAATAGGGTAGCCATCGGCTACCCTATTTCTTTTTAGACCTGTTGTAAAGATGAAGAACCTCTTGCTGTTGCAACGCAACAGCAATCATCTGCGCGCTACCGCAGCATATCAGTTTCGCACAAATTATGCGCGCAGATATAGGTTCATGAATCCCGTCACCAGCTCCAAAAGATAAAGGGTAGCCTTCGGCTACCCTTTATCTTTTGGAGCTGAATGATTGTAAAGATGAAGAGCCTCTTGCTGTTGCAACGCAACAGCAATCATCTGCGCGCTACCGCCGCATTTTATTCTACCACCCAATTATGCGCGCAGATATAGGTTCAGAATCCGATTGCCGGCTCCAAAAATCCCGAAAACGAAAGATTTCGTTTTTTATATTCGACTAGGATAATCCTCTACTCTTTTCTGTTCGTCAAATTGGAATTTGATAAATTACATAATTCCTATTACTAAATCTATTGGAGTTCACTCCAGTCCACTTGAACATCCCGGCTCCAATCATCAGATCCATAGCACTTGAGAGCTTTGTTATTTGCGCATTTTTTCTTGGCAAAGTCAACAACTATTTGAAGTTCACCAACACAGACTTTGGCACGCTCATTTCTATCGAATTCTACTGTATATTCTGCACCCTTCAAAAATTTCGGATGGCAGAGAGGCACGGCGCACAAAATATGGTAATTTTCATCTGTACCATACACACAAACAACTTGAGGTTCTTTTTCGACAACTATGCCCATTTGTCCTTCGCTAAACATTTGAACTTTCTTGCCAAATAATTTATATTGAAATGTATATCTCATATACTTCCTCCATTTGCCAAATTAAAGTTTATCATTTGTTTGACTTTTTTAATTATACCACAAGATTTTGAACAAGTCAATACTCCTTATTCTGATTCAAAAATCAAGCAACCCCATTACCGAGGTTGCTTGATTTTATATTTACGCCTCAACGTGCTTAAACTGTGCTCCGTAAAGCTCGGAATAAAATCCGTTCTTCTCCATCAGCTCGTCGTGATTTCCCTGCTCCACGATCTTGCCGTCACGCATAACGAGGATGCAATCGGCATTCTTGATCGTATTAAGTCGGTGGGCGACGATGAAGGACGTTCTGCCTTCCATCAGTTCTGCAAACGCGCGGTTGATCTTGATCTCGGTGCGAAGGTCGATCGAGGAGGTCGCCTCGTCGAGGATCAGCATCGGGGGCAGGCAAAGCATTACGCGGGCGATGCAGAGCAGCTGCTTCTGTCCCTGCGAAAGTCTTCCGCCGTCCTCGCCGAGGGGGGTGTCGTATCCCTGCGGCAGACGCTTGATGAATGAGTGCGCGTGCGCCGCCTTTGCAGCAGTGATAACTTCTTCGTCGGTCGCCTCGGGGCGTCCCATTGCGATATTCTCGCGGATGGTACCCGAGGAAAGCCATGTGTCCTGAAGAACCATACCGAAACACGAGCGCAGACTCTTGCGGGTAACGCCAGAAATATTCTTGCCGTCAACCTCGATCGAACCGCCCGTCGGCTCGTAGAATCTCATAAAGAGGTTCACAAGCGTCGTCTTGCCGCATCCCGTGGGACCGACGATGGCGATGCGCTGGCCGGGCTTTGCCCAGAAATTCATATTTTCCATAAAGGGCTCATCGGTGTAGCTGAACGCGAGAGAGTGAGCCTCGAATCTGCCCGTAAGTTCATCCGCGGAAAGCTCGGAGCTATCCTCGGCATCGGGAGCCATCTCCTCGGCATCAAGAAGTTCAAACACGCGGAGCGCGCTTGCAAGCGAGGACTGCAGTTCGGTTACAACGCCCGAAAGCTCGTTGAAGGGCTTGGCGTAGTTGGACGCGTACATAAGGAGAGTCGAAATACCGCCGGGGGTGATGCTGCTTCCGGAGCTTATCGAAAGAAGCGCGGAAACGAGAGCTACACCGAAATAAACGAGGTTATTGACGAATCTCGTTGCGGGATTGGTGATCGAGGAATAGAAGACCGCGTCGGTCGTCACCTTGCGGTAACGGTCGTTGATCTCGTCGAAGGCTTCAAGGCTTGCTTTTTGGTGCGAGAACGCGGCAATAACATCGCGTCCGCCGACAGCCTCGTCGATGAGAGCCGTCTGCTCCGCCGAGGTCTGACTTCTCTTCTTGAAAAGCGAGAATGTGCGCGAGGCGATGAATCCCGCGACGAACATCGACATGGGCGTCAGGATCGCAACGATGAGCGCAACCTTCCAGTCGATGATTATCATAAACACAAGCGTGATAACGATTCCGAGAACGCTCGAATAAAGCTGGATAAGTCCGGTCAGCAGACCTTCGGAAAGTCGGTCTGTGTCGGCAATGATGCGGGAAAGAATGTCGCCCGAGGCGTGATTGTCGAAATAGGACACCGGAAGCTTCTGGAGCTTGCGCACAGCCTCGGCACGGATATCGCGAACGATCATTGTACCCGCGCGTGTTGCGATAAGTCGGACGAACCAATCAAGTACAGCGCCTGCAACGGTCAGCGCAAGAATTACCGGAAGGATCTTTGCGATTCCTTCAAAATCAACCTTTCCCTTACCAACGATAAGGTCAATACCGTTACCGACAAGGACGGGAATATAGTGAGACATAACAGTCGAAACCGCCGCAAAAATAAAGGCAATTATAAAGAGAGGGATGAATCTCTTTGCGAATCCGAGCAGACGGCGGATGACGTACTTCTGCTCCGACTTTGTAAGCTTGGAGGCCTTTTTGTTCTTTGCCATCAGTTTTCACCTCCGTACTGGGTTTCATAAGTTTCGCGGTAAACGGCGCAGGAAGAAAGGAGCTCATCGTGCGTTCCGATACCCGCAGCCGCGCCGTCATCAAGGACAACGATCGAGTCGCAGTCCTTGACCGCCGAGGGTCTCTGCGAGATAATGACCGTTGCGGGGGAATCCTCGAGCTTTGCTATATTGCTTCTGACAAGAAGATCGGTCGCATAGTCAAGAGCCGAAAAACTATCATCAAGGATGAGAATTTTCGGCTTGCGGATAAGCGCGCGTGCGATCGCAAGACGCTGACGCTGACCGCCCGAAAAGTTTGCACCTCTCGCCTCGACGCGTGCCTCGATGCCGCCCTCTTTTGCGAGGACGAAGTCAAGCGCTCCCGCGGCTTCGAGTGCCTCACGGATTTCGCCGTCGGTCGCGCTCGGGTTGCCCCAACGCATATTTTCAGCGACCGTACCCGCAAAAAGATGCGAGGATTGCGGAACGACTGCTATAAGCTTACGCAGATCCATAACGGGATAGTCCTTGACGTTCTTTCCGAAAACGAGAACTTCGCCGTCCGTAACGTCATAAAATCTCGGAATAAGATCAACTAGGGTAGTTTTACCCGAGCCCGTACCGCCGAGAACGCCAAGCCGCTCACCGGCGCCGAGTGTGAAGCTGATATCCGAAAGCGAATCTTCCTTGCTGAGTCTGTAACGGAAGGAAGCCGAACGGAACTCGATAGCAGGCGCGGAAAGGTCGATCTCGATCTCTTCGTGCTCCTCGTCACTTTCACTGGGCATCGCAAGCACGCCGTTGATCCTCTTGGCGCACGCACCTGCCTTGGTCAACGTTACGATGAGGTTGGCAAGCTTGACAAGCTCAACGAGGATCTGCGACATATAGTTATAAAGCGCGATGATCTGACCCTGGGTAAGTCTGCCCGAATCAACGGCAAGACCGCCGTTTTTGACGATCATAATGATCGCAATATTGACGATAACGTATGTAATGGGATTGAGAAGCGAAGACACTCTGCCCGCGAAAATGGTTTCTTTTGCGTGCGAGGTGTTTGCACCGTCGAAATTCTCGACCTGCTCGTCCTGATGGTTAAAGGCACGGATAACGCGGACACCGCGGAGGTTGTCGCGCGTGTGGCGGGTCAGTCGATCGAGCTTTGCCTGCACCTTCGCAAACATCGGAATGCCGAGAAGAATGATCGCGAAAACGACCACCGCAAGCGCGGGAACGGCAAGAGCGAAGATGATCGACATCTCGGGGTCGGTGATATAAGCCATAACGACCGCGCCGAAAACGATGAAAGGCGAACGCAGAAGCAGACGCAGACCGAGGTTTATGCCGTTCTGCAAGCGGTCAACGTCGGCAGTAAGACGGGTCAGCAGAGCCGATGCGCCCGCTTTATCCGAGGACTCGCGCGAAAGATAGAGGGTATGCTTAAACAGATCGCGGCGCAACGCACAGGAAAAACCTACGGACGCCTGCGCGGAAAAATACTGTGATGTCAGCGACAGCGCCATTCCGACCGTTGCCGACAGCACCACCAGTCCGCACATACGCCAGACGAGTGCGGGATCGCCGCCCTCGCCAACGCCGTGGTCGATTATCTCGGCAACGAGCAGCGGGACGAGAAGTTCAAGCAGAGCCTCGATGAGTTTCATAAAGGGCGCAACGAAGGTCTGCCTTCTGTAGCCCTTTGTGTACTTCCATAACTGTTTCATTTTTTCACTCTCTTAAAATGATATTTTACAAATGAATATTATATCATATTTATCGCGCATTTTCAATAGCAAATACTAATTCGCAGGTAAAATATGCATAATTCGGCTTGCCTCTTGACTTTTCCCGTCGATTGATATAAAATATAGTCAGAAAAGCAAACGGAGGAAAGATATGAAATATAAACTTATAAGAGCTATTTCTGCAATACTGTCGCTTTTGATGCTTGCGGGATGTACGCCTGCCGTCCCCGACGACACCACGGCGATCGAAGCCGATGTCACTCCCGAGCCCACGGAAGCAGTCGAAACGACAACAGAAATCACAACCGAAGAAGCAACCACCGAGGAGGTTACAAAAGACCCAATGGAAGGAATGACCAACCCCTACATGCCCCTCAATTACGAGGATATCAAAGCCATGTGGCTCTCGCAGTTTGATCTGAACAGCGTTTACTGCTCGGGCAGCTCACAGAATCCGGAAAGCACCTATCGCAAATATATCGACAAGATTCTCGACAACGTCGTCGCCTGCGGCTTCAACACCGTGATCGTTCAGGTTCGCCCGAACGCGGACAGTATGTATCCCTCGGAATATTATCCGATGTCGAAATACGTTGTCGGAAGCTACGGCAAGGATGCAAAATACGACCCTTTCGCTATTATGATCGAAGAAGCGCACGAGCGGGGGCTCTCGGTCCAGGCGTGGATAAATCCGATGCGCGCTATGACGACCGACGAGATCAAGAAGGTATCGGGCGATTATCTTATCAAGCAGTGGTATGACGACAAGGAAACTCGGGGCAAGTACGTCGTCGCGAACGGTTCAAACTACTATCTCAACCCCGCTTATGAAGAGGTGCGCGAGCTCATCATAAACGGTGCTCGCGAAATACTTCTTAACTATGAAGTCGACGGTCTGCATATGGACGACTACTTCTACCCCACCACAGATTCCGACTTTGACTACGATGCTTATAAGGCATACAAAGCTAACGGCGGCAAGAAATCGGTTGAGAACTTTCGCAAGGAGAACCTCAATCTGCTCGTTTCGGGACTCTGGCAAGCGACAAAGGCGGTCAATCCCGATATGCTATTCGGTATCAGCCCCGCGGGCAACATCAATAACGTCCGCCGCGACGGAGCTGACGTTGACACTTGGTGCTCCTGCGAGGGTTACATAGACTACATCTGCCCACAGGTGTATTTCGGACTTGAACATCAGACCTACGATTTCGTCACGGTCTGCAAGACATTCAGCGATATCATCAAGACCGACAAGGTAAAGCTCGTCATCGGAATGACGCTCGGTAAAGCGAAATCGGGCACGGACAACTACGCCGGCACGGGTAAGAATGAGTGGGCGCAGAACAAAGATATCCTCAAGCGTTGCCTTGAGCACACCGAAAGCCTTGATAAATGCGTTGGTGTTGCGTACTTCTGCTATCAGTATTTCTACTCCCCCACATCCGGCGCGGAGGTTAAGGAGACGAAGACAGAGCGTGACAACTTTATTCCCGTGCTGAAAGAGATCGGTTGGAAATAACGCACAAACATAATTATCGTACAAACTCCGTAGGGGATGACGCCCTCGACATCCCCTTTACCGCACAAAATTATTGCGTTGGTTAAATGCAGAAATTCAAATTCAATTATAGAGATTCAATTATCATATAACCGTTAGTTTGTTTGGGACGTCGAGGGCGCCGTCCCCTACGGTCGATAATTTAATTTGTGCTTCTGAATATTTATTGCGCTTAAAAAAGCCAAAAAGAATGACAGAGCGCAGTAAAAAGGACAAAGAATTTCAAGTTCTCTGTCCTTTTTTAGTTATAAATTTTTTAGTTTAGAGTTATAAGGCTCGCTTCGCTCACCGTTATGAATTTGCTACGCAAACGTTATGATATGATCGCCTTATTCAGCAAACTGTGCCGAAGACACATCATAACTTGGCGAAGCCAATCATAACTCTAACCCCACGTAAGGCGATCATAACTGCGCACCTGCCAAGTGGCAGGTGCTCAAGCGAATTTATATCAATTAGTCGAGTTTCAGAGTTCTGATCTCCTCAAGCGCCTTGAGCATAAACTCGTCAACGCTTACTGCGCCAAGATCTACGCCGCCGCGGTTACGTACGGCAACCTTGCCCTCTGCGGCTTCCTTCTCGCCGACGACGAGCATATAGGGAACCTTTTCGAGCTGTGCCTGGCGGATCTTGTAGCCGATCTTTTCGTTTCTCGCGTCGACCTCGGTACGGATGCCCGCTGCCTCGAGCTTTTCACGAACTGCCTTTGCATACTCCTCGTGCTCAACGCCGATGGGAAGCACGCGGACCTGCTCGGGAGCCATCCAGAGAGGAAGTGCGCCCGCAAACTTCTCGAGAACGAGTGCGAGTGTGCGCTCGTAGCAGCCGAGAGAGGTTCTGTGGATGATGTAAGGAGTTACACGCTGGTCGTTCGAGTCGGTATATTCCATACCGAACTTCTTCGCGAGAAGCATATCGATCTGGATGGTGATAAGGGTATCTTCCTTGCCGTGTACGTTCTTGATCTGGATGTCAAGCTTAGGACCGTAGAACGCCGCCTCGTCGATACCGATCTTATATTCAAGTCCGATATTATCGAGAATGGTCTTCATTACAGCCTGCGCCTCTTCCCACTGCTCGGGAGTACCCTCGTACTTATCGGTGCGGTTCGGATCCCACTGCGAGAAGCGGAACGAGCAGTCCTCTCTGAGTCCGAGCGCGTCAAGCATATAGAGCGCAAGGTCGAGACAGCCCTTGAACTCCTCCTCAAGCTGATGGGGAGTCAGGATAAGGTGTCCCTCGGAAATGGTGAACTGACGGACACGGATAAGTCCGTGCATCTCGCCGCTTTCCTCGTTTCTGAAAAGAGTCGAGGTCTCACCAAGTCTCATAGGCAGGTCGCGGTAGGAGCGCTTTTTATTGAGGAAGACCTGGTACTGGAAGGGACAGGTCATCGGACGAAGAGCGAAGCATTCCTTGGTCTCGTCGTCGGGATCGCCGAGGATGAACATTCCGTCGCGGTAGTGATCCCAGTGTCCCGAGATCTTGTAGAGGTCGGACTTTGCCATAAGCGGTGTCTTGGTGAGAAGATATCCGCGTCTTCTCTCCTCGTCCTCGACGAATCTCTGGAGGATCTGGATGGTTCTCGCCCCCTTGGGGAGCATAATGGGAAGACCCTGACCGATCGAGTCAACGGTGGTAAAATATTCAAGTTCGCGGCCGATCTTGTTGTGGTCGCGCTTTTTTGCCTCTTCAACTGCGGTGAGGTACGCGTTCATCTCTTCCTTCGAGGGATATGCGATACCGTAAACGCGCTGAAGCATCTTGTTGTTCTGATCGCCCTTCCAGTACGCGCCGGTGCACTGCGTGAGCTTTACGGCTCTTACAGCGGCGGTCGAGAAAAGGTGAGGACCTGCGCAGAGGTCGACGAACTCGCCCTGACGGTAAAAGCTGATAACAGCGTCATCGGGAAGCTCCTCGATAAGCTGAACCTTGTAGGGTTCATTCTTCTCTGTCATAAGAGCGATAGCCTCGTCGCGGGGGAGCTCAAAGCGCTCGATGCGGAGGTTCTCGCGCATGATCTTCTTCATCTCGGACTCGAGAGCCTTGAGGATCTCCTGGGTAAAGGAGATCTCGCTGTCGAAGTCATAGTAGAAGCCGTTGTCAACCGCGGGACCGATGGTGAGCTTGGTCTCGGGGTAAAGTCTCTTTACAGCCTGAGCAAGGATGTGGGATGCGGTGTGGCGGTAGACCTTCTTGCCCTCTTCGTCCGCAAAGGTGAGAAGAATGATCTCGTCGCCTTCCTTGACGGACGCGGACATAGCCGAAACGACACCGTTTACCTTTGCCGCGATATGCTCGCGGGCAACAACGCCGGCAGCCGAAGCGGCTTCAAAAACAGTCGATGCATTTTCTACCGAATAATCGATAGCATTGATTCTTACGTTCATTTTATTTCTCCTATAAAAATATATTTTCTATAAAATTACTTTTTGAGCGAAGCGAAAAAAGTTTCCGACACTTTTCACTTTCCACTCTTCACTTTTCACTTATAAACAGCGCCCCCACAGCCTTTCCCTCTGGGGGGGGGGGTGTATT
>JAZSLM010000054.1:0-17699 GCA_045535375.1 Eubacteriales bacterium
GCCTTCCGACTTCTCAAGTCCGGAATACGCCTTGATGTGTCCGACGTGCATACCGGAGCCGCTCGGATAGGGGAATTCTACGAGTGCGTAGAATTTAGGCTTTTCGCTTCCCTTCTCTCCGGGGTCAGCGGCGTGGAAGGCTTTTTCTTCGTCCCAGCGGGACTGCCATTTCTTTTCAAAATCTCTGAAATTGTTTCTCATAATATGTGCTCCTTAAAAGGAATTATTTTATTAGTCTTCTACTGTGATTCTTTCGGTATCAGAATAGAGCTTATCGAGGTTGTAGAACTCGCGCATTTCGCGGCTGAAGATATGAACGATGACTCTGCCGTAGTCCATTACCATCCAGGAGTTATCCGAGCCTCTACCTTCAACGCGGTCAGCCTTGATCTCGATCTTCTCGAGCTGATACTCAACCTCATCGGTAAGCGCCTTAACGTGGGTATTTGACTGTGCGGTGCAAAGCACGAAATAGTCGGTAAGGTCGATCTTATCGCCTACGCGCATAACTGCAAGATCCTCACCGTTCTTGTGGTCAAGAACCTTGTAGATTGCCTTTGCGAGCGAAAGAGAATTTTCAATTCCCTGCTCATCTTTTTCAACTGTTACGGAGAACTGGGTGTTTTCCATCTTTGTTTTCCTTTCTATATTAAGAAATTGATTTTTGATTTATCCCTCAACCGGTCTGGGAGGGAGAATTGAATATTTATAAATACGCAAAAAATCGTCGTCTTCCTCTTTGCAAAGTATCATGGAAGGATCAAAAAGACTTTCCGCGATTTTGTTGTCATATACGTTAAAATATGTGTTTACTGCTTCGAGCATTCCGTCCTTCGAGAGCACGTAATACCAAGCCTCGGGGTTGGTTTTGTGCAGCTGAAAACCGGGAGCGGTCAACATTTCAAGGTTGCGGTCTTTTGTTGAGAAGAACTTTCCCGCAAAATATGCGGCATCGTCGAGTGTGATATCGGTCTCGAGCATCGGAAGCACGCCTTTTGCGATCGAAAGTGCCTCTACTGCGTTCATCTCGTTCATCACCTTTTTGAAAAGCGAGGACATAAACTGCTTTTGCGCGTCTATTCTGCCGAGATCGCCGTCCGCATAATCCGAACGGAAGCGAATAAAATCGGTCGCGTTCTTACCGTCAAGCACCTGCAAGCCCGCTTTGAGATCGATATAGAGATCCTGGAACGGATCGCTGTACTTCATATCAAACGGAACGTCTATCTCGACTCCGCCGACGGAATCGACGATGACTTCAAGAGCTTCGAGGTCGATCAGCGCGGTATAATCGATATTGATGCAAAGAGTGACTTCGAGGATATCGCGCATCGTGTAAACGTCCGCGTCAAGCACGATGGAATTTATTTTGTCCTCTTTACCGTTCCACTCTATATATGTGTCGCGCGGGATCTGCATTACCGATATTCTACCCGCAGAAACGTCGAAGGATGCAAGCAGGATCGCATCTCCCCTGCCGGACGCCTTATCGACACCGACGACGAGGAAGAGATATTTATCCTTTTCCCGCACGTAATCGGGTATTGGTTCTGTCGTTACCTCGGGAGGTTGAGTGTTTTCCGACAGAGTTTGCTCGGGAGACGGCGCAAGCGGAACGTTATCTGTAAAGGGTACTCCCGTATCAACCGTCGGTCGATAAAATGCCGCTTTCAGTGCAAGGAGTGAGAATAAAATCAGAGATAGCGACAGTATCATTATAAATCCGATAACGTATATCTTGTCAAGCTTCATTCCCCGAGCCTCGCTTTCAGGTCAGCTTGCGCTTCGAGTGTCAGAGGATGAATGCTTCTTCCCTCAGAGCGTAAATACGACAAGGTATTGTCTATTGATCGAAGTGCCGCACGGTCGAGGTGGCGAATTTTTTCGTCCTCATCCATCTCCTCGGGTTTGACGGAAAAGAAATCATCACGAATCTCAACGCAGGATCGATAAGTTCTCGTTTCGTCGATATAATCGGCGAGGAAAACTATCTTTTCAAATACGCTCATTCCCTCTCTGCCGGTCGTATGATAACGCACGGCGTCGATCAGCCTCGGATCAGCGAATTCGGGAAATCTGTCGGGGATCGCAAGCGCGGCTGTTAGCGCGTGGATGGTCGGCATCGAATCAAGCTCCTCGGGCAACGGTCTGACCGAATAACTTTCGAGAAGAGCAAGTTGCTCTTCGTCCGTAAGTTCCTTTGTCACATCGTGAAGAAGCGCTGCGGCTATCAAAAGCATCATGTTCTCATCATCACGGAAATAAAGCTTACCGAGGCGGAACGCCATATCTTCAACTGCAAGAACGTGCTTCATCCGTTTTTCCGAAAGAACTGATGCAACGCTTTCCCTGAGCTTTTCGATCTGAAGCGGGGTAATCATCTGAAAAGGCCGTGGTCTTCGATATACATCTTGACCTTGGGATCGACCATATCCGAAATATCGCCGCCTTCATTGAGAGTCTTGCGTACAAGACTCGAGGATATCTCGATCGGTTCGGTGACGACACGGCGGACAATGGCATTGTATTTTTCTGTATATTCGCCGATCTTTTTAAGAATTCTGTTCGTTATAAACGGATCGTTCTCGCGGCGGATATATATGGGATAGCAGAGCTTGAAGATCTCGTCCGCACAGTACCACTGATCGAGAGTCAGGAACATATCGGTTCCGCAGAAGAGAAACAGACGCGTATCGGGTGCGGTCAGCTCGCGCAGGGTATCGACTGTATAGCTGACACCTCCGCGGCGGAGTTCAAGATCGCTTACGATAACACCGTCTATTCCCGAAAAGGCGAGATCGCACATTGCGAGTCTGTGAAAGGGATCGACCGTGAAATCGCACTGCTTGTGAGGCGGGATCGCGGCGGGAATAACATAAAGATAATCAAGGCGCATCTGCTTCATAAATGCACGAGCCGCTTCGACGTGACCGACATGCGGAGGTGCAAAGGTTCCGCCGTAGATGCCTACGCGGCGGATGTTTTCGTTGTACCCGGTGTTCATTCAAGTACGATCTTGGGGTTCTTTTTTGACGGGCGGTAAAGAACCAGCTTTTTGCCAATGGTACAAACGACTGCGGAATCGGTTGCTTCCGCAAGTGCTTCGGCAGCCTCGCGTGGAGACCAGGCGCAGTTATCAAGCACTGCAAGCTTGATAAGCTCACGAGCCTCGAGGGCGTCGGAAACCGTTTTTACAAGATTCTCACCAAGTCCGTCCTTGCCGATCTGCATGATAGTCGGTTCAGCGGTTGCGAGAGAGCGAAGATATGCTCTTTGTTTAGAGTTTATAATCATAATCCGTACCTTTTCCAAAGTTTTTCTTTTTCTTCAGCGATTCGCTTATTGAATGCGGCGGCAAACGCCTTAACTCCCGCGCCGCGGTGGCTGATCGCATTCTTCTCTTCCGCGCTCATTTCCGCAAAAGTCTTGCCGAAAGGATCGAACCAGAAGAGGGGATCGTATCCAAATCCGCCGTTTCCTCTGGGATTGAAGAGGATCTCGCCGGGGCAATAGCCCGTACCGATGATCGGCTCACCCGCGAGAGGCTGACCCTCGGGGATAACGCAAGCTATCGTGCAAACGAAAGCCGCGCTTCTGTCGCCTACTCCCTCGAGATTTTTGAGGAGTTTTTCGTTATTCTTTCGATCGTCACAGGGTTCGCCGGCGTATCTCGCGGAGTAAACACCAGGCTCGCCGTCCAGGGCATTTACAATAAGCCCCGAATCGTCCGCGATCGAGCAAAGTCCCGAGAACTCCGCCGCCGCGCGTGCCTTGATAAGTGCGTTTTCTTCAAATGTCGTGCCGTTTTCTTCGATATCGCCGGTAAAACCGACGTCATCGAGAGAAACAAGTTCGATCTCCACATCGGTGATATACTCGGAAAGAAGCTTCTGGAGCTCTGCTATCTTTCCGCGGTTTTTTGATGCTATACAAATTTTCATAGCGTCACCTTAATTGAAAAGCGCTTCGGCGAATTCCTTGGAATCGAATTCCTGCATGTCGTCGATCTTCTCGCCGACACCGATGAATTTGACGGGAATACCGAGTTCCTTGCGGATCGAAAGGACGATGCCGCCCTTTGCAGTGCCGTCGAGCTTGTTGAGGACAAGGCCCGTGATCTCCGCGGCGTTCTTGAATTCCTTTGCCTGCAGAATCGCATTCTGACCGGTGGTCGCGTCGAGAACGAGAAGATTCTCGCGCGCCGTGCCGGGGAGCTCGCGATCAATAACGCGGTTGATCTTTGCAAGCTCGTTCATAAGGTTCTTTTTATTGTGAAGTCTGCCTGCGGTATCGACGATAAGAACGTCGGCTCCGCGATTTCTCGCGTAGTTTGCAGCGTCGTAAACGACTGCGGCGGGGTCGCTGCCCTCGGTCTGCTTGACAAGCTCAACGTCCGCTCTCTTACACCATTCGGCAAGCTGATCGATTGCTGCCGCACGGAAGGTATCCGCAGCCGCAACAACGACCTTTTTGCCCTCCTGGCGGAGTCTGTTCGAGATCTTGCCGATCGAGGTGGTCTTGCCCGCACCGTTAACGCCGATCACGAGGATAACGGAGGGGGTGGTCGTAAGGTTGAGGGGTTCGCCCTCGCCGATCATATCGGAAATGATCTCGCGGATCGCGATCTCGGTGTCCTCGCGGGACTTGAGGCGATCATCCTTGATGCGCTCGCGGAGCATTTCGATTATTTCCTCGGCTGCCGTAACACCGACGTCGGCGCAGATAAGAGCCTCTTCGAGCTCCTCAAGCGCGTCCTCGTCGATCTTGACAAAAGCCTTGATGACGTTGTCGATCTGACCCATAAGGGCATTTTTGGTCTTTCCGAGACCTGCTTTTAATTTATCAAGAAATCCCATCAAAGAGTTCTCCTTTTTTATTTGCTATTTCCGCCACGTCGAGCGTCAGTATCTTCGAGATACCCGACTCGGGCATCGTTACGCCGTAAAGTCTGTCTGCTGCGTTCATCGTGCCGCGGCGGTGTGTGATAAGTATAAACTGAGTATCGTCAGAATAACGGTGAATGTACTGCGAGAAGCGCTCAACGTTGACTTCGTCAAGTGCCGCCTCGATCTCGTCGAGGATGCAGAAAGGCGTGGGGTTGACCTGCAGTATCGCAAAGAAGAGCGCGATAGCAACAAATGCCTGCTCGCCGCCCGAAAGCTGCATCAGTGACTTGATGATCTTGCCGGGAGGCGCCGCCTTGATCTCAATTCCGCTTTCAAGGACGTTATCGGGTTCGGTCAGTATCAGCTCTGCGGAACCGCCTCCGAAAAGCTCGGAGAAGGTGCGCTTGAAGTTTTCGTTGATCTGGTTGAAGGAGTCAACGAATGTCTTTTCCATTTCCGCCTCGAGGCTCTTGATGACCTTTTCAAGCTCGTTCTTCGCCTTTTCAAGGTCTGCCATCTGGGCGGTCTTTTCGTCATACTGCGCCTTTTCGGTCTGATATTCGTCGATAACGGACAGGTTTACGTGTCCGATGTTTCTTATCTTGTTTCTATATTCGGTCTGGAGCGCGAATACTGCGGGGCGTTCCTCGGCGGTGATAAAGGGATAACCGAATGCCATTGCCTCGGCTCTTGTCAGGCCGTATTCGTCCCAGAAAGTCTTTGTTTCGGCATCGAGCTTTGCTCGGATCTGCGCGAGGTTGGTTTCAAGGCGGAGCTTGTCCGCAATGAGTTTATCTCTGCGGGAACGGCGTTCCTCGACGGAGTTGCGGAGGGTTACGAGTTTGCCTTCGTACTCGAGAGAGCCTTCCTCGATTGCCGTACGGCGCGCATTGAGCTCGGTAAGCTTCTCTTCTCCCGCGCCGAGAGTGTTGATCGCTTCGTCAAGCTCGTGCTTGAGTTCGGCAACTCTTGCAAGTGCCTCGCTTGCGGCATTTTCTCTTGCAACGGCATCAATTCGGAGTGCGCGTGCCTTTTCGCGCGACATCTCTGCAAGTGCGTTGCAGCTTTCGATATCGCGGCGGAGCTCGGAGATGCGGACCGTCACGGTCATGATCTCCGCGCGGAGTCTGTCACGCTCCTTGAGCGCCGCGTGCCGCTTTTCTTCGGTTTCTGCGCGGAATTCTTCAAGCTCGGATACCTTCTCAGCCAGCTCACGTTCACGCGCTTCAAGAGTTTCTATCTCTGCCGCGCGGCGTTCTTTTTCACCCGCCACGTTTTCGAGGTCTGCCATGAACTTTTCAAGAAGCTCGCGGTCAGCGGCAAGAGTTTCTTTATTCTTTTCAAGTCTGGTTGCCTCAACGGCGCGCAGAGTTGCGATCATTGCGTTAGCGCTTTCATCTGCCTCGATATCGTTTTCGAGCTCGGAAAGTGTAGCTTCGAGAGTTTCGAGCGATGCACGCAGCTTGGCAGAATTTTTCGTAAGAAGATCGAGTTCTGCGCTCATTCTCTTGATCTCATCTGCACGGGTAAGAATACCGCTCGATGTACGGAGCGAACCTCCGGTGAAGGAACCGTCGCGGTTGATCTGCTGACCGTCGAGGGTTACCGTGCGGACGCTGTAACGGAGCGCCTTTGCCATTTCTGTCGCATTTTCGAGGTTATCGAAAACGATAATTCTGCCGAGCATCGAGGACAGAA
The DNA here is from genome assembly GCA_045535375.1 of Eubacteriales bacterium. Lineage (GTDB taxonomy): Bacteria > Bacillota > Clostridia > Oscillospirales > CAG-272 > CAG-390. The sequence continues at coordinate 6,585 of JAZSLM010000054.1, forward strand.
TTGCATTGAATTTTGCATCAGCCGAAATCAGCTCAGATGCAATTCCGATATATCCCTTGAAGGATGCGGACTGCTTCATTTCGCGTGTGGGATCTGCGGCGGCTCTGACGGACGTCAGCGGCATGAAGGTCGCTCTGCCCGCATTGTTGCGTTTGAGGCAAGAGATCGCCGCATGGGCGGTTCTTTCCTCGTCAACAACGATATTCTGTATTGCCGCACCAAGTGCGGTCTCGATAGCGGTTACGTATTTGCTATCAACCGTGATGAGCGAGGAAAGCGGACCGTATATCTTTCCACCGCCTATCTTGCCCTCGGAATAAGAGCGCATAACGAATTTAACGCTGTTGTTATATCCCTCGAAGTGCTCCTCCATTCGGCGGAGAGCTTCGATCTTGCCGCCGAGTGTATCGATTCTGATCTCGGCAGAGGTCAGGTCAGAGCGGTCGCTGTCGCGCTTGACACGGAGGGTATCAGCCTCTGCCTTCTTTTCCGCAAGAAGTTCGGCGTTTTCCGCGAGCTTTGCATCGTATTCGGCGATGGTACGCTCACTGTCCTCGCATTCGGCTTCGTGAGCTGCCGCAAGCTTTTTGCGCTCGTTTACATTTTTTCTTGCCGCCTCGTCACGTCCCTCGTCCTCTTCATCGGAGCGTCCGAGAAGCTCGAGACGAGCGTGGATATCGGAAATTTCTTCCTTTGCCGCGGAAAGTTCTTCAAAGGCAAGTCCGATCGCGCTGTCATGGCTGTCGGCAAGCTTTTCGGCATCCGCAACTGCGTTTGTAAGCTTTGTTTCTTCGCCGGTAAGCTCGGCAATATTTGCGGCGATAGACTTTGCCTCGCCGTCCTTTGATGCCGCTCTTGCGTCCTCGTCGAAAGCGGAGGTGCGGAGTCCTTCGGCAGTTGCACGTTCTACCGAAACGCTTCCCTCGGTATGCGTGATATTCGTATTGATGACCTTGATCTTTGCATCAAGCTCGTAGTTATCTCTTGTTCTCGCAGAGATCTCTGAGGCGATCCTTGCGGCTTCGGCTTTGTTTTCAAAAGCCAGCGACTCGAGTCTTTCCTGCTGCTCGCGGAGAGTTGCAAGACTTTCGTCGGTTTCGCCGATCTCTCTGTCGGTGCGGCGAAGCTCGGTGTTCGACTCGTTTTCAGCGGTGCGGAGACCTTCGGTATCATAAAGCCAAAGCTGAACGTCAGCCTGTCTTTTTACCTCGCTGTACTCGATAAAGCGTTTTGCCTTGACGCTTTCACGTTCAAGGGTGGCAAGGCGCGAGCCGAGGACGTTGACGATATCCTGTACGCGCTCCATATTCTGCTCGGTTGCGGCAAGCTTGCGCTCGGCTTCGTTCTTGCGGTGGCGGAATTTCGCAATTCCCGCGGCATCCTCGAAGATACCTCTTCTCTCGTCGTTTTTACGCGATATGATATCCGCGATTCTACCCTGGCCGATTATCGAATAACCGTCACGGCCGATACCGGTGTTGAGGAAGAGCTCGTAGATATCACGGAGTCTTACCTTACCCTTGTTGATGAAATATTCGCTGTCGCCGTTGCGGTAATAGCGACGGGTTACGGTGACCTCGTCATACGGGCAATCGAGGCGGGCATCCGAACCGATATGGGTATTGTCAAAGGTTACCGAAACCTCGGCATAGCTCATAGGCTTACGGCTATCCGAGCCGCCGAAGATGATATCCTCCATCTTCGTGCCTCGAAGGCTTTTTGAAGATATTTCTCCGAGGACCCAACGCATAGCGTCCGAGATATTAGATTTTCCGCTTCCGTTGGGACCGATGATTACTGTCGCACCCGGCTCAAAGACCAATCTCGTTCTGTCGGGAAAGGACTTGAAGCCCTGAAGTTCTATTTGCTTAAGATACAATTTATACCTCCGCGATCAAGGTGATCGCTTAATTTATGTCTATTATAATATTATAACCTATTATAGAAGAATTTTCAAGAATTTTTATGCGATTTATTGCATGATTTTTGCAATATTTTTCATTTAAGCGCAAAATATTGCGTTTTTTCTGTCCGACAGCGCGTGAGGTTGCTCCGCGGGGGACATAAACCGTCATAGTTTTTCCTTTTCCGTCAATATGGGATAAAATCTCATCAGCCTTCTCACAGATGCGGCGATAGGTAAGCTCGCCCATCGCAAGCTCGCCGAGTGCCGGATGATTTGCGCCGCCGACAACGCTTTCGGGTGAAGAAAGGCTCTCTCCGGAACAAAGTCCCACTCGGATAACCGGAACATCGGCACGATCGAAAACGTCGAGAACGTATGCGGTTCTGTCGATAGCTTCATCGATTGAAAGGGGCGTGTATCTGCCGTCCGCGGACATTTCCGCAAGCTCGGTCGAAGCGAAAACAACGGTTGGATATACCCTTGCGCCGTCCGCACCGAGATCGCAGATCGCTTTGGCCGTTTCGATCTCCGCCTCTGCAGTTGATGCGGGAAGGCCTATCATCATCTGACCGATAAGATTAAAACCGCACCCTTTGAGTGCACGGCAAGCCTCTCGCGTTCTTTCTGCAGTATGCCCCCTTTTGGAAGCGGTCAGCACGGCATCAGACATGCTTTGGATCCCGAGTTCAACCGTTTTAACGTGATGTTCGGACAGTATTTTGAGGATATCGGGGTCTATATAATCAGGGCGGGTCGAACATCTGACGGAAAGCACTCTGCCGCTGTTTACGAATCTATCCGAGATATCGAGAAGTCGTAACATAAGATCGCGGTCGATGCCCGTGAATGAGCCGCCGAAGAAAGCTATCTCAACTTCGTCGCCGGGAGAAAGAGTGGAAAGAGCTTCTTCAATCTCCTTTTCAACGCCGGATTCGTCAAAGGAAAGGCACCCGGAAATCTTTCGCTGATCGCAGAAAACACAATTATTCGGACATCCCAGATGGGGTATAAATACGGGAATATTGACGTGCCTCATCCTTCTTTCTCCTTTCCGAAAAAACACTTTTGCAGGGTGAGCCCGAAAGCGCACCCTGCGAATATAAAAATTAAAGCTCCCCGAAGAGAGTAAGCGCCTGCTTTGCCGCCGACTGTTCAGCCGCGCGCTTGGTTGCACCCTCTCCTGTTCCGATTATGTTGGAATTCAGTCTTGCCTCAACCGTGAAGACTTTGGCGTGATCGGGGCCTCTTTCGCCGACAGTCACGTATTCAAGTATCTCGCCCTCGGAACGTTGAATGAACTGTTGGAGCAGAGTTTTGTAATCCGCGCCGTGCCATTCGGCAAGAAGCACTTCGATGCGCGCTTCTACAAGGGGCATAAGATAGGTTCTGATCGAATTCTTTGCTTCGTTATTTGCTCCCGCATCGAGATAGACTGCGGCAAGCAAAGCCTCGAAAGCATCGGCAAGGATGGATTTTCTCTCTCTTCCTCCGCCTCTTTCCTCGCCTTTACCGAGAAGAAGAACGGCTCCGAGACCTATCTTTCCTGCATATTCCGCAAGAGCTTTCTCGCAGACGAGCTCGGCCCTCATTCGGGTGAGATCACCCTCGGGCTGATCGGAAAACTTGCGGAAAAGATATTCCGCAGTCACGGAAGAAAGCACCGCGTCGCCGAGAAATTCAAGGCGTTCGTTGCATTTATGTTTTTTGATCCCTCCGTGCTCATTTGCATACGAGGAATGAGTCAGAGCTTCCTCAAGCAGGGAGCGGTCTTTGAAATTATAGCCGATCTTTTCCTCAAGCGCGGCTGTATTTACGGTATCGAACACGATACTATATTCTCACTTTCGTTATTTTTCACTTGCGCCCGTAACAGCGGCTTCCTCGGTCTTTTTGGAGGAAGTTTCGGGCATAAATAGCTTGGTTTCGCGGGCAATGCTGTAGATAACGCCCGATTCGGCATAAGCGATCGCCTGTCTCACGGCGCTCTTGACAGCCTTGGCGTTCGATGAGCCGTGTGCCTTGATTACCGGCTTCGATATACCCAGGATCGGTGCTCCGCCGTACTCATTGGGATCGAAGACTGCCTTGACCTCGCTGATCTTCTTCTTGATAAGTAATCCCGAGATCTTGGCAAGCATATCCGCATAGAAGATATCCTTCATCGTACGGAGCATCATCTTACCCATACCCTCGATGGATTTGAGCAGGATATTGCCGGTAAATCCATCGGTAACGAGAACGTCGCACGCATCCTTCGGCACCATATTCGCCTCGATATTTCCGACGAAATTGAGCGAGGGAGAATCCATAAGCAATTTATAGGATTCGATCTGAAGCTCGGTACCCTTGGAATCCTCGGTTCCGTTATTGAGAAGTCCGACGCGGGGCGCGGAAAGACCGTAAATTTTGTGCATATAAATACTTCCCATAATGGCAAACTGCTCAAGATATGCGGGGGTAACGGAAATATTTGCACCCGAATCAAGAAGCAAAACGGGAGGCGACATAGGGAGAATGCTTGCAATCGCAGGGCGTTTGATGCCCTTGATCTTTCTGACGATCAAGGTAGCTCCCGTAAAGAGTGCACCGGTGTTACCCGTGCTGACAAGAGCATCGCCCTTGCCCTCGGCAAGCATAGTCAGAGCCACGTTCATGCTCGATTCCTTCTTTGCCTTCATAACGGCAAGAGGCGGGTCGGTCATTTCGATAGTCACAGGAGCATCCACGATATCAAAGCGGCGCAGATCCATACCTTCCTCATCAGCGATGCGCATTATCTCTGCTTTGTCGCCGACAAGTATGAAATTGGCATTGTATTCGAGCGATGCGGCATACGCGCCCTTGACTACTTCAAGGGGAGCCTTGTCGCCGCCCATACAGTCAACAATTACTCTCATTTCTCTTCTCCGTCGGGTTTCTGCCCGAAGTTCTTTATCTCGCGGAGAGCTCTCTCCGCATAAACGGTGTATCTTGCGACCTTACCGCCCTTGACTTTCATGGGCAGAGGTGCGATTATTCCGAAATTTGCATTCATAGGTGTAAAAGAGCCCGTTGTACCTCTTGAAACGTATGCCGCCATTGCGCCGATCATAGTTTCCTCGGGGAAAATAACAGCATCCTCACCAAGTGCACGACGCGCGGCGTTAAGACCCGCAACGAGCCCCGAGCCCGCAGATTCGATATATCCTTCAACGCCCGTCATCTGTCCCGCGAAATATACGCCGGGACGGGAGAGGAGTGAATAATCTGCTCCGAGAAGACCGGGTGAGTTTAAGTATGTATTCCTGTGCATTACTCCGTAACGCAGAAATTCCGCGTTTTCAAGTCCGGGGATCATCGAAAATACTCTCTTCTGCTCAGGGAATGCAAGATGAGTCTGGAAACCGACAAGGTTATACATACTTCCCTGTTCATCCTCACGGCGAAGCTGAACGACGGCGTGATAGCACTTTACCTCGGGGTGTCGGGGGTCGTTGAGTCCGACGGGCTTCAGAGGGCCGAAAAGAAGGGTATCTCTTCCTCTCTTTGCCATGACTTCAACGGGCATACAGCCCTCAAAAACCTTAAGATCCTTCTGTGATTCCTTATCAAAATCATGAAGCTCTGCCTCGCGCGCGGAGACAAGGGCATCGTAAAAAGCATCGTACTGCTCCTTCGTCATCGGGCAGTTGAGGTAATCGGCATCTCCTTTATCATAGCGCGAAGCAAAGAAAGCGATGTCAGTATTGATACTTTCAGCGTCAACTATGGGCGCAGCTGCATCGAAAAAATGAAGTCCGGGACAGCCGAGCTCGTTTCTGATATACTCTGCCATAGCGTCGCTTGTGAGAGGTCCGGTGGCAATAACGGTGATCTCGCCATCGGGAACAGAGGTTACCTCTTCCTCAATCACTTCAATATTGGGATTGGAGCGAATCTTTTCGGTGATGTATTCCGAGAATTTCACTCTGTCAACGGCAAGTGCCGAGCCTGCGGGGACGCGGGTGGCATCGGCTGCTTCAAGGACGAGAGATGAAAGATGTCTCATCTCTTCCTTGAGAAGTCCTACGGCATTTGTAACGCTGTCCGAGCGAAGCGAATTCGAGCAAACAAGCTCGGCAAAACCCTCGCTCTTGTGCGCGGGGGTGAACTTTTTGGGCTTCATCTCGAAAAGTCTTACTTTTACGCCGAGGCGAGCGGCCTGCCAGGCTGCTCCACAGCCGGCAAGACCTGCGCCGAGGACGTTTATATATTTGGGCATTTCGCCTGTCATATCAATTAATTCCTTTTGTTTTTCTTATCAGAACGGGATATCGTCGTCACCGGGAGGGGGCGGCATATCGAGAGGCGACATCGGAGCCTCGGGAAGCGGCTCGTTATCCGCCGGGATAAAGTCGAACTTATCTTCGGGCACAAGTTCTTCCTTCACGTATCCGCAGTCCTTGTTCTTGCAGATGAGCGCGCCGGGGCGCGATTTCTTCTTGTAGAGCATCTCGCCGCATTCGGGGCATTTCTCGGCTACGGGGAGATCCCAGCTCGACCAATCACACTCGGGATATTTTTCACAGCTGTAGAACTGGCTTCTGTTTCTGCCCTGACGGACGAGAATTGCGCCGCCGCACTTGGGGCAGGAAACACCTTCGAGCTTATTCTGCTGCTGCTTGATGAACTTACACTTGGGGTAGTTTGCGCATGCAAAGAAGCTTCCGTACTTGCCGTGGCGTTCTACCATATCGCCGCCGCAGACCTCACACTTGAAATCGGCAACAACTGGAGCCTTTTTCTCTGTCTGCTTGCCTGCATCGAGCGGCTTGGTGTTCTTGCATTCGGGATAGTTGGGGCAGGCGGCAAACTTGCCGAATCTGCCCGACTTGACGATCATCTTGGCTCCGCACTTATCGCAGATGATATCGGTTTCCTCAACGATAGCGGGTGCGGTTTCGTATGCGCTCTTCTTCTCTGCCTCAGCAAGCTCACGTTCAAAGCCGGTCCAGAATTCGCGAAGAACTTCGATCATATCGGTCTCGCCCGCTTCGATCTCGTCGAGCTGGCTTTCCATTCTTGCAGTGAACTTGTAATCGACGATGTCGGCAAAATCTTCCTTCATCATCGCGGTGGTGACCTCACCGAGTTCGGTGGGAACGAGAGCTTTGCCCTCACGCTTGACGTAGTCGCGGGAGATAATGGTAGTGATTGTGGGAGGAATCGTACTGGGACGGCCGATTCCCTTTTCCTCGAGCGCCTTGATAAGGCTTGCTTCGTTATATCTTGCGGGGGGCTCGGTGAAGTGCTTTGCGCGGCTTACGTCAACGCAAGGCAGGATCTGACCCTCGGTGATATTCGGGATCTTGAAATTCTTGATATCCTCGGGATCGTCAGCCTTTTTGGTCTGCTCATCGGTTCCTTCTTCGTAGACAGCCATATAACCCTGGAAAGCGACGGTATATCCGCCGGTGCGGAAAAGATGTCCCGCGGACTCGAAATCAATATTGAGAGTATCAAGCTTTGCGGACTCCATCTGGCTCGCTACGAAGCGCTCCCAGATGAGCTTATAGAGTTTGAACTGATCGGGGGTAAGGAAAGGTTTGATCTGTGCGGGAAGGAGGGCGACTCTTGCAGGTCTGATAGCTTCGTGTGCGTCCTGCGCATTTGCCTTGGTCTTAAAGACTCTGGGGGTAGTGGGACAGAAGCTCTCGCCGTACTTTTCGGTGATGAATTCGCGTGCTGCTTCCTGTGCCTCTGCTGCGATACGGAGCGAGTCGGTACGCATATAGGTGATAATACCCTGAGCGCCGCCGTTTGCGGGGCCGAGGTTGATACCTTCGTAAAGCTCCTGCGCGGTGCGCATAGTTCTTGCAGACTGGAAACCAAGCTTTCTTGCAGCTTCCTGAAGCATTGTGGAGGTGGTGAAAGGAGGCGCGGGAGTTTTATACTTGACGCCTCTCTTGACACCCTTGACGTTCATATCCTTTCCGAGTACTGCATCAACGACAGCCTTTGCTTCTGCTTCGTTATTCAGTTTTACCTTATTTCCGGTTGCGGCATCGCCGTAATAGCGAACTTCAACCTCGTTTCCGTTTGCGTCAAGCTTTGCTGCAACGGTCCAATATTCCTCGGGGATGAATGCGCGGATCTCTTCCTCGCGCTCAACTACAAGGCGGGTCGCCACGGACTGTACGCGTCCTGCAGAAAGGCCGTGCTTTACTCTCTTCCAAAGCAGGGGGCTGAGCTTGTATCCCACGATTCGGTCAAGGATACGGCGCGACTGTTGTGCGTTTACGAGATTGATATCAATAGCGCGGGGCTGCTTGATAGACGCCTTGATAGCAGTCTTGGTTATCTCGTTGAAAGTAACTCTCTTGAGTTTGTCTTCGGGGATCTCAAGTGCCGCAGCGAGATGCCAGGAAATAGCCTCTCCCTCGCGGTCAGGGTCGGTTGCGAGAAATACGGTCTTCGCAGCCTTTGCTTCCTTTTTGAGATCCTTGATAAGGTCACCCTTGCCGCGGATATTGATATATTTCGGTGTGAAATCGTTATCGATATCTATTGCAAAGGTTGACTTGGGAAGGTCACGCACGTGACCCTTTGATGCAACTATCTTATAATTTGAACCAAGGCACGCCTGAATGGTGTGCGCCTTGGAAGGTGACTCGATTATTACCAGATTCTTAGCCATACGACTGAAGTGTTCCTTTCGAAATAGGTTTGTGCAAAATTGCCTATTTTATATTGTATAATGTTTTTTTGCGCTTGTCAAGAGGAAATTTCAAATTTCTCTCAAATAAGTTCCGCCGGGAGCCGAAGTTATATACCCCATAACTTCAAGCATTGAGAGCTGTCCGACCAGTTCGCCGGACGAAATTCCAAGCCCCGCAAAGAAATCCGCGCTGACGGGCGTTCCGATCGGCATGGACTCGTAGATGTCTTTCGTAATACCGTCTGAAAGCGGTGCGGGAGAAGATCTACGAGGTTGGGGCTCAGGAACGGATTCTTTCTTTTCGATCTTCTTTTCACGGCGTTCGGGCTCTTTCTTTGCCGGTGCCTCTTCAAGTCTGCCGATCTCGTCTCGGATAGCGGGCTCGGCAATATATGCCGCCGGTGAAACTCCGTAATATTTCAAAATGTTGATATCCAGATTAGAATTGAGTTCGGCATCGGCGAGTCTGTCGAGGTCGATACCTCTGTCACCCCTGATACCGATAATATCGCGCGCGGAAAGAGCAACTCTAGCTCCATCGCGTATCAGCACATTCGTTCCGAGCGCGTTGCTGACACCGACGTTGCCGGGGATTGCAAAAATATCTCTGCCCTGTCTTATAGCCTCGCGTGCGGTGAGCATGGAGCCGCTGTTTGTATTGCCCTCGATAACGAGAGTCGAGCGTGAAATACCGCTGATTATTCTGTTACGGAGCGGGAAATTGCCGCTCATGGGAGGGGTTCCGGGCGCGTATTCGCTCACGAGCGCGCCGCGTTCGGCGATGATTCCCATAAGTCTTCTGTGTGCGGGAGGATATATTTTGTCAAGACCGCAACCGAGAACCGCGATCGTATCGCCGTTTGCTTCAAGTGCTCCGACGTGAGCAACGCCGTCAACCCCGAGAGCCATACCGCTGACTATTGCCGCACCCGCGGAAGCAAGCTCATACGCTATCTTATACGCCATATTCATTCCGTATTCACTCATATTGCGGGTTCCGACAATTGAAGTGGAATACTCGTTTTCCGCAGCTCTGATATCTCCTTTGACATAGAGAGCATATGGCGGATTGGGGATGGAGGCAAGGCGTTCGGGATATCCCGCCTCGCCGCGAATGAAGAGTCTGACATCCTTTTTTAGACAGAATTCTGCGGCGTCCGACGCATGGCGCAGATCCTTTTGCATAAGTCGGTAGATGAACTTTTCCGGCAGACCTATTCTTTCAAGTTCACCCGCATCGGCGCGGTAAACGTCATATGCGGTTGAATAATGCTCAAAAAGCTTTTCATATGCCGTTGAACCCGCGGAAATGCAGGTTGTGAGCCATATCTCGTAAAGTATTCCTTCTTTGGTGAAGTTACTCATATTTATTCCTCCAAGGCGCTTTTTATTTTGCGGAAGCTCTTCTCTGCTCCCACATGAACACCGATGCCGCCGTTGCGGCGTTAAGCGATTCTACACCTCTACCGGTGTTGATCGGCAGGATCACCGAAAGATCCGATGCCTCCACCGCCGCGCGGCTGAGTCCGTGACCCTCGTTTCCGATAAGAACAATGTCCTTTTCGGTAAGAGCCGCTTTTTCGACTGATACAGCCTCGGTATCAAGGATCGCGGCAAGAACTCTTCTGCCCTCGCAGGAGAAGCGGGCGAGCGCGGCGGGAAGATCTTCACAGAAAAGGATCTCACGCGAGAATATCGCACCCATCGCGCCGCGCAGAGTTTTCGGATTATATATATCCGCGCAGTCGGCGGACAGAATAAGCGTATCAACTCCGAAAGCCGATGCGGAACGAATAACGGTTCCGAGGTTTCCGGGGTCGCGCAAAGATTCAAAAGCCATTATTCTCTTTTCCGACGAAGCCAATGCGGGGATATCGGAAACCGAGAGTTCTTTGTGTATCTCATCGATATATTTCACGACGGCGATGATTCCGTCGGGGGCTTTTTCCTCGGTGATCTTCGAAAAGACTTCGGGAGAAAGAAGCACTGTTTTTGCGCCGCACTTTTCAGCAAACGGCAGAAAGCGTTCTGCCTTTTCCGAGCAGAGCGCGATGAGGTCGATATGCGCGCCGCAATCCACGGCTTCGCTTACCAGTTTATGTCCGTCAATGCGGAAGACGCGGTTCTTTCTGCGTTCCTTTTTATCAAGCAGAGCGCAAAGTTTTACAACCGTCGGATTTTGTCTTGAGGTGATTATTTCCTTAGTAAAAGGCATTCGGATCTCCTCCTTTGGGGTCGATTTCACCCGAAATTTATAAAGTTGAAATACCGAAACAGGGGCTGTCGCAGCGGAATATCTGCATACAGCCCCTATTAATTTAGTGCTTAGAGAGCAGCCTTTGCCTTCTCAACGAGAGCAGCAAATCCTGCCTTATCGCTTACTGCGAGCTCAGCAAGCATCTTGCGGTTGAGCTCGATGCCAGCCTTCTTGAGACCGTGCATAAAGGTGGAGTAGTTCATACCGTTAACCTTAGCCTCAGCCGAAATACGGGTGATCCAAAGGCGACGGAAATCTCTCTTCTTGAGCTTACGA